>CAZEVX010000203.1:785-5847 GCA_964515705.1 uncultured Verrucomicrobiota bacterium | reverse complement strand
CTCGCCAAAACGCACGGCGGGGGTGTTTACGACACCCATCGCTCGGCATTTTATAACTGCCTGATCGCCGGCAATAGTTCGGGCACCAACTCGAGCAACCGCGGCGGTGGCGTCCATATATCAGCGAGCGGTCTGACCGGCGAATACTGGAACTGCACGATCGTCTCGAATGTGGCCTTGGCGGCGAATGGGTTAGGCGGCGGAATCTGGTTCAACAGCGATGCGCATCTGGTCAACACCATCGTGTATGGCAACAGCGCCGGCGCGGCGTCCTCGAACTGGTACCGCAACAGCGGCACGCTGTATGTCTCCAACAGTTGCCTGGCCCCCGCCAGCGGCACGGGCATCTCGGGCGCGAACAACACGGGCGACAACCCGCGCTTCCTCAACCCGGAGACCGGCGATTTCCGCATTGGGGACGGCTCGCCCTGTTTCAACGCCGGCCTGACCATGGACTGGATGGCCGGCGCCCGCGACCTCGACGGGCGCAATCGGCTCGACCCGCTGACCCGCCGGGTGGACATCGGCGCCTACGAGCGGCTGCCGGTCGGCACCCTCATCCGGTGGCGTTGAGCACGGGGGCGCCGACGACATCCTTGGACAGCGGCAACGGATGGCCGGATCGGCGCAGGGTGGCGGCTGGCGTCCCTGCCGGCGGCGGCGCGGCACACGCCATGAGCAACCATGATGTCGCAACGCGCGGGTAGGGCGACCTTCCCAAGGGAGCCGCCGACGGCGGTGCGGGTGAACAATAGCGCGCCGTGCGCCGGGATGCCGCCCAGCCGGCCAGGGTAGGGCCCGGCTGCCAACCAGGCCGAAAAGCGAGTCCGGCACCATCGGACACCACCACACGGCGATGACGATGCCCACCCTCATGACGCGCACGCTGGCGGCACTGGCAGCGGCGGCCCTCTGGCTACCGCCCTGGCCGGCGGGGGCGGACAACATCCTGGTGGCCTTTCAGCACACGCCCACCGAACGCTGGCCGGAGGCTTACCAGCGCAAGCCCGAGTGGACCCTGAACAACTACGGTATCCGACTGCGCGGCTATACCGTGGCGACCTACCGGGACGGGCTCGTCGCCGATCTCGCGCGCGCGCCGATGCTGGTGTTCACCAGCTTCGACGAGGCCCCCGTGTTGTTCCGCGATGCGGCGGTCATCGCGGCCATCCGCGACTTCCTGGCCCGGGGCGGCGTCCTGGTGTTCGATGTCGAGGGCCTGCCCAGCCCCAAACCGCGGTATCCCGAAAACCGGACTTTCTACGAGGCGCTCGGCGTCGTGCCGCCCGGCTATACCCGCGCCACCCGCCCGCTGCGGATCGCCGACGGCGCGGCGTCGGATCCGCTGATGACCACGCCCAACCCGGTCACCATGACCGGCACGGCCGACGACCTGTTCGGTCCGCTGTCGGCCGGCCAGCAGGCGCTGCTGGTCAGCCAGGAAAACCCCGCCCTGGCCGGGCTGGCGATCCAGCGCGGAGTGTGCGGCCGGGGCACGATTGTGTATTGCGGCCTGACATCCATGAACAAGCGCGGCGACCTGCTGCCTAATCTGCTCCGGCTGGCGTATCCATCCCTTTCGCCCGGCCTGAAGGCGGACGCCCTGCCGGAATCGGGCGCCGGAACGGCATCCGGCGCCGACGCGGCGGTGACAAACGCGTTGGCCGTCGAGCCGATTGCCTCGAAGCTGCCGGTGACGGCCTTGAATCCGCTCTACCTGCGGGCGCTCGAGCACAAGGCCTGGTGGCAGACGAACTGGGACGAGCGCGTGCCGGTGGTCGCGTTCAACCCGCTGCCGCGCATGGCGCATCGCACGGTGGCGCTCTATCTTCCCCTGCCGGACTGGGCGGCGCTGTCCTCGGTGCGCGTGGTCACGCCCGGCCGGCGCGAACTGCCCAGCCAGGCGCGGTTCGTGGACGAGGCCACCCGGCAAATCGAGGTGCTGTTCCAGCCGCTGTTCTACGGGTTCCAGAACCTGGTGTTCTTCGTCTATTACAGCGCCGCGGAACAGCCCCCGCCGGGCTACGAGTCCGAGCTCGAACTCCGCGAGCGCGGCGGCCGGTTGGTGCTTCTCAACGAGCGTTTCCGGGCGGAGGTCCGCCTGGACTGGGGTATTCTCGATTTCCTGGCTCCGCGCGGGTCGGATTATGGCAACCAGTTCGGCGACTTCTTCAACCTCGGGCCGGTCGGGTTCGGCAGCCGCTCGCCGATAGTATTGGCGCACCGCCTGGCCGGCTGGCGCGTGCTGGCCGACGGGCCGATCCGCAAACTGCTGCGGCTTGATCTCGAACATACCGGCGTGCCCTATACCGCGGACCTCCTGCTCGAGGCGCGCGCCCCCGGGCTCGGCTACGCGGTGCGCGGCGCCGGATTCCCGCAGGAGTCGCGCTGGGCGCCCGGCGCGGGGTTCGAGGGCGCGCCCGACCAGATCGTCCTGGCCGCCGCCGGCGGCCTGACCATGCTCCCGGTCGAGCCGGGCCTGCGCGCCCCCTTTGCGCGGGACGGCCTGGCCGAGGGCTGGTTTGCCTTCCGCGACACGCAGACCGGCATGACCTGCGGCGAACTCATGGACCTCGACGCCGTGCAGCGCTGGGAGTTCTCCTACAGCGACGAGTCGCAGATGGTCTTTTCACTCGTGCCCGCAGCGCCGGGCGAGCGGCGCGGCGCCTACCTGGCCCTGCCCGAGGCGCGCTCATGGCGCGACGTGCGCGACGCCTACCTGGCCTTCAAACGACCCGTGACCGTCGCGCTGGGCGAACCGCAGCGCCGCGAGCGCGCCCCGGCCGAGCCGGCCAGGCCGGTGTTCGGCCGGAACCAGATCCGCACCGAGTACGTCAAGTTCAAGTCGGCCAAAACGCCCTACGGCTGGGCCTATTACGACCCGATCCCGTTCCTCGATGCCATGCTGCCGGTCTTCGAGGACCAGGGGTTCAACGGGTTCTATTCGCCGATCTTTGCCGCGCACTGGCACCCGACACGCTTCCCCGATCCGTTTTTCACCGCCCTGCCGGGCGCGCCGCGCAATTACCTGCGCGAGATCATTGACACCGTCCACCGCCGCGGCATGTTCTGTACGGTGACCATCGAAAACTGCAGCCAGCCCAAGTTCTACCCGGACTCCATCCGCGCCACGCTGGTGGACCGCAACGGCCTGGTGGACCATGCCGATCCCCGCGTGATCACGTTGCAGGCCGAGGCCGTGCGCGAGGTCGCCGCCCACCGCCCCGACGCGCTGATGATCTCCGACGAGGAATGCTACCAGATCGGCCGCGGCGGCCGGGTGACCGACGCGGCGCGCGCCGCCTTCCGCGCGCGGTACGGCATCGAGCCCGTCGCGCGCGTCGAGGACGCGCAGTTGCGGGATCCGCGCCACCGCCTCACCGCCCTCTTCCAGATGGACGTCTGGACCGAGCGCATCCGCGCCCTGGCCGCCGCCGCCCGCGCCGAATACCCGGACGTGCGGGTCTTCGACCAGGTCAACGCCAGCTCGATGACCCGCCTCTACGCCGGCGCGCCGCATGACTGGGAGCGCCAGGCCGACGCCCTCACGGCGATCTGCATGGACCTCTACGGCACGCCCAACCCGTCCTTCAAGTATTACGGCAAGCTGATGCGCGGCATGTTCGGCAACCGCCAGCCGGTCATGAACATCTGCGGGCTGGGCGAGGCCCGTGACCAGGTGCCCAACGCCCTCAATGCCATGATGTGGGGCGCGGGCTATGTCTGCTTCTATAAGCCACGCGCCTTCAACTGGCTCGGCTACCACGCCGAGCAGGTGCGCCTGAGCCAGTTCCTCGATTGTACCGGGGCCGGCGACCTCTTCCTGATGCCGGCCTGGAAGCGCGTCGCCGTGCTCTGGGACCGCGCGGCCATGATCCACGGCATCACCAGCGCGGCCTGGACGGCCTCCGGCAGCCTGTTCGATGTCCAGGTCCAGAACCTGGTGTCCCTGAAAAGCATCCCGCTCGACCTGGTCTACGCGCGGGATTTTACCCCCGACACGCTGGCGCCCTACGGACTGGTTGTGCTGCTCGATAACCCGGTGCTGGCGGATGCCCATGCCGAGGCGGTGCGCCGCGTCGTCGAGGTCGGCGGCGCCGCCTACATCGAGGGCGATTGCCTGAAACACCCGCTGATCCAGGCCCTCTGCGGCGTCGCGCCGGGCGCTGGCCCGGTGCGCGACGTGGACGCCGAAGGCGCGCTCTCCGGACGACTGCCGGCCGTGCCGGCGGTCAACCGCCAGGCCGAGGTGCTGCTGCGCGTGGGGGATACCGCCATCTACCGGCGGCGCGCCGGCCGCGGGACGGCGGTCTATTCGCCGCTGCTGTTGAGCCGCCGCATCCATCAGAACGAGTCCGTCGAACGCTGGTTCCGCGGGCTGGTGGATACCCTGGCCGGGCCGCCGCCCGTGCGCTTCAACGAGACCGCCTATCGCGCGCTCGAGTCCGCCCTGTTCAGCGACGGGCGCCGGCACTTCCTCGCGCTGTGGAACGCCGGGTTCGCGCCGCTGTCCGTCACCCTCGATACGCCGGGCATCCGCCCCGCGCCGCGCTTTGCGGCCGACCTCTGCGCCGGCACCGTGGCGCCGACCGGCGACGCGCTCCATGCCGCGATCGGCCCCGGCGAATGCGGGTTTTTCTGCTTCTTCTCCGATCCCGCCGAGTTCCCCGTGCGGCCCGCCCGCCTGTCGGCGGAAGCGCGCGACCCGGGCGCCAGCGCCGCGCCCGGCCGCGACATCGCGATGCTTGCCGTGCCGGCGCCGCCCGCCGCGCGGACCCCCGCCCGCTCGCCGCGCCCGGCCGGCACGCGGCGCGTGGGCGTGTTCAGCGACCACGGCCGCGAGGCGCCCCTCGCCAAGCAGCATGTCACCGGCGACGACGCCATCCTGGCGTTCGTCGCCGGGCTGAAGGGGATCGAAGCCGTGCGTCTCCACGACCTGCAGCCCGACACGCTGGCGGACCTCGACCTGGTCATCCTGCCCAATATCGGCTACGGCGATCTCTATTTGCTCGCGCCTGGCTGGGAACGGCGCCTGCGGGAGTATGTCCAGGCTGGCGGCGCC
>CAZEVX010000203.1:0-775 GCA_964515705.1 uncultured Verrucomicrobiota bacterium | reverse complement strand
TCCTGCACCGAACGGTCGGCCATCATCCCTGCGTCGAGCCTCCATTACCCGCCATCGGCGCCAACGCGCGGCCGGACACAGTGGCCGGACAGGATATGATCGTCACGGCCCGGCATCCGGTGACCGATGCCGCCAGCCTCTTCGCGCGCTTTCCCGGCGACGCCGCCAACCCGGCATTCCAGGCACAACTGGATCGCATGAAGCTCGAACCCGGGTTCGCCTTCCGCGCCGGCTCCCCGACCTACGTGCCGCTGCGCGCCGGGCCCGCTGGCACGGTGCTGGCGGTCTCCGCCACGCGCGAAGGGCAGGGCGGCGACCCCATCCTGGTGGCCGGCCAATTCGGGCGCGGCCGCGCCGTGCTCTGCGGCCTGGCCCTCGGCGATTGCGCCGATCTCGTGAACGGCGTTCCGACCCGCGTCGAGCGCCTGCTGCCCGGTGAACAGCAGATTCTCAACAACGCCGTCTACTGGCTGACCGCGACGGACGCGCCGTAGACCCCCGGCCGCTCGGCCGTGGAGCGCCGCACTGGCTCGGCTGGGCACCCCGTCCTGCCCGGACCACGCAACTGTCTGACCGGCGGGGCAATCCCCCGGGGGAGCCGGATCCCTGGTGCCGCGAACGGTGGACCGGTGCGCGGACGTCCCTGCCATTCCCCTCAGGCTTGCATGCGGGTTCCGGCATGGTATATCTCACTCTATGCAGCCGCACGGTTCCACGCGCATGACGGTCTGGCTGGCGCTGCTGCTCGCGGCGCTGGCCCTGGCGGTCTACGCCC
>CAZEVX010000202.1:0-5866 GCA_964515705.1 uncultured Verrucomicrobiota bacterium | reverse complement strand
GCACCGCCGTTTTCGAAGGTGGGCGCCGACCTCCGGGCGGCGCCGAATGTAAAGACGCGTTAGACGCACCACACTAGGAGCATCCCGCGATGACGATCCCCCCGCGCACCGTCGGCATTCCCAAAGAAATCAAGCCGGACGAATACCGCGTGGCCGGTCTGCCCGGCCATGTTCGCCGTCTCTGCGCCATGGGCCGGCGCGTCGTGGTCGAAACCGGCGCCGGCGCGGCCGCGGCGGCGCCCGATGCCGACTTCGCGGCCGCCGGCGCCGAGATTCTTCCCGACGCCCGCGCGGTCTACGCGGCAGCGGACCTCGTCTGGAAGGTCAAGGAAATTCTGCCCGTCGAATGGCCGCTGGTGCGCGCCGGACAGCTGCTGTTCACGTACCTGCACGCGCCGCCGCGCCCGCGGATGACCGAGGCCCTGCGGCAGGCCGGTTGCCTGGCCATCGCCTACGAGGAAATGTCCGACGAGGCCGGCCGTCGGCCGCTGCTGGCGCCGATGAGCCGACTGGCCGGCGCTGGGGCCGTCGCCCTCGCCGCCCAGTTCTGCCAGGCCCCCTACGGCGGCTGCGGCAAGCTGCTCTTCGAGGCCGGCGCCGGCGATCCCGTCGGCGTGACCGTCCTGGGCGGCGGTACCGCCGGCCGGGCGGCCGCCCGCGCCGCCTTGGGCGCGGGCGCGCGGGTGCGCCTCCTGGAGCCGCAGGCCGCCGTGCGGGCGCGCCTGGCCGCCGAGTGCCCCGGGGCCGACATCCGCACCTCGGATGCACCGACGCTGCGGGCGCTGCTGCCGGAGACCGACGTCCTGGTGCACTGCACCATGTGGATGCCGGGCGACCCGCCGCTCGTGACGCGCGACATGCTCGGCGCGATGCGACCGCGCAGCCTGATCATGGATGTGTCGGCCGACCCACAGGGCGGCATCGCCACCAGCGTCGAAACCACCCACAGCCAGCCGCTGCGCGTCGTGGACGGCATTCTGCACTACTGCGTGCAGAATATCCCGTCGCTCTTCGCCCGCACCGCCTCGCAGGCCCTGGCCGACGTCACCTGGCCGTTCCTCGAGACCCTGGTGCGCGACGGCCCCGTCGCGGCCATCCGCCAAAACGCCATGCTCCGGCGCGGCGTGGTCGTCTGGCGCGGCCAACTGGTCGGCGCGGACCTCGGCCGGATCCAGGGGGTCGCCACCCTGGCGCCGGACGACCTGCTCCGGACCTGACGCCGCGCGCGCCGGCACGCGGGCATCTTGCCCGCCGTCCTACCCGACAGCGGCCCGGGGACAGGGAACCCTGCACCGGTCACAACAAGCATCAGGAAAGAAGTTGACGGCGACCCATACATGCAATATGGTTATCCGTATGAAAACGACGCTCAATATCAGCGACGTCACGATGCGCGAGTTGAAGCGCGAAGCCGCCCGCCGCCGCCAGACGATGTCCGCGTTGGTCGAGGCGGCGCTTCGCGGCCTCGCGGAACCCGCCAAGAAGCCTATGCCGCTGCCGCCGTTGCCGGAGTTCGCCAGCGGCGGCCTGCGAGTCAACGTTGCCGATCGTGATGCCCTTTACAGCGTCATGGGCGGGTAACCATGTTCGTCGTAGATACCAACATCCTGATCTACGGGGCTGACCGGGATGCGCCAGCCCACGCACGGTGCCGCGCCTTAATCGAGCAGTGGCGCATCCAGACGACTCCCTGGTACGTGACATGGGGCATCGTGTACGAGTTTCTTCGCGTGACAACGCATCCACGCGTGCTCACGCGTCCGTTGTCCCCTGCGGACGTTTGGCGGTTTCTGGACGCGCTTTTTGCTGCCCCGCAGATGCGCATCCTGATGGAAACGGAACGGCACCGGCATGTCGCCGCTGAAGTCTTCGCCGAGGTGCCCGACATCACGGGGAACCTTGTCTTTCACGCCCATACGGCAACCCTGATGAGGGAAAACGGCATCAAGGTGATCTATACCCGTGACACCGACTTCAACCGGTTTCCTTTCGTGGACACCATCGATCCGGTCACGGAGCACCGCCGAAGCAGCGCCGGAACGGTTCGGCGTTGCCGTCCCTGAGGCGCCCTTGGGGGGAGACGGCGCCCTGTGGCCCTGATCACGCGGCCGGGCAAAACCGGGCGACGAACGCCCGGACCGCCGCGGGATCGGCCGGCAACACCGTGCGCCGTCCCGGCAGGCCGCGGAGCGCGTCGAGCACCGGATGGCGGTCCAGGTCCCGGCCGGTGGCGCGCCTTACGGCCGCCGGGAACTTGGCCGGGTGGGCCGTGTCCAGGCAGAGCAACGGGTCCCCGGGACGCTGCCGGCGCCGGCCCACCCCCACCCCGACGGCCGTGTGCGGGTCGAGCAGATAGCCGTAGCGCGCGTGGACCTCGCGGATCACCTCGAGCGTGCCGGCCGTGTCGCAGGCGCCGGCGGCGATGAGGGGATCGACCGGCTGGCCGGGGTCGCGCTCCAGTGCCAGCCGCCCGCTGGCGGCGAACTCCGCCATCCGCGCCCGCACCGCCGCCGCGTCGCCGTTCAGGCGCAGGTAGAGGTAGCGCTCGAAATTGCTGGCGACCTGGATGTCCATCGACGGGCTCAGCGACGCCCGCACCGGCCCGCGCGCGTAGATGCCGGTCTCGAAGAATCGCGCGAGGATATCGTTCTCGTTGGTCGCCACAATCAGCCGGCTGATCGGCGCCCCCAGGCGGACCGCCAGCAGGCCGGCAAACAGGTCGCCGAAATTGCCGGTGGGCACGGCGACCTGCACGGCGGCGGCGCCGGTCAGGTCCAGCACGCGAAACACCCCATAGACATAATAGACCACCTGCGCCAGCAACCGCGCCCAGTTGATCGAGTTCACCGCGCCGAGGGCATGGCGGTCGCGGAAGGCCAGGTCGTTGAACAGCGTTTTGACGATCGCCTGGCAGTCGTCAAAACTGCCCCGCAGCGCCAAGGTCGCCACGTTGGCGTCGGCCACGGTGGTCATTTGGCGTTCCTGCAGCGGACTGAGGCGGCCCTCCGGGTAGAGCACGACCAGGCGCAGGCCGCGGCAGCCGCGCACCCCGGCGATCGCCGCGCTGCCGGTGTCGCCGCTGGTCGCCGCCAGCAGGTTCAGGCGTTTGCCTGACCGGGCAAGGAAATGCTCGAAGAGCGGGCCGAGGAACTGGAGGGCGATATCCTTGAATGCCAGCGTCGGCCCGTGAAACAGTTCCAGCACGAACAGCGGTCCGACGGCCGCCACCGGCGCGATCTCCCGGTGCCGGAAGGCCGCCGTGCCGCGCGCGATCAGGTCCCGCAGCACGCCGGGATCGAGCGGGGCAAAGCGGCCCATGACCTCGCCGGCCAGCGCACGGTAATCGAGGCGCGCCCAGGCCGCCAGCGCGGCGCGGGCGTCCGGCAGGATGTTTGGCAAGAACAGGCCGCCGTCGCGGGCCAGGCCCTCCAGCACGGCGGTCTCGAAGGACACCGCGCCGCCGCCGCGCGTGCTGATGTAGCGCATGGGGCCCTCCCTCGCGGCCATCACCAGGGCCGCCCGTTGACTTTCCGCAGCCGGGGCAGTTGCCGCAGAACGGCTTCCACGGCCTGACTGCCGGCCTGCGGGCGATCCGGGGAATACTCCAGCCACAGTTCCTCGACGGGAGTGTCCTGCAGCGGGGACAGGTCGCGCGCCCCGGTGCGCCATAGCCACAGGCTGCGCAACGGCATGCCCCGCAATGGGGACAGATCGCGCACCTCGGTTTCGCTGATGTCCAGCGACCGCAAGGGCGCCGCGCGCAGGGGGCTTAGGTCGCGGACGCGCGTCCCGCGGAGATTCAGTGTTTCCAGCGGCATTCGGCTCAACGGTTGCAAATCGCGGACCTCCGTCCGATTCAGGTTGAGGTCGGTCAGCGGCATGCCCGCCAGCGGCGCCAGGTCGCGCACGCGGGTCCCGGAGACGTTCAGGCTCCGGAGCGCCCGGCCGGCCAGCGGCGCGAGATCCTGGACTTCGGTGCCGGCGAGGTTCAGGGTGTCCAGCGGCAGGGCCTCGATCGGCTTGAGGTCGCGGATCGCCAGCCGCTGCAGGGACAGCTCGCGCAGCGGCATGCCGCGCAGCACGCCCAGGTCGCCGACCCGCGTGTGGGACAGATCGAGGCGCTCGATCGCCTTGCCGGCCAGCGGCGCCAGGTCGCTGACCCGCGTATGGCTAAGGCAGACATCCTGCAGGGGCAGTCCGCGCACGGGCGCCAAATCGCTGAGGGGCGCCGCGGCCGGCGTTTCTCCCCAGGCGTAGGGCTGCTTGCCGGAGCAGACCAGCGTGCGCAGGCGGGGCGCCGCGGCCAGCGGGGCGATATCGCGGAGTTCGGCGCCGTACATCTGGACGCCGCTGATCTGGCCGTCGGCGCCGGCCTCCACCGTGATCGAGGCGTCCGGCACGCCGGGATTCGCCGCCGCCAGCCGCCGCCGCAGGGCGGCGGGATCCGGGCCGGCGGCCTCGCCCTCCGTCGCGCCCGTTGTCAGAGCCTCCGCGTTGGCCAGGGCGGCCAGCACGCCGGCGTACTCGCGGGCCACGGCGGCCGCCCCGTGGCGTTCACGGACCTCCACCGCCGCCCGGGCCAGCCCCTGGGCGTGCCGCGCCGGCAGGCGCAGCCGGACGATCTCCGCCAGGCACGCCGCGGCCGACGGCAAGCTCTCGGCGTTCTCGACCCGTGCCATCTCCAGCAGCAGCACGATGTCCTGGCGGGCCCGCTGGTCGGCGTCGGCCCGCGCCCGCTCGGCCAGCCGCGCCAGCAGCGCGCCCTCCAGCGGCGGACCCAGGCTCTGCCACTGGAGCCGGGCGCCTTCCCAGTTGCCGTCCGCCACGGCCAGCAGTCCGCGCCACAGGGCGGTTTCCGGCGCTGCATTCGTGCCGAGTCGCGCCTGTTTCTCCTCGAGCGACAGGTCCGCGAGGCGCAGGGTGCGCGGCTGTCCCAGTTGCCCCGCCTCGACCACGATGATGCGCTCAACCTGGATGACGTCGTTCTGCACGTCGCCGATCATCACGCGTTCCGGCCCGCGCGCGAGTTGCAGCGTCAGGTCCCGGCCTTTCTGGGCGCGGAACGATTCCAGCAGGCGCTGGTCGATCTGCCGGGCGGCGTCGAGCGCCGCGTCGAGACGCGCCAGGACCGCCTGGTTCGAGGCCACCGCCACGGCATTCGAGGCCTGGCGCACCGCCGCCAGGGCGGCGGCCGGGTTGTTGGACGCCAAGGCCGCGGCCACGGCGTCAAGCATCCGTTCCCAGAGCCGCTGGCGCTCCTGCTCCTGGCGGCGCGCCTGGTCCCGGCGGCGGTCCTGCTCCTGCTGCGCCTTCTGGGCGTCGCGCCACTCGCGGGCGCGCGCCGTGCGCGCGGCGGCGGTCTCGGCGGCCCACGGACCTGGGTAGGCGTCGAGCATCGCCGCGGCATCGCTCCATTGCCGGCGATCGGCAAGCGCGGCGGCGCGCGCCATCAGGCCCCGCAGCGCGTCCGCGATCGCCGCCTCGCGCGCGCGCCGCACCCGTTGCAACTCGGCCTGCACGGCTTCCGCGTAGGGCGAATGGCGGGTTTCATCCGCCAGCCGCTCGAGCCGCCCCACGGCCTCGTCGTGCCGATCCGGATGGGCCCGCACCCAGGCCGCCGCGTCCTCGACCCGCTGCGCGATCCGCGCCGTCTCCATGACCGGCCCGGCCGCGGCGTTCGTCGCGGGCCGGCTGCCGTCCCAACGGCCTGGTCGTGCCGCCCACTCGCGCCATAGCCAGGCGCCCGCCAGCACGGCGGCCGCCAGCAGCACGCCGCCTGCCGCCCACCCGAGCCTGGCCGGCGTCCGCCGCCGCGCCGCCGGCGGCGGCGCGGGCGCCGCGGCCGGGGCCGTCGGCGCCCGCAGCC
>CAZEVX010000201.1:4254-5888 GCA_964515705.1 uncultured Verrucomicrobiota bacterium | reverse complement strand
TGGCCGAAGAAACGCGCTCCCCGCGCGTACGGGAATGCGCCCGCACCCGCGCCGCGCGCCGCTCCGGCCTTTCCGTCTGCGGGCTACCTGCCGCCCCGGGTCCGCGCCGCCCGTGTCCCGGCTCCTGCCGAGGATCCCGCCCGCCCTTACGCCCGGCTCTCCCCGTCCGCCACCAACTATATGGGCTGCATAGCCGCTTTGCGCGGCCTGCCCGCGGAATTGACCCCAGAACAGTTCGATACGCTGCGCGATGCCATCGCGGTGCCGTTCGAACCCTCCATGCCCTGCAAGCCGTTGGAATTCAACGGGCTGCGCAACGCAGCCGCCGAGTTCCTGCTGCAGCAGCCGGCCTTCCCGCCCGACCTGCTGCTTGATTTCGCCGACATGCACGACGATCCCGGGCAGGATGCGGTCTGGCGCGACTACTGCCTGCAGATGCTCGTGACGGGCTGGCAGAACCTCGCCGGCCGCGGCGGCGAAGAGTCGGGCGAGGCCCGCGCCCTGGCCGTCCGGATGCTGGAGGCCGCTGCCGGCGCGCGCGGACAAACCTGGCCGGGCACCGCCCTGCTGGGGCTTCGGCTGGTGTCCCAAAGCGACCCGTCCGCGTTCCCTCCGGAGGATCTCGACCGGCGCATCCTCGCCGCCGTCTCGGACCGCTCCTCGCCGGAAGCCGCGCGCGTCACGGCGTTGCGCCTCGCGGGCGAGCGCCGCCTCGCGGAGGCAGGCGCGACGGCGGAGGCGCTGGCGCGCGACCCCGCCGCCGCGCCCATGCTGCGGCTCTGCGCCGCTGCGACGCTCGGCGACATCGGCGCCGGCCGCGCGACGCTGGAGGGGCTCGCGGCCGACCGTGACCCCGCGCTCGCCGCCGCCGCCGCGCGCGCCCTGCAGAAGACGGAAAGGGACGCGGCGGCGGAGCGTCCGTCTGATTTATAGTTTTCAACGCGCAAAACAGAGGTGAAGAGATGTCATCACGTTTCATGGACAAGATGAAAAACGGCCACGCGCGCCTGCCCGCGCTCGCCGCCGCGGCCTGCGCCCTGCTTTTCCTTTTCGGTGACGGGCAGGGCGGCGGGGACAGCCAGGACGACGGCATGGACGAATGGTTCGACCTCTTCCTGGGCGGCTCGTCCGAGACCTGGGCCAGCGGCGGCGACCCGGACGGCGACGGTCTCGGCAACCTCGCCGAATTCCTTCTCCTGACCGACCCGCTCAACCCCGACACCGACTTTGACGGCTGGGATGACGACATCGACGCCAACCCGCTCTCTCGCGCCGTTTACCTTTGGGGCGAGCCGCGCTTCACCCGCGGCCCGACCAACCTTTACCCGCGCCCGCCCTGGGCGCTCCACGGACTGGCGTTTGGAGGCGAACCTTCCGTTGGCGGGGAGTACGGTTACGCGTGGTCGCTCGGATCCCCGGACGACGCGTTGCTGATGCCCCTCGACCGCGCCGCGTTGTCGAACGACCTCTGGCTCGCGGTGGTGGCTTCGGGCGGCCCGTTCAGCGCGGGCATTCTGGACACCAATATGATCGAGCTGTCCGGGCCTTTTCCGCTGGCCGCCGCCGCCGGCCCTTGGCTGACCAACCGCCTGCCGCTGTCGGCCTTCGCCGGCGCCGGCGCGGTCTCCCTGCGC
>CAZEVX010000201.1:0-4154 GCA_964515705.1 uncultured Verrucomicrobiota bacterium | reverse complement strand
AGAACGACAGATCGGCACCGACATCTGGTGCTCCGACAGCGACGGCGACGGGTTGTCGGACTATGATGAGGTTGAGACGCATGGCGCTTCCCCGCTCTTGGCCGACACCGACGGCGACGGCCTCGGCGACCATGACGAAGTGTCATTGCACGGCACGTCCCCTCTGCTGGCCGACACCGACGGCGACGGCGTGTCTGACCGCGACGAGGTCGAACTGCACGGCACCGACCCGCTTTCGTCCGACACCGACGGCGACGGCATGGACGACGCTTTCGAGCTGTTCTTCGGCCTCGACGCGGTCACGCCCGACGCGGGCTGCGATCCCGACGGCGACGGCCTCGACAACCTCGATGAAAGCCTCTTGTGGACCGACCCCCTGAGCGCCGACACCGATCTCGACGGCTGGGACGACCACGCGGACAACGACCCGGTCTCAAGGTCGGTCTACCTCTGGGGCGAGCCGCGCCTGACACGCGGCGTCACCAATGTCTACACGCGCCCGGCCTGGGCCTCCGACGGCTTCGCCGACGGCGGCGTCTCCTGCGGCAACGGCGACCTCGGCCTCGGCTGGCTGCTGCGCGGCGGCGCGGGCGACCGCCTGATCATGCCGTTCGACCGCGGGCAGACACCTCCCGGTCTGCGGGTAGCCGCCGCCGCGGTCGGCGCCGGCGGCCGCGCGGATCTGCGCGTGACTTTGCTGGATGCTGATTTCAACGCCGTGTGCCCCCCGATCCCGCTCGTGTCCTCCGCCGGCCTGTGGGCCGCCAACACGCTGCCGCTGGCCGCCTGGCCCGAAGCCTGCGCCGCCGCGCTGCACACCACGCAGGAGCTGGTCGTCGTGGCGGCCTCCGTGCTCTACAGCGACACCGACGGCGACGGCTTCGACGACAGCCAGAACGCGCTGCTCGCCGCCCAGCCCGGCTCGCCGCTCGCCTCCTGCCTGCCGCCCGTGCTGGACGGGTCATTCACGGCCGGCACCAACACTTTCTCCGAGTCCCTCTTCGCCACGACCATGCTCGGCATCGATTTTGAGACACGCGAAGGCTACACCGCCGGCCCGCTGCACGGACAGCAGGGCTGGTCCGCCACCGCCGGAGCGGAGGTCACCGCCGCCGACGCGGCCGCCGGCGCTCAGAGCCTCCGGCTGGAGGCCGCGCCGGAAACAGACGACGACACCGCCAGCGCCGCCACCTACGCCGTCACCTCGAACTTCACCGGCGGCGCGGTCTGGATGTCCTGCATGGCCAGACTGAACAACTACGGCTCCAGCCCGGCCTCCGCCCAGAACGGGGCCGCCGCCTTCGCGCTCAGCGAGGGGCGCGTTGTGGCCTACGACGGCGTCTCCGGCACATGGAAAGAGTCCGCCCGCGCTTTCCCCGGAGCCACCGGCGCCTGGGAGCGCGTCGACCTCCTCCTCGACTATGCCGCCAAGACCTACACCCTCTGTTTCCGCGGCATCGCCGTCCACCGCAACCTCGGCTTCGCCGACACCTCCCTGACCGGCCCGGGCGCGCTCGAGATCCGCAACGGCCCGGCCGGTCCCGCCGCGCTGGACGCGGTGCGCTTCTCGCTGGCGGAACCCGCCGGGCTGGACTTCGACGGCGACGGCCTCGTGAACGACATGGAGCGCCTGCTCGGCACCGACACTTGGTCGTCCGATACCGACGGCGACGGCGTGCCCGACGAGACCGAACTCGCGCTGGGCGGCGACCCGATCCGGCATGACGCCGACTTCGACGGCGACGGCATCCCGAACGCGCTCGAGACCGGCTGGCTGGGCACCGGCCCGTCCTTGGACGACAGCGACGGCGACGGAACGCCCGACGCCCGGACGCTCGCCGACCTGCCCGGATCGGCTTTCGCGCACACCTCCGGCGTCTGGTCCGTCGACGTGGAGTGCATCTCCGCCGCCGAAGGCCGCGGCAGGCGCGCGGGCTACGCCGCCGTCCTGCCGGAGCCGGGATACTGCCTCGCCGAGCTTTCGCTCTCGGGCGCCGCCGCCACCGGCGCCGTGTTCAATCTCGCGCTCTTCTGCGACGACGCGCGGATCGCCTCCTATGCCGGAGCCGTCCCCGCCGAGGGCTTTGCGTGGCAGGTCGTGACCCCGCGCCTGCCCGCCGGCACCAACCTCTTCCGGCTGGCGTGGATCGAAGACGAGCCCGCCGGCCGCCGCCTCGAGATCCGCCGCTTCCGCCTGCTGGGGCTCAACCCCGACGAAGACTTCATCCGCGCCGCCTGGCTGGCCGCCACGCCCGCCGCGCGGGACGGCGACCTCGACGCGCTCGCAGACACGCTGGAGATCGGCCAGCTCCTCACCGCCGTCACCCGCGCCGACACCGATGGCGACGGCCTGGCCGACGGCCACGAGCGCGCCGTCTTCCGGCTCGATCCGCTCAACCCCGACACGGACGGCGACGGCTTGGCCGACGCCGCCGTGGTCTCCGCGCGTCTGGGCGTCGAGACCGCCGCGCGCCACATCACCCACATCACCACCGACTTCACCGAGTTCGGCGGCGCCCTGGCCTGGGCCAAGTCCACAGCCTCTTCCTGCTCTTACGACCTCTCCGTGCCCGCCCCCGGCTTCTATGTGCTGGAACTGGACGTCCGCAACCACCTCTGCGACCTGCCGGACGGCTACCTATTCGACTTCCGCGCCAGCCTGCTGAACCGCGGGATCGGCCAGTTCATGATCGCCGGCGATGTCGACCGCGCCGGGACCGGCCGCCTGATCACCCCCTGGCTGACCCCCGGCGTCCACCGCTTCAGGATCTCCTGGAAGAATCTCGCCGAAGAAGGCGCGCGCCTCTCCCTCCCCGCGCTGGAAAGCGCACGCCTCGTCGCGGTCAACGGCGCGGACGCCGACGGCGACGGTATCCAGGACTGGATGAAGGACCGCCTGCTGGCATCGAACGCCGACAGCGACGGCGACGGCCTCAAAGACCGTGACGAGGTGCTGCTGCACGGCACCAGCCCCGTCAACGCCGACACCGACGGCGACGGCCTCGGCGACAAGGCCGAGATCCTCCTCGGCACCGACCCGCTCAACCCCGACAGCGACGGCGACGGCCTCACCGACGGCGAAGAGGTTTCCGCAGGCACCGACCCGCTCTCGGACGAGTTCACCGGCCCCTGGTCCGCCATCGACACCCGCTCCGGCGGCGAGGCCTCCGCCCGCGGCTCGGCCTCGTACGTCGACTCCGGCGACCTGGTCCTCACGCGCCGCGGCAACGTCGAGTACCTGTTCAACATTCCGGAGTCTACCAAGCCCGTGCTGCGGCTGACAGGCCGCCACGAATGGCGCTGGGGCGCGTTCTTCGACGTGCCTGCCGACGTCAGCGACTTCCTCGTCTATGTTGACGGCCAGTATGTCGGGCGCCCGTTCCTGCGCGGCGCGTCCGGCCGTTTCGACATCGTGCTGCCGTACCTCGCGGCCGGGCAGCACAACGTGCGCCTGGTCTGGAACGCCCTCGACCCGCGCATGTCCCTGCGCGTCAACAGCGTCGCGCTCGGCGCTTTGGGCGGCGTCGACGCCGACAATGACGGCATTCTCGACTGGGTCGCAGGCTATGCCGCCCGCACCAACCGCGTCACCTTCGCCCCTGCCGCGAGCCACCTCTCGCCCGCCTGTATCGAGGGCACCGCGCGCTGGCCGCTGCTGGCCTCCGCCGCCGCCGCAACCGGGCCGGTCGAGATCCGCCCCGGCATCGCCGGCCAATGGTTCGCCGACCTGCCGCTCGACCCCTCCGGCGCGCCTTCGCCGCTGGCGCTCTCCTTCGAGAACGGCGCCAACACCGCGGCCGTGGAGGTCGCCTGGACGCCGCTCGACCTCGTGACCGGCGCCACGGCTCTCGACGCCCGCCTCGGCGACACCCTGCGCCTCGGCGTCCCGCCGGACGGCTCCGCCGTGCTGACCGTCGCCGACTCCGGCGGCACAGCGTACGGTCCCGCCGCCTTCGACCCCTCCGCGCCGCTCGACGTGGCGCTCGCGTCGGACGGGCCTTGGACCTTCACCACGCAGTGGGCGCCCGCCTCCGGCCCGGCCGTCACGCGCGTCCTCACGGTCAGCGTCTACGGCGGCGCGCTGCCGCCCGGGGAACCCGCCTGCATGCTCGGCCGCCAGCGCCTCTGGGACTGCCCCGGCCTCACCCCCGGCG
>CAZEVX010000200.1:0-5899 GCA_964515705.1 uncultured Verrucomicrobiota bacterium | reverse complement strand
CCTTGTGGGTGGCATACTGGTTGCCGGAAAACAGGCAGTTATAGAAGGTGCTGGAGGACGTGTTCAGATACACGCCGCCCCCGCCGTAGACCGTGGCATTGGTGCCCTGCAGGGCCGCGTTGCCGGCAAAGACGCAGTTCGACCAGGTCGCGTGGTAGGCGGCATGGGCGCCGCCGCCATTGCCATTCAGGGCGCGGTTGCTGACGATCGTGCAGTCCGACAACACGCTCCCGCGCGCGGCGACGTAGAGGCCGCCGCCATGATTCCAGCTCGAGTTCGCGGCGATCAGGCATCCCGCCACGGCCGCCTCATACAGGTAGACGCCGCCGGCATCGCCGGTGAAGGTGGTCGTGCCGTCCGCGCGATTGCCGCGCACCGCGCACCCGGCCATCCGCGCGCCGGCGGCCAGGTTGACCCCGCCGCCGCGCCGGGCGGCGCGGCAGTTGACGACGACGCAGTTGGAGATTTGCCCATAGGACTCGGCGTTCACGCCGCCGCCGTCGGAGGTCGCGACGCCGAACATGTAGCCGTTGGACACCGTGACCGCGGCCAGCAGCGCGTTGGAGCGCACCAGGAAGACGCGGGTGGTGCCGCTGCCGTCCACGACCACGTCGCGGGGATCGCCGCTGAACCCCCGGCAGGTTACGCCGGTGTTGACCGTGATTTGATTCGTGACGGCATACAGGCCGTTCGAGATCAGGATCACGTCGTCCGGCGCCGCCCGCACGGCGGCGTTGGTGATCGTCTTGAAGGCCGAGGGCCAGCCGTCCCCCGTGGTGTCGTTGCCGTCGAGCGACACGTACCAGGTGTTCGCCGCCCGCAATGGCAGCCCGAGGACCAGGCCCCACCCGACCGCCAGCACCGCCAACCGCGTCTTCATGGTGCACTCCTTTCGGCCGCCACGCCGGTCGCCGCCGAGCGGCCCGTCAGGGCGCGCGCGGCGCGAGGCGCAGGATACCCATCTGCTCCATGTCATGCCAGCGCGCCGACCAGGTCCAGGACGACTTCGGATGCTCGTCGAGCCGGAACTGGCGGTGAACGTTGATCTTCCACGCCTGCCCTTCCGCCAGACGCTGGCCGAAGGCCTCTGCCGTGTCAACTTCCATTTCGACCGTCCAGCCCGTCGGCGTCCGGCCGACGGCCGCCGTCCAGGCCGGGGCGTAGGCGTAATCCCGTCCGGCGGGCGAGTTTTTCTGGGAAAACCGCGTGCCGTTGGCGCTGACGGCAAACTGGTAATAGGCGTCGCCTTCGGGCGGCTTGAGAAAAACGACCGCCGTGTCGTCCATCGCGCTCCAGAGCGAGAGCGGATCGGCGGGATTGGCCGTGCCGCGGATGCGCGCGGGATCGGGATCCTCGAACTCGAAGGCCAGGAACAGCCGGTCCCCCGAGCGGGCCAGCCGCACCGTGCTCGTGATTCCGGAATACTGCTTGTCCGCGGTCACAAAATGGCCGATCCGCGCGGCATAGGGTTCGGTTCGGCCGGGCCCCCAGATGCGGTCCTCGAGGACGCCGTCAATGGCGGGCGCCAGGCCGCTGCCCCAGTTCGCCAGGACGACTTCCCGCGGACGGGCGTTGTCGGCCACCCGCCGCTCGGGCGCCTTCTGGAAGGCCACCGTCCAGAACGCGGCCTCGGTCAATGCCGCCCAGGCGGCGGCATAGCGCCGCTCGGCCAGCGCGCGGCCGGCGCGCTCCACGGCGCCGGTCAGCACCCCGTAGTCGGCGGGGCCCAGGAACCCGGCCATCTCCGGCTCGGCCGCCGCCGCCCGGGCGCGGTCAAGGATGCCGCGCAGGTGCGCCAGCTCGCTGTCGGGCACCGGCTCGGTGGACCAGGCGGCGAGGGCAGGGTCGGCGGCCGGGGGACAGACGCCAGACGCCAGAGAGCAGACGCCGGAAGGACAAGACCCTGCGGACACGGAGCCTTCAGAAGGGCCGCTGCCCATGGACGTCGTTGGGCTTCGCCCCCCGCCTTCCACCCGCTCCCCCGAACCCTGACCCCTGACTGCTTCGGCACCCTTCCCGCTTGCCGCTTGACCCTGGCCGTTCTCCGCCCGATAGGCGGCGACCCCGAACGGTTCCAGGCTCACCGCCAGCGTTCCGTCGCGCAGCGGGATGTGCCGGCCCGAGACCAGGTCGGTCACCCGCGCGGCGCCGGCGAGCGTCACGGTTCCCCGGATCGGCCAGTATCCCGGATTGGCGACGTAAAACCACAGGCTATTATCCGCGCGCAGGGCGCGCAGGGCGAGATTGGAATCGAAGCCGGTTCCCAGCACGGGATCGAACCGGCCGCAGGGCAGCCGGCGCAACACGCGGGCGAACCGGCGCTGCATGCCCTCGACGCCGATGTAGGGCACGGCGTCGGTGAATCCCATCATGATCATCTGGGGATCGAACCCGATCAGGGCCTGGGTATAGGGCTCCATGGCAAACTCTTCGCGCTGCTGGCCCATCATGGTCTGCTGAAAGGGGCGCGGCCAGCCGGGGCGCCAGGGGATATGAGCGGCCACGCGCTCGACCTCGTGCCAGCTCACGCAGAGCATCAGGGCGCGGCGATCGAGCCCGGCGAAGGGGCCATAGAACCCGGGGTCCTGGTTGCCCTGCCAGGCCAGGGCATAGCCCGGGGTGCGAAAGGCCGACTGGTACCGGGCGGCGGCGTGCAGCCAGGGCATCAGCCAGACCCCGTCCAGATCCCTGAACGCATCCGGGGCCCAGCCCCACTGCCCGAGGAACGCCTCGAACGGCAGGCCCTGCCGCTTCCATTCGGCAATGTGCTCCCAGCCCAGGTAGCACCCGGCCACGCACTCGAGGTCCGGGCGGACGCCCCGCACGACCCGGGAGATTTTGCCGAAAAAGTCGGCGAGTTTGGCCGCGCGCCAGGCCAGCCAGCGCGGACGCAGCGGCCCGGCGGCCAGGGCCTGGTAGCGCTGCTCGAAGCGCCCCGCGGCGCCGGGCGCCCCCGGCACCCGTGCGCCCGTCTCGCGCTCGAACAGCCCCACGGTGAAGTCGTCGTACCCCAGCGCCAGCGGATCGGGCTCGCGGCCGCGCCCGCGGTAGCTGGGCAGCCAACTGCCGCCGAAGAAGGCCGTCCAGTTGAGCCCCAGAAAGCGGGACTGGTGCTTGAACTGTTCGGCCAACTGGCGGGCGACCTCGAGCATGTCGCCCTCGATAACCGGGTGCATGAAATTCAGGCCCGGCGTGAATCCCCGGCGCTGCACCGCCGGCGTGGCGCCGGCGCGGTCGGCAAAGTACAGCGCCGGATCCTGGATCGCCGAGCGGGACGACGAAAAGATCTCGTGGCGGCGCGTGGCGCTGGCAAACTCGACCGAGGCGTAGAATGGCAGGTCATTGGCCTGCAGGACACGGGCCAGCACGGCCTCGGAACTGTCGTCGAGCCGCGGGTCGCCGGGCAGGAACTGCGAGGCGGTGTTCGCATCGTTATACTGGTAACAGCCCATGACGTGCAGGTTCTGCCCGGCAAAGCGCAGGTACTCCGCGTAATGGCTCGACGCGTCCTCCAGCAGGCCCAACTGCGCGCAGGCTTCCCAGACGGCGTTGCTGCCGCGGCGGCCGGCCCCCATGTCGCCGCGGTTCTGCGCGCCGCCCGGCGTCTCCCCGGCCGCGAAGGCGCTGAACATCGTGTGGATGCCGTTGCCCCAGGGAAAGGTGCGTTCGGTCAGCATGCCGAACCGCCGCTGCTCCCCGACCGGCCGCGCGCCGACGTCGAGTGCCGGCAGCCGCCCGGCGATGCGGTAGAGGCGCAGGCGGGCGGCCGCCGCCTCGGTATCTTTCATCAGCGACATCACGTTGATCGAGTGCCCGCCGGGGTCGGGCCGATACAGCCACTTCATCTCGAGCATCCGGCCGGTCGTCGGGTACTTGCCGCCGGTCCAGATGGCCGGGCCGCACTTGTTGCCGCCGTCGGCGATTTCACGTCCGTCCGCCGGCGGGGGACTCATCCGCGACCCGGCATTGCACGACACCCCGATCCAGCGTTCGGCATCGTCCGGGTACTCGAGCGCCAGCAGATACCAGTCGCCCGGATGCGCAAACTCCAGCCGGTAGGAAAACTGCGCCCGCTCCACCGGCCGGGTGACCCGGTATTTCAGCCCGCCGCGCTCGACGATCAAGGGCTGGTCGAGCGTGTGGTAAAAGCCCGGACCCCAGCGCTCGTCGCGCGGGATCGGATGCCGGTTGTCCGTCTCGGCCCACGGACGCGGGTCGGCCGGATTCGTGAAATCCACGATGGTTTCCAGCGCCAGGTCCAGGTCCTGTTCCCAGGCGTCCCCGGCGCTCGTCCGCATGGGAACCGGCCCCACTGCCATCACCGGCTCGGGGTCGCGCTCCTCCACGACCACGCCCCGCACCCGCAGCCGGCCGGTCAGCGCGTAGACGCCGCGCGCCGGCGCCGGGGCCGCCAGCCAGGCGCTCAACGACCCGCCGGACGGCGCGAACCCGGCGGCCCGGCCGGCGGCCGCCCGCGACCACGCGCCGCCGTCCTCGAAGCGGTGCAGTTCCCACTCGAAGACCGGCGCGCCCGCGGCCAATCCCGGCGGAATCAGCGCCTCGAGCCGGAACGGCTGGCGGGCGTCGAAAAACAGTTTCGCGTCCGCCGGATTCCGCAGTTTGACGAGTCCGTCGTAGCAGGGCAGGCTCCCCGGGGGCCGGTACCCTAACACCGATTTCCCGCCCGCCTCGTTCACGGAATGCGCCAGGGCGCCGTCCGCCGCGAGGCGCGACGCGCCGACCGGCAGCCAGCCCGCGGCATCGAACCCGGGCTCCGACCAGCCCGCCGGCGCCTCCCGGCTCCAGACCCAGTTCGTGCCGCTGTCGAGCACGACCCGTTCCCCGGATCGCAGGACCACCGACCCGCGCAGATACGCCGTCCGGCGGCCGGTTCGCACCCCCAGCCCCAGAACGTTGCGGCCGGGCCGCAACAGACCGGCCAGCGGCACGCGCCGCGAATGGTACATCGCCGGTCCGTTCGGCACCGGGCGCGGCCGGACGATCGTCTCGTCCTCCACCCGCCGCCCATTCACGTACAGCTCGGACGTATTTCCGACCTCCGCCACCGCCTCCCAAATCTCGCCGGGCGGGAGCACCACCTCGCGCCGGAACCAGCCTTCCTGGTACTCGCCCAGCAGCCGCGGAGCGACCAGCCGCATCGTGGTGCCCGCCAGGCCGGCCCCCTCGATCGTCAGCTTGAACCCGCCAAACCGGTCCTCCGGCCACGCGACCGCCAGGGATGCCGGGCGTGGGCCCGCGGCGATCGACAGCGGATCGCCGTGCCGGTCGAACCGGCCGTCCCGGAGCACGTGCGGCTGCACGCGCAGCGCCACCGCCGCCGCCACCGACCCTTGCAGCCGCAGGGGAATTGCGCGCTCACAGGCGCCCCGCCAGATCAGGTCCACACGATTGCTCGCAGCCGCGACCGCCACTCCGTCCTCCGCCTCCAATCGGCGGCCGCCCAGCACCTCCCATTGCCCGACATGCCGCAACTCCAACGCCACGCGCGTCTCGCCGGGCGTCAACCCCAGGGCACGGTCGAACAAGGCCGCGTAGGTTCCCCCGTCCACGGGGCTGCCTGTCGCACTCACCGCCGCCAGAACCGCCGCCATGGCTGCCAGCGGCCAACAACCCACCCGCCGCAAGACGACCGTCTGGATGCCGGACCCATCCATGCCGCGCTCCCGCAAGCGCGCGGCAATCGATGGACCGTTTCCACCGATCTCAACCCGACGATCTTCCCACTCCATGATGCATCCCCCACCTTTACCATCCAATTAACGTTCCATAACATTTATATCACGGTTTCCATGGCAGTCAATAGATTCTTTGTCGCCCAACACTGCGGGAGTTGCGCCTGCCCCTGTTGCCCAGTCAGGCGCCAGACCGTGCGCCTGCG
>CAZEVX010000199.1:0-5908 GCA_964515705.1 uncultured Verrucomicrobiota bacterium | reverse complement strand
CGAGGGTTTCTACCGCGCCCAGACCCGCGTCGTCCAAGCCATCGAACGCCTCACCGCGCCCGCCGGAGCCGCCCCATGATCACCGCCACCGCCCTGAAACTCCGCGACGTCCGGTTCGGCACCCAGTGGGCCGACCAGATCGAGGACCGCTGGGACTACGCCGACGTCCTGCGGAACGACGCCTGGCGCACGGGCTGGATCAGTTTCGACTGTCTTTGCCACGAGCCGGACTCGGATACCGTCTACGCTGGGATCACCTCCTTCGACGCCGACATTTTTCGGGGCTGGAACCGCCGCGAACGGCGCTGGGTAGACCCCGGCTACGCCCGCGTGCGCGACCCCTACGACGCCAAGTTCCACCGCTCGCTCCTGCGCGATCCGCGCGATGGCCGCCTCTACGCCGCCCCCGCTCTGCTGCACGACGTGGACCGTTTTTGGGAAGCGCCCGGCGCGGCGATCGTGCGCTTCGACCCGGCCACTGGCGACCTGGCCAAGCTGGCCACCCCCATGCCGCACGTCTACATCCAGTCCCTGGTGCTCGATCCCGCCCGCGACACGCTCTATGGCCAGACCTTTACCCCGGAGTACCTGGTGAGCTATCACCTCCGCACCGGCGCCGCGCGCACGCTCGGCCCGACGAGTTCCGGCATGACCATGGCCCAGGGCGAGACCCTCGGCCTCGACGACCGCGGCGGCGTCTGGGGCGTCTGGACCGTGACGCGCGCCTGGCAGAGCGCCTCCGGCGCCGACACCCACCGCTTCTTCCATTACGACCCGGACACCGGCCGCATCGCCTACCTCGACAAGGGGTTGCCGCGTCCCGACGGCGCCTACGGCTACGCCA
Organism: uncultured Verrucomicrobiota bacterium; assembly: GCA_964515705.1. Lineage (GTDB taxonomy): Bacteria > Verrucomicrobiota > Kiritimatiellia > JAAZAB01 > JAAZAB01 > CAZEVX01. The sequence goes on along the minus strand of CAZEVX010000199.1, from coordinate 5,064 downwards.
AGCCGGAATCTTTCTTCAACTTCGGCACCGGCAGCCTGTTCGTCAGCGGCGCCGGCGGCGCGCTCTACCGGCTCGACCCGAACACCGGCGACGCCGAGTTCCTATTTCAGGCCGTCGGCGACGAGGGTCGCGGCCGGCGCAGCCGCCTGGCCGCCATGGCGCGGGCGCCTGACGGCCACGCCTACGGCGTCGTCGGCCGCGACGGCGCCTGCGAGCTGCTGCGCTTCGATCCCGCCACCGGCGACCACGCGCTGCTCGGCCCGCTGCGCGACGCAACGACCGGCGAGCCGGCCTGGCAGGTGCACGACGTCTGCATCACTCCCGACGGCGTGCTCTATGCCGGCGAGAACGATAATCCCCATCGCAGCGGGTACTTGTGGGAGGTGCGGCTGCCATGACGCCCCTGTTCTTCAACTATTCCCTGGACTGCGAACTGCCGCTCAACACCGACGATACCGGTCCGGAACGCCAGCCGTTTTTCGGCGGGCCCAAGACCTGGGCGCTGGCCGAGGCCTCGGTGCGCGGGTTTGTCGAGCGCATGGCCGACCTGGACGCCGTCCGCGGCGCCAGCCTGTTCGTGTATCCCGACGTGGCGCGGCGCCAGGCCGCCCTGTTCCGCGAGGTGGCGGCCGCCGGCGTCGAGATCGGCCTGCACCTGAACGGCCTGCGCTACTCGCGGCTGCGCGGCGCACGCGCCCAGTGGCTCGGCGCGATGGCCCGGGACGACCAGCGCGAGGCGCTGCACCTGGCCAAAACCGACCTCGAGCAGGCGCTCGGGCAACCTTGCCGGGGGTATCGCGCCTGCTATGGCAGCGCCAATGACGACACCTTCCCGCTGCTCGAGGAGCTCGGGTTCGCCTGGGCCAGTAATACCGCCGGGCGCTATCGGCCCGAGTTTTTCGCCTGCTGGCCCGGCAGTTGGCGCTACCCGCACCACGCCAGCCGCCAGTGCAAGCTCATTCCCGGCGACCTGCGGCTGTACGAGATGCCCATCACCGGCGGCCTGCGGACGTTCTTCCCCGGCAATTCCGACCAGCCGCTCGACCTGCGGGCGGAGACCCGGCCCGAGATCCTGGGCGAACAACGCGAGAAACTGCGCGCGGTGATCGCCGAGAACATCGTCGAGATGCAGCGCCGGGCGTGCCCCGTGCGGGCGATCGTCGCCGGCAGCCACAACACCAACCCGTTCGGCGACCGCGCCTCGCACCAGTCCCAGACCCTCGACTGGGTCGTACGCCACGCGCGCGATCTGGCGGCGGAACACGGCCTCGCGTTCACCCCAGCCCGCTTCGAGGACATCCGGACCGAGGCCGAGCGGGTCGGTGCGTTCTGACACGCCGGCCGCCGGGTTGCCCCGGCAACCGACCGGGCCCGCGGGCGCCGTCACCCGCCTAGAAAACGGCGGAGCGTGAGCGTCTGATAGCCGGCGGTGGAGAGCCGGATCGTCCAGGTGCCTACATCGTCCACGACGGCCGGATCGGCGCGGCCATCCCCGTCATAATCCGCCGACGCCGGATGCCGCCCGCCGCCAAGGAAGGCGGGCAGCACCACCGGCGCATAGCCCGCGCCTGACAGCCGGATCGTCCAATCCCCCGTCGCCGGGGCGTACACCGCCGGGTCCGCCCGGCCGTCCCCGTCGTAATCCGCGGCGGCTGGCATCCAGCCGGGCCCGCCCGCCAAGCCGTCGGCCGTGAACACGGCATAGCCAGCCGTCGAGAGCTTGACCTGCCAGTCGCCGGCGTCATCCCGGTAGAGGGCGGGATCGGCGCGGCCGTCCCCGTCGTAATCCGCCGACGCCGGGCTCCAGCCGGCGCCGCCGAAAAAGGCGGGCAGCGCCACCGGCGCATACCCCGCGCCCGACAGCCGGATCGTCCAGTCGCCCGTCGCCGGCGCATACACCGCCGGGTCCGCCCGGCCGTCCCCGTCGTAATCTGCGGGGGCGGCGCAATCCCCGCCCGCGCCCAGGAAGGCCGGAAGCGCCAACAGCGCGTACCCCGACGCCGAGAGCCGGAGGCGCCAGGCGCCGGGCTCCACATAGACGGCCGGATCGGCGCGGCCGTCCCCGTCGTAATCCACGGGGACAACCGCCGATACCGGCCCGGGCGGCGCGCCGGCCCCGACATACGCCTTCAGGCACACGCTGGCTGTCGCCTCGCGCAGGGTGGCGTCGCTCCAGGCGATGCCGTCGGCGCTGAGAAAGGTTTCTCCGGGCGCCGCCGCCGCCCGGCTGCTGTAATTCGATTGCGCGTATTCGACCGCCACCGGCGTCCGGAGACTGGGCGCCGCCAGCCGGATCACGACCGCAAACCGGTCCCCGGCCGCCAGGGCGACCGGCGCATCCAGCGGAATCGTGCAGAACCCGGCGTGGGCCAGCGTGCCGGTTTGGACGCCGTGCGCCAGGCCGCTGCGCGGCTGGCCGGGCGTCACGCCGGTATGGATTTGCAGGTCGTACCGGGTCCCGGGCTGCGGCGCGTAGACCCCCGCCGCGCACAGCGGCGCCGACGACGTGGCAGCGAACACCGCGGCGGCCCAGGCCGTTGGGGCGTCGAAGCCCCACAGGCCGACCAGCCCCAGCGGGTCGTACTGATAGAGGCCGTCGTAGTTCGTGACGGGGTCGGCGCTATAGAACGCCAGGTTCTCGTCGAATCCCAGGACATGGTCATAATAGGACTGGTAATAATACCCGCCGTCGCCGAACTCGGGTCCCCAACTGTTCTTGACAATGAAGGCACCGGGGCCCGGCGGCGAAGCGGCGAAACGGTCGGCGGGAAAATCGTCGTCCCATCCGACGATGGCGACCGAGTGGTTGGCCGATTCCCCGCCGGCATAATAGTAGGCCGCGTGTGCCGTGCGATAGGCGGCATCGTCCCAGTACATGCCCGTGTCCACGGCGCCGTAGGTCATCACCGCCCGCTTGAGGGCGTCGTTGTCCAGGGGGCCGGAACGGAGCGGCAGAATATCCACCTGCTGCACGTGCGCCACGGGCGGCAGGCGGGGACTGTGGCCGGGGTTCGGGTAGGGATCATCGGCTTCCAGCACCGGCCCGTTCCAGCGCGCGAGATAGGCGGTCGCCATCGTGCCGCCACCGCCGTCGTCATAGCCGTTATCGAAGCCCGCCAGGTTGACCATATGGTTGACCGAGAACTGGTTCGAGGCGCCGGGCAGCAGGCAGGATTCCAGCGACGCCAGGGCGGCATGCGCCCAGCAGGTGCCGTGCGGGTCCTGGTTGCGGACGGCCGAGACGCGGCCGAGCGTTCGCAAATCATAGGCGCGCGGGAACGCGGCCTTCGCCGTGCTGGCCGGCGCCGGACCGCGTCCCTGGAGCCGCGACAGGTTCACCGGCGCCGGAACATGGCCGAGGCGCCGAGTTGCCGCCGCCGCGGCCGGGCGGGCATGCCCGAGCGCGCATTGCGCCCGGTACCGCACGAAGTCCGGGTTGAGCGGCGCCGTCCGGATGGGCTGCGCGGCGGCCAACCCCGCCCACGCGCCAGCCAGCAGGCCCAGGCCGACGCGGAAGATCACGGCATTGCTCGCCATCATGGATTGCCCTTTCTGGTTGCGGCCGGCCGTCCGGCGGCGCCTGCCTGTTACCGTCACTGCCAGTATAGGCGTTCCAGCCGCCGCATCAAGGCTGGCCCGCAAGGCCGACCCGCGTCCGCCGCGCGGCCCCGACCCGGCATGATCTCGGCCCGCCGCTGACAAATAAGGCAACTACTCAGGTGCCTGCCCGCGGCGGGCGGGCACCTGAGGGAATTGACCCGAGCCAAATCCTTTGCTGTGAAGCATCGTGACTGTCATCGCCCCCGCTGGTTCCGCGCTGTGTTCAGTGGCCAACGGGAAGGCTTCAAGAGGGTCTCGTATCCCGGCGGCCGCACAGGCTGTGCGGCCCTGCCCATGCCGGGCATCGCGGGTAGGGCGGGACCGCCTTGTCCCGCCGCCGCTGTTCCGCCCCCTGAGGCGTGTGACGGCCACCCGTAGAAATAGCGAGGAACCACTATCCTTCACTGGGTTGGGATCGAGGGTTCCAACACTACTCTCAGGTGGCGAGCGGGGGGGGTGGGAGGCCGGGCGGGCGTCAGGGCGCCGGGGCGGCGTCGGCGTCCAGCGCCCGGCGCCAGTCGGTGTCCTTCGTGATGGTCCTGGCCCCGGCGCGCAGGAGGGCGGCGTGGGCGGGGTGGTCGAAGGTGTAGAGCGGCTTGCCGGCGGCCAGCCACTCGAAAGCCAGCGCCTCGAGCCGGCTGCCCGGGGCGGCGTACGCCACGATGACCGCCGCCGCCAGGCCGGCGACGCGCCGGTTGCGCGCCAGCGCCGTGCGCGCCGTGGCGCGCCGGACGGCGTCGGGGAACGGCGCCGCGATCGCCAGTCGGCCCGCGGCGACGGCCGCGCGGCAGTCCACCGGCGCCGCGGGAACCCGGTGCGGGAGTCCGCGGGCCAGGCACCAGACCACCGGCCCCGGGCCCGGCAGCAGGCGGCGCAGGCATTCGCGTTCGAGCGGCGCGTGGAACCCGCCGATCACCGAAAACCCCGCCGCGCGCCAGCGGTCGGCCAGCTCGCAGGCCTCGAGCAGCAGCGCCCCGGGACAGCGCACGGAACCGAACAGCGCCAGGAACGGCCCGGGCGGCAGCGCCGCGCCGCCGAACACCCGCAGCGGGGCGGCGGCGTATGGCGCCGCCCGTTCGCGCACGGCGGCGGGCAGCAGGCCCTGCCGGCGCGCCGCCTTGATGAACCAGCGCTGCATTTCGACCAGGCCGCTGGTTCCTGGGTGCCGGCACGCGGCGTTAGCCCCGATATCCAGCAGCGCGTCCACCGTCGCCGGATCATATTGCCAGGACGCCAGTTCTTCGCGGCGCACGCGCGCCAACGCCGGGGCCGCCCGTTTCCATTGCGCCACGACACGTTTCTCCTGCGCCCGGGTCAGGTGTTTCATCGCCCGGACTCCAGGATGCGCCGGGCTTGCGCCAGCATTTCCGGCGTTTCTTTCACGTCATAGAGCGGCTTCAGGTATTTCATGATACCTGATTTTTGCACGGAGCACCTGATTTATCACTAAAAAACCATCTGGGG
>CAZEVX010000198.1:0-5914 GCA_964515705.1 uncultured Verrucomicrobiota bacterium | reverse complement strand
CAGGTGGTCGGCCAGCAGGCCAACAAGCAGAATTACCTGTTGATGCACGCCATGGGGCCGAACGTGGCCGGGGTGATCGGGTCGGCCTTGGCGGCCGGCGTGCTGCTGTCGCTGTTCGGCTAACGCTTCGCGGAGGCGCCGCGAACAGGAGGGTCGGCGATGATGAACAAAGAGGTTCTGATCGAGCTGATGCAGAAAGCCCGCGACCTGGGGATCGCCGAACTGATCATTGGGCACGACCGCGTGGAAATCCGCACCGGCGAGCGGCGCGCAACGGCCGCCCCGACGCCCGACTCCCCGGCCGCGCCCCCCCCGACTCCCCGGGCGCCGATCGCCACCCCGGACCCATGGCCGGCGGCGGGTCCGGCGGCGGCTCCCGTGACGCCGTCGGCCGCGTCCATCGAGGTGCGGGCGCCGATCCCCGGGACGCTCTACGTGGCCCCGGCCCGTGACGCCCAGCAGCGCCCCCTGCCGCTGGCCGGCGCCGCCGTCCGGGAAGGCGACGTGATCGCCCTGATCGAGGCCATGAAGATGTTCAACGAGGTCTTCGCCCCGGCCGACGGAACTCTCGACAGTCTGCCGCTCCCCAGCAAGAGCCCGGTCAAGGTGGGCGACGTGATCGCCACCCTGGCGGGGACCTCCGTCCCATGACGCCCAGCTTCCTCGAGAGCATTTTTGCCCCGCCGCCGGCGCCGCCGCCGCCCCCCGACGCCTCCGGCTGGGACGGCGTGCGCCAGAACACCGCGGCGCGGCGCGCGCGCGCGCGCGGCCTGCTGCGCGGCGGCGGACGGCGCGTGGAGCGCGCCGCGATCGGGGCGCTGCTGGCGGCCGTGATCGAGCCCGGCGACCGCGTGGCGATCGAGGGCAACAACCAGAAACAGGCCGATTTCCTGGCGCGGGCACTGGCCGGCGCGGACCCGGCCAGGATGCACGACCTGCACATGGTGCAATCGGTGCTGGCCCTGCCGGAACACCTGGAGCTGTTCGCGCGCGGCATCGCGCGGCGCGCGGACTTCTGCTATTCCGCGCCGCAGGCCGCGGGGCTGAGCCGCCTGCTGGCCGACGGCCGGATCGAGATCGGCGCCATCCACACCTACCTCGAGCAGTATGCCCGGTATTTCATGGACCTGACGCCGCGGGTGGCGCTGGTGGCCGCCGACGCCGCCGACGCCCAGGGCAACCTCTTCACCGGCTACAACACGGAAGACACGCCGGTGCTCTGCGAGGCGACCAAGTTCCGCGATGGGCTGGTGATCGCCCAGGTCAACGCCTTCCAGGACACGCTCCCGCGCGTGGACATCCCGGGGGACTGGGTGGACTACCTCGTCGAGGCCGACCGCCCCTATCATATCGAGCCGCTATTCACGCGCGACCCGCAGGCCATCACCGACACCCAGGTCCTGATGGCGATGCTGTGCCTGAAGGGCATCTATGCGCCCTACGCGGTGCGCACGCTCAACCACGGCGTCGGCTTCAACACGGCGGCCATCGAGTTGCTGCTGCCGACCTACGGCGCGGAACTGGGCCTGAAGCGCAAGGTCTGCACGCATTTCCTGCTGAACCCCCACCCCACCCTGATCCCGGCCATCGAGTCCGGCTGGGTCGACAGCGTCTACGCCCCCGGCGGCGAACTCGGCATGGAAGCCTACGTGCGGGCGCGGCCGGACGTCTTTTTCGTGGGCCCCGACGGCCACATGCGCTCGAATCGCGCCTATGCCCAGGTGGCCGGCCTGTACGGCGTGGACCTGTTCGTCGGGGCCACCCTGCAGGTGGACCAGTACGGCAACAGCTCGACGGCCACCGCCCAGCGCATCGTCGGATTCGGCGGCGCCCCCAACATCGGCGGCGACGCCCACGGGCGCCGCCACGACAGTCCCGCCTGGCGCCGCGCCGGCGCGGAGTTCGCCGTCCAGCCGTCCCTGATCGGGCCGCTGCCGCGCGGCAAGAAACTGGTGGTCCAGATGGTCGAGACCTTCGCCGAGGGCCTGCGCCCGACCTTCGTCGAGCGCCTGGACGCCTGGACGCTGGCCGAGACGTGCGGGTTCCCGCAGCCGCCGGTGATGATTTACGGCGACGACATCACGCACCTGGTCACGGAAGAAGGCATCGCCGCCCTGCACCGCTGCCGCTCGCTCGAGGAGCGCATGGCCGCCGTGGCCGCCGTGGCCGGGTATACCGAGATCGGACGCCGCCTCGCGGAGCCGGAGCGCCGCCGCCTGCGCGCCGCCGGCCTGGTCCAGACGCCGGACGACCTGGGGATCGACCGCCGGACCGCCACCACCGAGCGGCTGGCCGCCCGCAGCCTGCGCGACCTGGTCCGCTGGTCGGGCGGGCTCTACGAACCGCCGCGCCGTTTCCACAGCTGGTAAGGAGCCCGCGCCATGCCGGTGACCACCCTGACCTTCACCTGCCGCGCGCCGCGGCCGCGGCGCCTGCGGAACGCCTGGGGCCATGCCGGGGTGGTCGCCTCCGGCGACCTCGAGGTGCTCCTGCGCCGCGCGCCGGAGGGCGACGCCGCGCAGTTCACCGTCCGCACCAAGGTCTCCGGCTTCGCGGCCGTCTGGCAGGCGGTCCTGGAACGCTTCGTGAGCCAATCCGGGCTTGCCGGCGCGCAGGCCACGATCAACGACCAGGCCGCCACGCCGCCGGTGGTGCTGAAACGCCTGGAACAGGCGCTGCAGGACGCCGGCGGGTTGGAGCAGGAGGCCGCCCCGTGATCTCGACAGCGCAGTGGACATCCCTGCAGGACCGCCGCTTTTCCCGGGCCACGGCCCGCGAACGCGCCTACGGCCTGGCGGATCCCGGCAAGTTCCGCGAGTTGCTGGGCCCGCTCGACGACCTGCACAGCCCGCACCTGCCGCTGCTCGGCGAGCTCGCGCAGTTCGACGACGGCATGGTCGTCGGCGTCGCGCGCATCGGCGCGCGGCCGGTGTTCCTGGTCTCGATGGAAGGCCGGTTCTGCGGCGGCGGCATCGGAGAGGTCAACGGCGCCAAGATGTTCGGCATCCTCCGCCTGGCGCGCGAGACCCACGACCGCCTGGCGGCGCCGCCCGGGCAGGGCCCGGCGGTGGTCATCGCGTTCGACACCGGCGGCGTGCGGTTGCACGAGGCCAATGCCGGGCTGCTGGCCCATGCCGAGATCATGGATGCCCTGCAGGACGCCCGCGGCCGCGTTCCCCTGATCGCCCTGGTCGGCGGGCGCCTGGGCGCCTTCGGCGGCATGGGCTTCGTCGCCCTGGCGGCCGACGTCGTGATCATGAACGACCAGGGACGCATCGGGCTGACCGGCCCGGAGGTCATCGAGCAGGAGATGGGCCGCGAGGCCTTCGACGCCGCCGACAAGGCGCTGGTCTGGCGGACCACGGGCGCCAAGCACCGTTACCTGACGCGCGACTGCGATGTCCTGGTCGAGGATACCCTCGGCGCCTTCCGGCGGCAGGTCGAGGACGCGCTGGCCCTGCCGCCCGCCACGCTCGCCGCCCGGCGCAAGACCGGATCGGCCGCCCTGGTCCGCCGCGAGCAGCGGCGGGTGGCCGAGGCCGTCCGGCTGGGAGTCCGCGACGCGGCCGACCTCTGGCGCCACTACGGCAACCCGGATCCCGCCGCCTTGGCCGAACTGCCGGTGGACGCGTTCCTGGCCCAGGCCAAGCGGGCGCCCGCCGACGACACGCCGGGGAGGCAGCCATGACCTACATCGGCAAAGGCCGCGAGGCCATCGCCCTGCTGGTCGATCCGGGCTCGTTCGAAGAAGGGCGGGTCGGCAACGCCGTCTGCGATCCCGCCGATGCGCCGTCGGCCGTGCGGGGCACGGCGCGGATCGCGGGCGACCCTGTCACCCTGATCGCCAACGACGCCCGCGCCGCCAACCCGCGCTTTCCGGCAGCCTACAGCGGCGCCATCGGCCTGGAGGAAGCCTATGCCATGGCCCTGGCGGTCTACGACACGATCGCCGCCGACCGCGACCTGCCGCCGGAGCGCAAGCGGCCGATCCTGCTGGTCGTGGACACCCCCGGCAACGCCCCGGGCAAGCTCGAGGAAATCCTGGGCGTCAACAAGGCCACGGCGGCCTACCAGCTGGCCCTCTCGGAATCGCGCAAGCGCGGCCACCCCTCGGTGGCCGTCGTCGTCGGCCGCGCCATCAGCGGCGGGTTTCTCTGTCACGGCCTGCACGCCGGAATCGTGATCTGCCTCGCGGAACGGCACGGCACCCTGGTGCACGTCATGCCGTTGACGAGTATCGCCCGCATCATCAAGGTCCCGCTGGAACAGTTGCAGACGCTGGTGCGGGACAACCCGGTCTTCGCCGCGGGCCCGGCCTTCGTACACGCGCTCGGGGGACTGAACGAGATCGTCGACGACCCCGCCGACCTGCGGGCGCGCGTCGCCGCGGCGATCCGCCGGCAGCGCGCCGCGGCCGCCGACCCGGAGGCGCAGGGCATCGGGCCGGTCGGCCGGATGCGCCTGGGCATGGAGCGCGGCGGGCGCCGGGCGATCGGCCGGGTGCTCGACACCCTGCGCGCCGAACTCGAGCCCGCCCTGTCGGCGCTGGGCTTCCTGCTGCCGGACCCGGCGACACCCGCCGCGCCGAGACCGCCATGACCGCGCCCGATCGCGACGCGGCCTTCCGCGACCTGCACGCGCAGGTGCTGCGCTGCGGGAGCGCGCCGACCCTGGCCGAGATGCCGCGGCGCTCGCTGGCCGACAAGGGCATCGCCGGGCCGACCGCGGCGCACTGCATCGAGGAAGTGCACGTGCCGCGCCACCTGGCCGGGATAACCTTTACCACCGGCACCTCCGCCTTCCAGAACCTCGTCGGCCTCACGACGCAGGAACTGCCGCTGAAGCAGGCGGCCGGCCGGCGGGTGCTCGACGCCGCGGGGCTGCGGCCAGGCGACCGCCTGCTGGTCTGCTATCCGCCGCTGGTCAACGTCTTTCCGCGCCAGGCCCTCGAGGCGGCCGGGCTTTCCTGGTGTTTCCTGCACCGCTCGAGCCGGGACGCCTTTCTGGACGCGCTTGACCGCGAACGTCCCGCCGCCGTCCTGGGCGAATCCACGTTCCTGCGCAGCGCGCTCGAGGACGCCGCGACCCTCGGCCTGGAGGCGGCCCTCCCGACCGTCCGCTGCGTGATGGTCGCCGGCACGCCCATGGACAACGACCTCCCCGATGCCGCGCGCCAGATGCTGCACGCCGCGGTCCTGGACGTCTACGGCTGCCAGGAGTTCGGCTGGCTGACCGTCAACGGCGTGCCGGTGCGGGATGACCTGAGCCTGATCCCGTCCGCCCTGGGCGAGTCCTTCCGTGAGGTCGTGGTCGGCGGGCTGCCGACGGGCGACAGTTTCCCGGTCACGGCCGCCCCGCACCGGCTGGACCCGCGCGGCCGGATCATCACCTACCGCCGGCAGCGCACGCGACCGGACTACGAGGTCGTCGTCCTGGAAACCCCGCTGGCCGACCGCGAGACGGTCGAGCGCGCGGCGCGCACGATCCTGCGGATCAAGGCGCGGGTGGTCAAGGTGCATCCCGCGCTGGCGCTGGGCGCCGCCCGGACGGTGCTGTGGCTCAAGCCGGCGCCGCTCGGCCTGGAGGCGGCCCCGGAGGTCGTCATCGCCGGACCGGAAAAGACCGCCTGTTTCGACGCCCTCGTCCAGGCCCAACTGGACTACCAGCGCCATCCCGCCGGCGACCCGGCCTGGACCAAGCGCCGGTGACGTGTGGCCACGGCGGTCGCCGGCCCGGTACTGCGCCTTCCCGTGGATCGGGACTGTGTCCCGACCGCGCCCGGTCTACGCCAGCCCTGCGCGGGCCGGCACACGGTGCCGGCCTACGACGGTTGCTGTTTCTCTGTCCCCAAGATGCCGTCCGCAAGACGCGCGGATCACGATCGCCGCCGATAGGGACATCGGCGGCCACCACG
>CAZEVX010000197.1:0-5984 GCA_964515705.1 uncultured Verrucomicrobiota bacterium | reverse complement strand
TTGTCATATCGACCGCAGCGCAGGTCCAACCGTGGCTTACGCGCCAATCATGGGATCCTCTTTGCGCTTGACCCCAGCGGGCGCCCCACTATCGTATGTCCGTTGCGTGTGTCTCGAACAAATGGATTGATGGAAGTGGTCCTGTGTCGGGAAGGGGGGTGAGAAGGCAAAACGATTCCTGTGACCTCCACGAATTGCGGCCATCAAGGCATCACGAGATCCGTATTCAGAAAGACAGGACAATCATGAAGCGTCTGGTTATTGTTGGCGTGGCGGCGTGCGTGGCGGCGGTGTTGCCGGTTCTGGCCGAGCAGCAGGACAAGGACACCGGCGCGGCCGACAAGCCCGCGAAGGTCGAGAAGGCCGCCAAGGTGGCGAAGGGCGCCCTAGAGGACCTGACGGTCAGCGGCACGCTGGAAAAGGAAGGCACCAGGTTCGCGGTCAAGCAGGCCGACGGCACGATGGTCAAGGTCTATCCGCCGAAGCCCGGCAAGCCCGGCGAAACGCCGGTCGACCTGGACAAGTTTGTTGGCAAGACCGTGAAATTGACCGGCAAGGGCAAGTGCAAGGACATGGGCGGCAAGAAGTCGATGGCGGTCTACTCCGTGACCAGCGTCGAGGAAGCCGCGGCGCCGGCCGCTGAAACCGCCGCCGAGAAGCCCGCCGCGCCGGCCGCGGAATAGCGGTATCGTCTGCGAGTTCGGACAGGGAAGCATCCCGCGGGGGGTGCTTCCCTGTTGTTTTCCGGCCCGGTCACGGCGTCCGGCTGGCAGCCTGCTGGATGGCCAGCAGGTCCTTCATCACTCCCTGGAGGGATTCCGGCGCCCGCGCCGTACCGAAGGCGTCGTGCAGGCGGGCATAGAGGCGGAACAGGTCGCGGTAGACCGGCACGGCCGCCGAATCGGGCTGGTAGGATTCCGGCCGCACGCCGGTCATGGCGCCGATGGCAGTCTCGGCGTCGGGGTGCAGCCCGGCCGCCAGGGCGCCGGCGATGGCGGCGCCCAGGGCGCAGGTTTGCCGGGCGCGCGAGACGCGGATCGGCCGGTCGAGCACGTCGGCATAAATCTGCAGCAACAGGGGATTCTTTTCGGCGATGCCGCCACAGCAGACCACGCGCTCAATGGGCACGCCATACTCCTCGATGCGCCGGATGATCGTCAGGGCGCCGAAGGCCGTCGCCTCGATCAGCGCGCGGTAGAGTTCGGCGCGGGTGGTGTGCAGGGTCATACCTAGCAGCAGGCCGGTCAGGTTGGGGTCCGCCAGCACGGTCCGGTTGCCGTTCTGCCAATCCAGGCCGAGCAGGCCGCTGGCGCCCGGCCGGAGGGTTCGGGCTTCCGACGCCAGCGTACGGTGGAGCGTATCGCGCCCCTGGCAGACGCGGCTCACGAACCAGCGAAAAATGTCGCCGACGGCCGACTGGCCGGCCTCGATCGCCGTGCGGCCGGGCAGGACGGACCCCTCGACCATGCCGCAGACTCCGGGAATCTCGGGCGCTGGATGGGCGGGCGGAACGACCAGGATGTCGCAGCTCGAGGTGCCGATGATTTTGACGAGCGTCGCGGTCCGGATACCCGCGCCGACGGCGCCGAGGTGGGCGTCGACGGCGCCGACCGCCACGGGGATTCCGGGCGTCAGGCCGAGCGTGCGGGCCCAGGCAGGATCCAGCCGGCCGGCCGCCTCGCGGATGGTATGCGTGTCGGGCGGCAGCGTCTGGCGCACGCGCGCCAGGCGCGGATCGAGCGCCGCCAGGAACTCGGCATCCGGCCAGCCGCCCCAGCCGGCGTGGAAGAGGGCTTTGTGGCCGGCCGCGCAGACGCCGCGCACGACGGCCTCCGGCCGTGCGACGCCGCACAGCACGGCCGGGATATAATCCTGGAGTTCGATCCAGGCCGCGGCGGCCTCGAATACCTGCGGCGCCGCGTTCAGGCAATGCCACAGTTTGGACCAGTACCATTCCGAGGAATAGACGCCGCCGCAGCGGGCCAGGTAGTGGGGCCGCAGCCGCCGGGCGGCGTCGGTGATGCGGGCGGCCTCGGCATGAGCCGTATGGTCTTTCCAAAGCCAGGCTTGGGCATCAAGGTCGTGCGCCCAACGGGCCTGCGCGGCCAGCGGCCGATTGCGGGCATCCACGGGGATGGGGGTCGAGCCGGTCGAGTCCACTCCGACCCCGGCCACGGCCGCGCCCGTGACGCCGGTCTGGCGATGGGCCTGGCGCAGGGCCGCCCGGACCGCGCGCGCCAGGCAGACCGTGTAATCGCCCGGCGCCTGGCGCGCCAGGGTGTGATCGGCCGGATCCAGCAGCACGCCGTCCGTGCCGCCGGGATAGGCGGCCACGGCCGTACCCAGTTCGTTCCCGTCGGCGGCGTCCACCACCAGCGCCCGCACCGAATTGGTGCCGAAATCCAGCCCCAGCGTGCAACGGCGCATTGTCATGCCTCCTGCCGCGCTCCATCCAAACCGGCCGCGCGGCCTCCCTGCCCGCCCTGCCCGTAATAGGCTGCGCGCGGCCGTGCTTGCGCGCATAGCGCTTCTGCCGCAGCGCCTGCGGCAGGGCGGGGACGCGCGGACATCAACCGCGACCCTCGTCCGACGTGTCCGCCGGCGCGTTGCCCGCCGGCGGGAGCGGATCGAGAATCCAGCGCTTGTTGAACCAGAACCACTGGTCCGGCTGCTCGCGGATGGCGCGGTCGAAAACATCAAAGACGGCTTGGGTCATGCGCAGCCAGTCGGCCCGCTTTTCGACGGCCGGGTCTGGCCAGACCGGCGTCGTCGTCCGGTACCGGTGCCGCGCCCAGCCCAGGCGGGTGATGACACTGGGATAGATCGGGACTCCCGCCTGGCGCGCCAGCAGCGCCATACCGCCGGCAATGTTGGCGGTATGGCCGAGGAAACGGACGGGCAGTCCCGGCGTGGGCGACCGGACGTCGGGCAGAATCGCCAGGACCTTGCCCGCCCGAAGATTGCGCAGGATGCGTTTCAGCACCGTGCCGTCGCGCAGCAGGGTCTCGAATCCCGTGCCGCTCCGCATCCGGTTGATAAACTCGTCCACCAGCGGATTATTTTGCCGGGCGGCGAGCGAAAACAGCGGAACGCCGATGGCCAGGCTGGTGAGCGCGGCCATTTCCCAGGAGCCCATGTGGGCGGTGGCGATCAATGCGCCTTGGCCGGCCCGGACCCGCGCCCGCAAACCGTCGGCGGCATCGCCGACATCGACGACCGAGCGGACCCAGGCCGGCGAACTCACCGGCAGGCGGATCATCTCGATCGCGCTGAAACAGAAGTTGCGCCAGGACCGCCAGGCGATGCGGCGGCGTTGCCGCGCCGACAACCGGTCGCCAAACACCTGTTCGAGGCGCGCCAGGGCGGCGGCCCTGCGGAAGCGAACGCCGTGGAACAGCAGCGCCGCGGCAGCCCAGCCGAGGAGCAAGGCGGCGCGGTACGGCAATCGCTGGACCAGCGCCGCCGCCGCGCGCACGGCCACGTATTCGAGCCGATATCGCCAGGGAAGGCTCACGACGGCAATGCCCCATGCTTGCGCCAACGCAGCAGCGCGCTTTGCGTCATAGCCACGGCGCGCCGCGGGCAGACCTCGTGACAACAGCAGCAGCCGATGCAGGCCGCCGTTCGCAGGACCGGCCGCGCGGCGCCCGCCGGCAACCGCAACGCCTGCGCGGGGCAGGCCGCCACGCAGCGCCCGCAGCGCACGCAGGCATCGCTGAAGGCCGGCCGGATCCATACCAGCGGCCCCAGCAGGCGCACCAGCCAGACCGGGGCGACGTCCAGCAGCGAGGCCACCCGCGGCAGCCGGAAGCGCAGACCCGCCCAATGGCCGGGGACGTCGCCGCGGACCTCCAGGAACCGGGGATCGGCGCACCCGACACCGGCGCGCGCCAGCATCCCGAGATACGGCACCGCCCGCAGCGGCACCCGCAGCAGTCCGCAGAGCGCCGCGTCCAGGGCCACGCCGTCGGTCGAGGCCGCCAGGGCGCCCAGGGCCACCGGATCGCCGCCCGAAGGCCCCGGCCCGTCCATGGCGACCACGGCGTCCGACACGCTCAACGCCGGCCGCACCCGCGGATACAGCTCGGCCAGGAACTCGCTGAAGGCGCGCGGCGTCGGATACCATTTATGCAGCAAGGTTTTTTGGAATCCCGGCAGGGTCCCAAACACGTTTTTCACGGCATTGGTGATCCCGGTCAGAAGATGCGTCTTGAATTTCGGCACATTGATGACGAGGTCCGCATCGAGGACCGGCTTGGCCACGCTGTAGCTGACCGGTCCGCGCCGGAACAGCACCGAGCCGGTCTGCTCCAGGTTGAGGAGCGGCACGGACTCCGCGGCGCACATGGCGCGGAACCCGGTCTGTTCCCAGACCGCGGCGGTCTTGACCGCGCTGCAGGCGCTGTCGGCGACGACGGGACGCCCGCCGCGCTGGCGGACCCACCGGATCAATGCCCGCACGACTTCCGGATGGGTCGTCGTGGCGCGGTCCGGGGTCCGGTCGGTCAGCAGGTTCGGCTTGAGCAGCACGGTCCCGCCGGGACGCACGAGTCCCGCGAGGCCGCCAAGACGCTCGACAAGCGCGTCCACCGCCGCCCGCACGGCGGCCGGGGTATAATCGGGACACGCTGCAACCGCCACTGGGACGCGCATGTCAGGAGGACTCCGCGCTCTGGATGACCCCGGAACCCATCCAGGACAATACGGCCGGCGGGACATCCGGGAGCGCCTCCGTGGCGCTCGCGGCACGCGCGTCCCGGGCCAAGCCCGCACGGCACCGGACACTGCCGGCCCATAACCGATCACCCATGATGAACCTAGCGCCAGTCGCCGGTCCTGAGTGCCGGCGGCCGCTCTTTAGTGCGCGCGGCGTTTAGCCCGCGCGCGGGCAGACCGCCGGCGCGGGCGCGGCCGGGCGGCGGGACGCGCGGCGGCGGCCGTTCCGGCCGTTTCCGGGAACAGGAAATCCAAAAAATGCCGCGCCACGGTCTCGCCCTCGGGCGGCGAAATGGCCAGGTCCGGGCTGACCTCGATGATCCAGTGGCGGCCGGTGCGCGCCTGCACGAGGAAATCCACGCCCAGGACTGGAATCTGGAACAGGCGCGCTACCGACCGGCCCGTGCGCAGCAGCGGTTCCGGCACGGCGGCCGAAATGTCGCGGATGGTTCCCCCGGTATGAAAATTCGAGGTCAGGCGCACCCGGACCGTTTCGCCCCGGCGGGGCACATGCCGGTAATCGAGCCCCGCGGCCCGCAGATTGCGCCGGGTCTCGGCGTCCAGCGGAATGTTGTTGCCGTCGCCCAGCCGCCGCGCCTGGGCATTGCGGCGCAGAATCAAGGCGCGGATCGTGCTCGTGCCGTTGCCGACAACCACGGCCGGTTCGCGCACGATCGCCGCCACGCAGCGGCCGTCCACGAAGATCAGCCGGTGATCCACACCCTCGACGCACTCCTCGAGCACCACGTCCTCGCCGAACCGCCGCGCCCGCGCCATCGCCCGCCATAGTTCCCGGGCCTCGGTCACGGCCACCGACACGCCGCGCCCGCCCCATTCCCGGCAGGGCTTGACGACCACCGAGCGCACCGCCCGCAAGAACGCCAGTGCCGCCGGTTTGCGGGTCACTTTCACCTGGCGCGGCACGGGGAACCCGTAGCGCGCCAGGAAGGCGTTGGCGAGGTGCTTGTCCTGCGCCATCAGGAAGGTCACCGCCCCGACGCGGTCGGTCAGGGCGTTGAAGCAGCGCACCGCCCGGCCTCCGTGCTTCAGGAGGAAAATCGGCTCGTCGGCGTTGATGACCTCGACGGCGATGCCGCGGCGGCGGGCTTCGCGCGTGATCGTCGTGGTATAGACGGACTGCATGCGGCCATGATGGCCGTTCCGCACCCCCCTGTCAAGGCGGGCATCTCTGTCAACGTACTGCCTCCGTGATGCGGGGGTGCGGCTCGGCAGCATGCGCGCCGTAGCGGCGGCTTTACGCGCCGCGT
>CAZEVX010000196.1:0-5988 GCA_964515705.1 uncultured Verrucomicrobiota bacterium | reverse complement strand
GCATGCGTTCCTTGACGAATCCACGTGGAGGGCGAAGCTGCGCTGAGCCGTTCCCCTGCACGGATCGCGCCGGGAGTGACCGCGGACAAGCGCAACTCCCGCAAGTCGTGGCCGCCACTTTTCTGTTGCATTTGTCTGGCCGGGCGGGTACATATACAAACCGTGTGGTCGTGGGACAGAGCATGGGCAGACAGGATTCCCCGAAAGGACGGCGCATGAAGGCATCGCGAATCGTAGGCGGCGGCTTGCTGGCGGCAATGGCGATCGGATGGGCGGCGGAAACTGCGCGCGCCCAGGGGGAGAGCGCTAACGTGCCGCCCTGGTATCTCCACCTGCGCGGCGGCATGATGCGCTACGAGGGCGACGAGGCCACCAAGAACGGCGGCTATGGCGCCATCCGGCTGGGCTACGACCTCAACGAGATGCTGACCTTCGAAGGCGGCCTGGACCTGCTGCCGTCCCTCAAGCGCAACGACGTCTACGACTACGATACCGGCTACCCCGTGCCGCGCCCGGGTCTCGATGGCGACACCTGCTGGGCGGCCGGCCTGTCGGCCGACACGCTGTTCCACCTCAACTGGGGCGATAACCGCCACTGGGATCCGTATCTGTTCGGCGGCCTCGGGTTCCGCTACTACAGCAAGGAACGCCAGTTCCGCGAGCAGACGGACGTCGACCTGCGCTTCGGCGCCGGCCTGGCCTACCACTTCAACGCCGAGTGGGCCGTGCGCGCCGATCTCCTCGGCCTGATGACGGCCGACAAGCAGGAATTCAATGTCGCCCCGACCCTCGGCCTCAACTGGCGCTGGGGCGCCCACGTGCCCGCCCGCTACATGGTCTCGGGCGGTCCCCTCGACTCCGACGGCGACGGCCTCTCGGACGACGAGGAACGGCGCCTTGGCACCGATCCCTTCAACCCGGACACCGACGGCGACAAGTTGACCGACGGCGAAGAGGTCAAGGTCTATTTCACCGATCCGCTCAACCCGGACACCGACTATGACGCCCTCAAGGACGGCGAGGAAGTTTATCAGTACAAGACCAACCCGCTGGCGCGCGACACCGACAACGGCGGCGTGGCGGACGGTCACGAGGTCATCGAGGACAAGACCAACCCGCTCGATCCGTCGGACGACCTGCTGCTGTTCACGCTGCAGATCGAGTTCGAGACCGACAAGGCGGTGATCCGCCCCGCCTACTTCGAGGACCTCAACAAGATCGGCAAGGTGCTGGCGCGCGATCCCCAGGCGACGGCCCGGATCGAGGGGCATGCCGATCAGCGCAAGACCTCGAAGTACAAGTACAACATGGACCTGTCCGAGCGCCGCGCCCAGGCGGCCTGCCGCTACCTCAACGAGCATTTCGGCATCGCCCCGTCCCGCATGTCGGCCCACGGCTACGGCTATACCCGGCCGGTGGAACCGAACGACCCGGTCAACGGCAGCGCCCGCAACCGCCGCGTGGAAGTCTATATCCGCAAGGGCGCGGGGCCCGAGACGGCCACGGTCACGGAGGTTGCGACCGATGCCGCCACCATGCCCGCCGCGCCGGCGGCGCCGGCCCCGGCGGCGCCCGCCGCTCCCGCCGCCCCCTGATCGCCGGGATGACGCAAGCGGGGCGCGCGTCCGAGGGGTCTGCGCCCGAGCGCCGCGGGTCTACACGCGCCGCCAGCGTTTCAGGGCGTTCTTGATCCCGTGCTTCGCGTCGTAGTACCAGAAGGCGACCTGCATCCAGCCGCGGAACCGGAGGCCGCTGCGCGCCAGGGATTGACGTGCGAGCGCCAGGCGCCCGGCGGTGTGGAGCGGGTGGCACAGGCGCATCAGGTCGCCCAGCCGCCGCCGCAAGCCGAGCGGGCGCCGATAGGCACGCACACGGGCAGTGTCGATCAGGGCCAGTTCCAGGGTCGCGTCCGACGACCGGCGGATCAGGAGGTTGCCGGCCGACAGGTCCCGGAAATAGACGCCGCGGGAATGCAGTTTGTGCAGCAGCGCGGAGAGCGCCTCGTACAGGTCCTCCGCCGGCACGCCGCGGAAGGACGCCGCCCCGCTGCGGAACGCGGTGAAGGCGTCGCGCGCCGACCAGGCATCGCCGAACGCCTCGCAGACATAGACGCTCGGCCCGTGGCGGTCAGCGGCGCCCGGCCGCGGATAGAGGCAGGCGATCGGGCGCGGCGTCGGGAGGCCGCGCCGGATCAGTTCCTGGGCGCCGTTCCAACTGCGGATGGCCTTGCAGGGCTTGCCGTAGTCCAGCAGGCGGCGCAGCGGCGACCGCCGCGCAAAGCGCTTGATGACCAGGGGCGGGCCGCCGGGCCAGGCCGGCGGCGCCGTCCAGACCGTGTTCCGCGCGGCGCGCAGGATGGTTGCCGATCCCGCGGCGCTGTCCGCCGGCGGGCCCTGGTCGACCAGCATCCCCAGCGCATGGGGGTCCGGCGTGCCGGGCGTGCCGGCGGCCAGGACCACGCCGGCCAGGGCGGCGCCCGATCCCGGCTCGAAGACGTCGAAGTCCCAGCCGGGCACACGGGCGAAACGCAGGCGGGCGAACGGTGGCCGCGTTCCGCGCACCGCGGCGGTGTCGGGACCCGCGCCGTGCCAGAGCAAGTAGACCGGGCTTTCCCGGAACATCTTCGGCGGGCGCGCCAGCCGTTCCCCGTCACGGTCCAGGCAGTCGGCCGCGGCGAGCAGGTCCGAAGGGTAGCAGGCGGACGCCAGGGCGCCGATGCCGTTCTCGGTCCAGGCGACATGGAGCCGGCGCGGCGCGCCGGTGCCGCCATCCGGCGGCCGCTCGAACTCGAGCAGGTGCAGCCCGCGTTCGGCCGGCAGGGCGCGCCGGAACACGGCGCCGGGCAGCAAGCGCGCGGCGGCCTGGAACGCGCGGAAGGCCGGCCGCACACGAAAGTCCCCCGGGGTTCCGAAGACCTGTCCGTAATAGGTCACGTGCGGGATATCCGGGTAGGACGAGGTGCCGTCGTCCACCAGGCCCTCGCGCTGTCCGATCAACGGGCCCCAGTATACGCGCGCCAGCGCCCCCGAGGCGGCCGCCAGCCAGAGATAGCGCGCCAGGTAGTTCGCCTGGTGTTCCTCGACGTCCTCGAGCAGCCGGCCGATGCGCCGCAGGCTCCACGCCGTGTGCGCGCAGACCAGGTCGGGGACTCCGGCCGCCGCCCCAATGCGCTGCAGCAGCCGCGCCTTGCGCGGCAGGTCGCAGCGCGCCGCGCCCGCCAGCAGCCGGCCGCAAACCTTGGGGTCGAATACTTCCGGTTCCCCGGCGCGTTCCACAAAGAGGTTGTCCGTGTGGCGCGCGGGCGGCATTCCCGCCCGCCGCAGCAACCCCAGCCAGGCGGCGTTGTAGACCGGCTCGAAATCGGTCACGTTCGGGCCGATCACGTCCAGGCGGCGGCCGCGCGCCTCCTCCCAGGCGATGCGCCAGGCCAAAAGGAACCCCGCCGCCCCGTATCCCGCCCAGGACCGCCGGTTGCAGGTGGCGCCGATCTCGATCCATTCGGCGCGTGTTCCATAGCGGTCCAGGAGGTCGCCGACGAATCCCCGCCAGCGGTCCGCCGCCTCGGGGTCGCGGCCCATCAGGCGGGCATCCTCGCGGGATTGCACCGGATGCAGGCATACCCGCAAGCCCTTCGCCAGGAGCAGGTCCAGGAAACGCTCCGGAAAACCGCCGCGGTCGTTGGCGGCAAGGTCCAGGCGGACCTGCCGCACCCCCAGTTCGCCCAGGCGGTCCAGGACATAGGTGTCGCAAGCCGGGTCCGCGGCGCTCGCCACGCAAACGCCAAGGAAATCGGCTGGCACGCAGAACCCCGACCCAGAGTGGCCAGCCGCCGGACGCCGCCGCGCCAGGCCGGCCAGACCACCGGCGGCATGGCCGCATAGCCGCGCGGTCACGGCGACGTTGGAAAGCCACAAACCCATGCGGGCAGTATGGCCGTGCTGTCCGGCGAATGCAAAACAAAATGCCCGGCGCCCGGCCGGCCTTCAACCAGCGTTCTTGACATAACAATTAAATGATCGATCGATATTTTAATTGTTATCGTTGGAGGCGGCGGCATCGGCGGGACGTCCGCTGGCCGTGGCCGCGGCGCCGGCCCCCGGCGTTTTTTTATCGCTTTGGGCGTCCGCGTACCCTATGGTGAAACGCCCGGCAACAATGGGTTCGGGCAGGTTTGATTGGGAGGATTTGCCATGCCCCCGCGTCCGATCGAGCTGCCGGAATGGGCCGCCCTGGAGCGCCATCGGGACGCCCTGCAAGGACTGCACCTGCGCGAGCTCTTTGCCCGCGATCCCGAGCGCGCCGCGCGCTTCACGGCGGAAGCCGCCGGCTGGCGGCTCGATTATTCCAAGCACCGCGTGACGGACGAGACCCTCGCCCTGCTGCTGGCCCTGGCGCGTGCCCGCCGGGTCGAGGCGGCGCGGGACGCCATGTTCGCGGGAGCGCCGGTCAATGGCACCGAGGGCCGGCCGGCCCTGCACACCGCCCTGCGCAACCGGTCGGGCCGGCCGGTCCTGGTCGGCGGGCAGGACGTTATGCCGGCGGTTCGCCACGTCCTCGACCGCATGGCGGCCTTTGCCGAGGCCGTCCGCTCGGGCGCCTGGCGCGGCGCCGCGGGCCGGCCGATCCGGGCGCTGGTCAACATCGGGATCGGCGGGTCCGACCTGGGCCCGGCGATGGCCTGCGAGGCGCTGCGCGCCTACGCGCATCCGGACTTGGCCATCCGGTTCGTCTCGAACGTGGACGGGGCGCATTTTCTCGAGGCCACCCGCGGCTTGGCGCCCGAGACCACGCTGTTCATCGTGACGTCCAAGACCTTTACCACCCAGGAGACCATGGCCAATGCCCGGACGGCACGGGCCTGGTGCCTGGCCGCCCTGCGCGACGAGGCGGCGATTGCCCGCCATTTCGTGGCGGTCTCGACCCACGCCGCCGAGGTGCAACGGTTCGGGATCGACCCCGCCAACAGGTTCGAGTTCTGGGACTGGGTCGGCGGGCGCTATTCGCTCTGTTCGGCGGTCGGCTTGATCCTGATGGCGGCTGTCGGGCGCGCGCGATTCGTTGACATGCTCGACGGCTTCCATGCCATGGACCGGCATTTCGCCGAGGCGCCGCTCGACCGCAACCTGCCGGTGTTGATGGCCCTGCTGGGCGCCTGGTACAACAACTGGTTCGGCGCCGACAGCCACGCCGTGCTGCCGTATGCCCAGGATTTGCGCCTGCTCCCGGCCTACCTCCAGCAGGCCGACATGGAGAGCAACGGCAAGTCGGTGGACCGGCAGGGACGCCCGGCGGCCTGGCAAACCGGGCCGGTGGTCTGGGGGGAACCCGGCACCAACGGCCAGCATGCCTTTTACCAGTTGCTGCACCAGGGGACCAAGCTCGTTCCGGCCGATGTCATCGGGTTCCGCCGGCCGGCGCGCGGCCCGCGCGAGGCCCATCACCAGCTCATGGCGCACTGCCTGGCGCAGACCGAGGCGCTGGCCTTCGGCCGTGCGGCCGAGGAACTGGCGGCCGCCGGGGTGCCCCCGGCGCTCGCGCCGCACCGGATGTGCCCCGGCAACCGGCCGACCAGCACGCTGCTGGCCGACTGCCTGACGCCGGCGACCCTGGGAGCGTTGGTGGCCTTGTACGAGCACAAAATATTCGTGCAGGGCGTGCTGTGGGATGTCTATTCCTTCGACCAGTGGGGCGTGCAGTTGGGCAAGGAACTGGCCGGCCGACTGTTGCCGGAGCTCACGGCAACGGTCGAACCCGACCTGCGGCACGACAGCTCGACCAACGCCCTGATCCGATGGTATCGCCAACCCTCGGGGTGACATGGTCTCGGCATGACGGTCGGGCGTTCTGGCGAACGGCCGACACACCGCGGACAGAGGACTGATGCCACGAATGCGGGGTGTAGGGGCGGTTCGAGTCTTGGCGAGAACCGCCTGGGAGCGAGCGAAGGGATTTGAACCCTCGACATCTACCTTGGCAAGGTAGAGCTCT
>CAZEVX010000195.1:0-6018 GCA_964515705.1 uncultured Verrucomicrobiota bacterium | reverse complement strand
CAAGGCCGCCACCGGGACGCGGCCGCGCTCTACCGGGCAGCCCAAGACGGACAATCGCGCGCCGTGCAGGACGCGTACCTCTTCAACGCCGCTTGCGCGCTCTACCAGGCCGGCGATTATCAGGCGGCAGCCGACGCCTTCGCCGAGGTCGCGGCGCGCCAGCCGGCCGATCTCTCCGCCGCCGCCCATAATCAGGGCTGCGCCCTGCTGCAACTCGCCGACCAGGCCGCGGCGGCCGGCACCAACCAACCGCCCGAGGCCTTGCCCGCCCTGCTGGAACGGGCTGGCCTGGCGTTTCAAACCGCGGCGCGCTTGCCCGGCAACCAGGCGGATGCGCGCGCCAACCTTGGGCTGGTCACCAACCGGCTGCCGGAAGCCCGCGCCGAGGCCGAACGGCGCCGCCTGATGGCCCGGTACCAGGGCCTGCCGCCGCCGCAACTCGCCGACCGCCTGCTGGCCGATCAGCGCGCCGTCGCCAACGGATTGACCAGCGCCCTGACGAACGATACCCCCTCCCGTATTGCCCAGTTCGAACGCCTCGGCGCCCAACAACGCGACGGCGCCGGCATCCTGACGCCCCTGCAGGCCGCTATCGCTGCATCCGGCGCGCCGGCCGGCCAGATCGGTTCCCATCTCGACAGCCTGCGCACGG
Organism: uncultured Verrucomicrobiota bacterium; assembly: GCA_964515705.1. Lineage (GTDB taxonomy): Bacteria > Verrucomicrobiota > Kiritimatiellia > JAAZAB01 > JAAZAB01 > CAZEVX01. The sequence goes on along the minus strand of CAZEVX010000195.1, from coordinate 5,366 downwards.
TCATGGGCGAAGCCGCCCGGCGGCTGCGCGACGTCGAGCCCGAAGCCTGGGGCGCGGTGCGCACGGCCGAAGCCGGCGCCTACACGCTCTGGAAAAGTATGGCCGATTACAACGCGCTGCTGCGCGAGGCGACCCAGCGTCAAACCAATGCCATCGGCGCGGTCACCGCCCTCGTCGCCAAGGCCGCGTCCGCCGATCCGGAATCCCTGCGGACCGACCAGGCGGAAGCCCTCGCGTTGACCCGCCTCTTCGCCGAACGCTTCCAACAGGCCGTGCCGCCCTCCGGCATCCCGTCCGTGGCGACCGGCGCGCCCCCGTCGGCCGCGGCGTCGGCCGCCCCCGGCACCAACCCCGCCCCGTCAGGTCTCAGCGCGGAAACGCGCGCGCGCATCCTGGAACTCGCCGCCGAGGCTCAGGCGGCACAAACCCAGGCGCTGGCGCGTGCGCAGGCGGCCAACTTTTTGGAGACGCTGCCATCCCAGCGTCTCGCCCACGACCGGCTCCTCGAGATCCAACACCTCCTGCCCAAGGACCCCAACCGGCAGCCACCACCGGAGGCGTCGTCCCAGGATCAACCGCCTGCGGACCCGCGGCAGCAACGCGACCCGCAACCCGATCATCCGCAAGAGCCGCCGCAGAACCGGCAATCGCAGCCGGAACCCCGGGACGGGCAACCTCCGGACGATTCCCAGGCGACGCCGCCCCCGCAAGCTCAGCAGCCGTCGCCGCAACCGGAACGGCAGCCTGATGCCCCGCCGCCAAACCAGGAGATGACGCCCGACCGGGCGCGCGCGCTGCTGGAAAAGGCCGATCAGCGCGAGAAGGAATACCGCGAACAACGCCAGCGCGATCCGTATGTGCCCCCGTCGCCCGTGGACCGCGACTGGTGAGCCGGCGCGCGCTCGCCGGCCGCGTGTCGCGGCCCGGCCAGGTCTCGATCGCCGCATGAAGACGCCCCTCGCCAGCAGGCAGCAGCCCGCCCCAGGATGGCGCCGGTTGGCGCTGGCAGGACTGTTCTGTCTGGCCGCCCGCCTGGCGGTAGGCGGCGAGGCCGCCCTGACGGTCGAGGCTAATCGGCACCAAGTTTATCTCGGCGAATCGTTCCTTTTGCAGGTGTCGGTCGCCGGCAGTTCCGCGGCGGAGCCGGACCTCGCGCGCATCGCCAAGGCGCGCGTCCGGCGCCTGGGCGCCCAGACGGTCAGCAACGTCAGCATTCGCTTCGAACGCGGCCAGATGGTGCGCGAGGGGTTTTCGGGCCTCGTCGTCTCCTACGAAATCACCCCGCTGGAAGCCGGCGCGTTCCGCGCCGGGCCGGTCTCCGTCGCCGTCGACGGACGGCGCCTCGAGGCCGCGGGGCCGACGGTCGCCGTCACGGACATCGAGGCCCAGAACGTGGTGGCCCTGGCAATCCGCGCCTCGCGCGACACGGTCCTGCTGGACGAGCCCTTTGCCATTACGCTGGCCGTCCGCATCCGGCGGCTCCCGCCGCCGAACGAAGCGACCGACCCGCTGGTCCCGGACAACCCGCCGATCCTGGACATCCCTTGGCTAACGCCGGAGGGCGTCAAGGGGCTGGCCGGCCCCGACATCCTCAACCTGCTGAACCGACTGCTGATCCCGAATGGCCGGCCCGGATTTGCCGTCAACAATTTCCAGCGCGAACCCGATCCGTTCGATTTCGACGCCTTCTTTTCCGGTGGCAAACGGCGGGCCGTCTTTGCTTTCGACCGGCGCCTCGGCAACGACGACCTGGAATACACCCTGTCGCTATCCTACACGCCGAAAGAGGAAGGGAACTACGTCTTCGGACCGGTCACCTTCAATGGCCAGGTGCCGGTCGCCGTCTCAACCGATGGCCGGGCGGAGGGCCGGCACGTCTTCGCCGTGGGCCCGGCCTGCACGGTGCGGGTGGTCCCGCCCCCGGAAGAACACCGGCCAGCCGCCTTCACCGGCCTGATCGGCAGCAACTTGGCGGCGCGCGCCATCCTGGACACCTCCTCCTGCGTCGTGGGCGACCTGGTCAAGCTGACCCTCGCGTTGAGCGGCCCGCTGCGTTTCGACAAGATGCTGCCGCCCAAGCTGTCCCAGCAAGCCGATCTGACCGGCGCCTTCACGGTGTACGACACGACGGTCGACTCCGACAAGCGCGACGGGGTCTGCCGGTTCACCTATACCCTGCGGCCGACGCGCGCCGGACGGCTGCAGGTGCCGCCGATCGAGATCGCCTATTACGACCTCGGCCGGCGCGCCTACGATCGCGTGCGGACTCTCGCCATCCCGCTCGAGGTGCGCCCAGCCGTGGAGATCACGGCAACTAACCTGGTCGGCCACACAAACCTGATCGCCGCCGTGCAACCCGCCGCGGACTGGCGCGCCGCCGCGCCGGCCCCGATCCGCCAATCCGCCGACGGATTCCGGTCGGTCCCGCTGCTCGGGCACCCCGGCTGGCTGGCCGCGGCCGGGGCGGCCCCGCTGCTGACGCTGGCAGGCATCGCCTGGCAAGCCTGGCAACGCAGCCGGCCGCGCCGCCAGGCCGCGCGACGCCGGCGCCGCGCCCTGTCCCGTGCATGCCGGGCCTTGGCGGCCGCGCGGCGCGAACGCGCTCCGAACGCGGCGGCCGCCGGTCTGGGCGCGGCGCTGCGCGGCTACCTGGTCGAGCGCCGGGATCTGTCTCCCGGCTGCCTGACCCCCGCCGGAGCGCACGACGCCTTGCGGTCGGCCGGCGTTCCCGCCGCTCTGGCCGACGCCCTCCGGGCGCTGCACGAGCCCTATTTCCATGGCGGGTTTTCCGGGACGCCTGGGCCGGCGACGCTGGAGAATGACAGCCGCTGCCTCGCCCGCCTGCTGGCCGAGATCGACCCCTTTCTGGCGCAACCGCGCGCCGGCGGCAACCGGAGTTCGAGACCATGATGAATCCTGCCGCCGCCCGCCTCGCGCGACCGTCTCCCTGCCCGCCCGGCGGCCGCCGCCGGGCCATCATCCTGGTTGGCCTGGCCCTGGCAGCGGCGGCGGCGCCGGCCGCGGCGCTCGAGCCGTCCGGGCAGGCCTTTATCTGGAACGAGGCCAACGCCCTCCTGGCCGCCGCACGGACACCGGAGGACGCGCTGCGCGCCGCACAGGGGTACGCCCAACTGGTCAACGACGGCGTCCACAACGGCCCGCTGTTCTTCAACCTGGGCACCGCGCTGCTTCAGGCCGGACGCCCTGCGGCGGCCGCCGCCGCGCTGCTGCGGGCCGAACGGTATCTCGGCCGGGCGCCCGATCTCCGGCGCAACCTACAGATTGCCCTGGCGCGCCGCGACAACCGTTCGGCCGTCGACCTGCCCTGGTACCGGATCGTGCTGTTCTGGCACTACGACTGGCCGGCGGCCAGGCGCGCGGCGGCAGCCGCCGTGGCGTTTGCGGCCTTCTGGCTGGCATGCACGCTGCGCGTCCTGGGACGGCGGCACGCGCTGCTGGCGCCGCTGCTGGCATTGGCGGTCCTGGGCGTGGCCCTCTTTGGATCGAGCACGGCCGCCACCTGGCACGGGGAGGCCACCGCCCCGCCGATGCTCGTGGATGCTCAACCCGCCGCCGGCAGCCCCACCGGGCGCAGCAGTCCGTAGCGGTGTGCCACGCTCACCAGGGCCACGTCCAGTGTGTGGCCGGCCTTGTAGGACACCACGTCGCCGACAAAGCGCCCACTTTCGATCAGCGCCAGCGCCGCCAGCAGGTCCAGCATGGCGCGATGCCAGACGGCCTCGAGCGATTTTCCGGCGTGAACGAGTCCCGGTTCGTTCACGTAACGCCGCCGGCCGGCGATCAGGATGTTGCGGTCCGTGTACCCCAGGTTGCGAATGTCGGCAAACAGCTTGCCGACCGTCTGGGCATAGCATTTCATGCCCGCGGTCGTGTTGGTGCGCGCCGCGGCCGCGTACCGGAACAGCCCGCGCGTCAGGTGACAGCGCACGCGCTGACGCCCGATGGCGTTCGGAAAATCCACGGCGCAATCCATCGTCAGCCGCGGGACGCCGACCGACGGGCGCAATGTCAGAAAACTGCCGTTCGGCCCGCCCATGGTCACGGGCTCCTTGACCGTGACGTACCGCGCCGGCGCCGCCAGCGTCGCCGTCCCGACCCGCTCCAAGGCGTCCACGAGGTCCAGACTGCCACGGTCGAATAGCGGCGGATCGCCGGACCAGACTTTGATCGTCAGGTTGTCGAGGCCTAGTCCCAGACGCAGCGCGATGATGTGTTCCACCATGCGCAGGTAGTTGTGGGGCGACCCGCAACGCAGCACGATGTTGCGCGCCGTGGTCCAGACATGGCGCACGCTGACGGCAATCGGCATCGTCCCCGGCAGGTCGAGGCGCTCAAAATACCACCCGGGAACATCGCTCGGCTCGAACTGCACGCGGTGCCGCTCGCCCCGCCGAAACGTGCCCGGCCCCTCGACGGTCGCCGGCCCGCACAGCGTCGTCTGCCGAACCTCCAAGGGGTCGGGCGGGTCGCCGGTCAAGTCCCAGTCCACGGGCTGCCGTTGCATGCGGTCGCCGGCGCGCCGGATGTCGTCGGCCGCACCCCCCAGGATCACGCCATATGGATCGGAACTCATGCAGCGCTCGCGTGTCTGTCTGGCGACGGTCGGCCCGCCGCGTCCTCGCTCAGGCGCCGGCGGTCACGAGGCTCGCATCGTAGCCGGCCGGCGGCACGAAGCCCAGAAGCGTCAGGCAGGTCGCCGCCAGACTGCTGATACCCAACGCCCCCTGCCGCGCCGCCGGTGTCAGCGCCAGACCGCCGGACCCGGCCGCGTCATGGATCAGGCACGGCACGGGATTCAGGGAATGGCTGGTCTTGGCCCGCGGGCGGCCGGTCACGGGGTCGATCCTGACCGCCCCGGTCTGCTCGTCGTGCTCGAGCATGTCATCGGCGTTCCCGTGGTCCGCGGAGACCACCAGGATGCCGCCGACCGCCCGCACGGCCTCGACGAGCCGCCCGAGCACCAGGTCCACGGCCTCCACCCCGATCCGGGTGGCCTGAAAGACGCCGGTATGCCCGACCATGTCGCCATTCGGGTAGTTGAGCCGGATAAACGGGAACCGGTTGCCGTGGATCGCCGCGACAACGGCGTCCGTGATCTCGGCCGCCTTCATCCAGGGGCGTTGCTCGAAAGGAACGCGGTCGGACGGAATCTCCACATAGGTTTCGCGCTGCTCATCGAATTTGCCCGAGCGGTTGCCGTTGAAGAAGTAGGTCACGTGCCCAAACTTCTGGGTCTCGCTGATCGCATACTGCGGCACGCCGGCCCGGGCAAGGTACTCGCCCAGCGTCCTGTCAATCGCGGGCGGAGGGACAGGCAGCGGCGGTGCCCCGGGCGTGCGTGTCCC
>CAZEVX010000194.1:0-6197 GCA_964515705.1 uncultured Verrucomicrobiota bacterium | reverse complement strand
CCCGCCGTACCCGATGTCGTAGGCCCAGCCGTCGCCGCCGCCCGCCCAGACGGATTTCTTCACCAGGTAGTCGGCCACCGCGTCCAGCCGCGCCGCCCAGTCGCCTCCGGTCTGGCGCGCCAGCCGCTTCCGCAGTTGGTCGACGCGGGCGCGCTGGGCCTCGATGCCCGCCGGGGTGGACTGGTCGGCGCCGCGCAACTCGGCCGCCAGCGCCCGCAGCCCCTCGTCGGCCGCGGCGCCCCGTTCCAGCAGGTCGAGCGCCAGGGTCTGGAAGGCGTCCGCCGCCAGCCGCATGCCGTAGGCGAACTCGGCGTTGTCCTCGAAGAGCGAGTTGGACCAGGCCGGCCCGCGCCCGTCCTCGCGCGTCGTGTAGGGCGTTGTCGGCAGGTTCCCGCCGTAGATCGAGGAGCAGCCGGTGGCGTTGCCGATCAGCAGCCGGTCGCCGAAGAGCTGGGTCAACAGCTTCAGGTAGGGCGTTTCGCCGCAGCCGGCGCAGGCGCCGGAGAACTCGAACATGGCGCGCACGAACTGGCTGCCCTTGATCGTGGCGCGATTGTAGCGCGCCGGGTCCATGTCCGGGATCGCCATGAAGAAGGCGAAGTTCGCGGACTCCGGTTGGCGCAGCGGCCGTTGCGGCGCCATGGCGATCGCGCGCCGGCCGGTCTCCTGCTTGGTGGCGGCGTCGCGCTCGCGTCCGGGACAGTTCTGCACGCAGACGCCGCAGCCGGTGCAGTCCTCGGGGGCCACCTGCACGGTGAACTTGAGCCCGGCAAACTCCTTGCCCTTGGCCTCGGCCGCCTGGAAGGTCGGCGGGGCGCCGGCCAGGCGGCCGGCCTCGTAGGCCTTCACCCGGATGGCCGCGTGCGGGCAGACCAGCGAGCACTGGCCGCACTGGATGCAGAGCGCCGGATTCCAGGCCGGAATGTCCACGGCGATGTTGCGCTTCTCGAAGCGCGTCGTGCCGGTCGGCCAGGTGCCGTCGGCCGGCAGGGCGCTGACCGGCAGGCGGTTGCCCTGCTGGCTCATGATCGCGGCCGTCACCCGCCGCACGAAGTCCGGGGCCTCGGCCGCGACCGCCGGCGGGCGCTGGCTCTTGCCAGCCGGTCGCGCCGGGACCTTGACCTCGTGCAGGGCGGCGACGGCCGAGTCCACGGCCCGGAAGTTCATGGCCACGACGTCAGGGCCCTTGCGCCCGTAGGTTTTTTCGATCGCCTTCTTGAGGGCGGCGATCGCCTGGTCGGGCGGCAGCACGCCGGAGATGCTGAAGAAGCAGGTCTGCATGATCGTGTTGATGCGCGCCCCGAGCTTCAACTCCTTCGCCAGGGCCACGGCATCGATCACGTAGAAGCGGATCTTCTTGCGGAGTATCTGGCGCTCGATCTCGTCGGGCATGTGCTGCCAGACCTCGTCCGGCCCGTAGGGGCTGTTGAGCAGGAAGACCGCCCCCTCGCGGGCGTCGGCCAGCAGGTCGTACTTTTCAAGGAACGAGAAGTGATGGCAGGCCACGAAGTCCGCCCGCGTGCAGAGATACGGGCTCTGAATCGGGGTCGGCCCGAAGCGCAGGTGCGAGATCGTCACCGCCCCGGCCTTCTTGGAGTCGTACTCGAAGTAGCCCTGAGCATAGTTCTCGGTCTGGTCGCCGATGATCTTGATCGAGTTCTTGTTGGCGCCGACCGTGCCGTCGGACCCCAGCCCGTAGAACTTGCACTCGATGCGTCCGGGGTGGTCGAGTTGAAAGCGGGCGTCCACCGGCAGGCTGGTGTGGCTGACGTCGTCGTCGATCCCGACGGTGACATGGTTGCGGCTCCGGCGGCCGGAGAGGTTGTCGAACACCGCCTTGACCATCGCCGGGGTAAACTCCTTCGACCCCAGGCCGTAACGGCCGCCGCAGACCCGCGGATAGCGGCGCGCGGCCATCCACTTCTCGCTCATGGCCTCGCCGATCGCCGTGCGCACGTCGAGATACAACGGCTCGCCGAGCGCGCCGGGCTCCTTGGTGCGGTCGAGGGTCGCGATCGCCTTGACCGTCGGCGGCAGGGCGGAGACGAACGCCCGGATGTCGAATGGGCGGAACAGGCGCACCTTCAGCAGCCCGACCTTGCGGCCCTTGGCGACGAGGGCGTTGACGGTCTCGTGGGCGGTCTCGGCTCCCGAGCCCATCATCACGATGACCTTCTCGGCGTCCGGCGCGCCGACATACTCGAAGAGCCGGTAGCGCCGGCCGGTGAGTTCGCCGAAGCGGTCCATCTGGCGCTGCACGATGGCCGGGGCGGCCAGGTAGTAGGGGTTGACGGTCTCGCGGCCCTGGAAATAGACGTCCGGGTTCTGCGAGGTGCCGCGGATCGACGGGCGGTCGGGCGACAGGCCGCGCCGGCGGTGCGCCAGCACCAGGTCGTCGCGGATCATCGCGCGCATCAGGTCCTCGCCGAGTTCCTCGATCTTCTGGATTTCGTGCGACGTGCGGAAGCCGTCGAAGAAGTGCAGGAACGGTACGCGCGCCTCGAGGGTCGCGGCGTGGGCGATCAGCGCCAGGTCCATGACCTCCTGGACGCTGTTGGACGACAGCAGCGCGAACCCGGTCGCCCGCGCCGCCATGACGTCGGCATGGTCGCCGAAGATCGACAGCGCCTGGCAGGCCAGCGCGCGCGCCGACACGTGGAAGACCGTGGCGGTCAGTTCGCCGGCGATCTTGTACATGTTCGGCAGCATCAGCATCAGGCCCTGCGAGGCCGTGAAGGTCGTCGCCAGCGCCCCGGCGGTCAGCGCCCCGTGCACCGCGCCGCTGGCCCCGCCCTCGGATTGCAGCTCGACCACCTGCGGCACGGCGCCCCAGATGTTCTGGCGGCCGGCGGCGCTGAACTCGTCGGCCAGTTCCCCCATGTTCGAGGAGGGGGTGATCGGGTAAATGGCGCAGATTTCGCTGACCGCGTAGGCCACCGTCGCCGCGGCGGTGTTGCCGTCCATCATTTCCTTGCTGGCCATGGCAGACAATCTCCTTGTACGTCGCATTCCGACGGAAACCGCACCCGTCACGGCCGGGCAGCCGGGCGCTGATCGGGCCGGGGCAATCGCTGGAGCACCCTACCGGCGCGGCGCGGAAAAGGCAAGCCTATTCGACGGCCGGGACGCGGCGCGTTCCGGCGCCGGGATTCAATCGGCGGCGGCATGCACCAGCACGGCCATGACGATGCCGAGGGCCATCCCGAGGAAGACTTCCTTGCGGGTATGGCCGAGGAGTTCGACCAGCCGTTCGCGGGTCACGCGATGGCTCTGGAGGAGTTCTTCGCGGATTTGGTTGAGCACGCGCGCCTGCAGGCCGGCGGCGCGCCGCACGCTCTGGGCGTCGAACATCACGATCGCGGCGAACGCCAGGGTCACTGCGAAGAGCGGGTCGGCGGTGCCCACCCGCAGCGCCACCGAGGTGCAGAGCGCCGCCGCCAGGGCCGAGTGCGCGCTGGGCATGCCGCCGGTGCTGACGAGGTACCCGAAGTTGACCTTGCCGGTGCGCCGGAAGAACAGCCCCATCTTGATCGCCTGGGCCGCGATCCAGGCGGAGACGCCCGACCAAACCGTCGGGTTGAACCCCCACGCTGTCCAGTTGGAGTGCATCAATCAGTAGGCGTTGTCGCGGCGGACAAGCGTTTGGAGCAGAATCTTGAAGTCAAAGGCCAGCGACCAGTGTTCGAGGTAGTAGAGGTCGCAGCGCAGGCGCTCGCGCAGGTCGGTGTTGCCGCGCAGGCCGCTGACCTGCGCCCAGCCGGTCAGGCCGGGCCGGGAGGCGTGGCGCCACATGTAGCGGCTGAGTTCCTCCTTGAACTGCTCCACGAAGCAGGGCCGCTCGGGCCGCGGCCCGACCAGGCTCATGTCGCCCCGCAACACGTTCCAGAGCTGCGGCAGTTCGTCCAACCCGTAGCGGCGCAACACGGCCCCGACGCGCGTCCGCCGGGGATCGTCGGCCACCGCCCAGACGGGCCCGGAGCGCGCCTCGGCATCCGCCACCATGGTGCGGAACTTGTAGAGGGTGAACGGGCGGCCGCCCTCGCCGCAGCGCACCTGGCGATAGAGCACCGGCCCGGGCGCATCGCGCCGGATGAGCCAGGCGCAGACGGCCATGACGGGGGCCGCCAGCAGCAGGCCGACTGCCGCCCCGGCCAGGTCCGCGGTCCGCTTGAGCACCCGGTTCCAGAAGCGGTCGAGCGGCCAGCGGGTCACCCCCAGCAGCGGGATGCCGCTGACGGTCTTGAGGTCCACGGAGCCGGTCATCATGTAGAGCAGGTCCGGCACGAGCGTAAAGGTCACCAGCGACCGTTCGCAAAGCAGCATCAGGTCTTCCATGCGGGCGCGGTCGATGGCGCTGTCGGTCAGGATCACCTCGTCCACGCGGCGCTGCTCGATCCAGGGACGCAGATCCTCGATCGCCCCGCGCACGAGGTCGGCCGGGATTCCGGGGTGCACGGGGTCCGCGCGCGTCCGGAAAAAGGCCACCGCGCGCGCGCCGAGCCGGGGTTCCTGCTCGAGCGAGGCCTTGAGCCGCGCCGCCAGGGCGTCGGTCCCGGCCATCGCCACGCGGCGCACGTCGCGGCGGCGGCGCGCGGCGCGCACTTCCCAGCGGAACAGCGCGGCGCGCTCGACCAGCACCAGCAGCAGCACGGTCGCGCCCGACAGCAGCAGCGTCACCCGCGAAAAGGGCGGTTCGGTGCGCCAGACGAAGGCCAGCGCGGCCACCCCCAGCAGACTCGCCAGCACGGCGTGCGCCAGGCGCGGAATGCGGTCGCCGAAGGCGCCGGCCTGCGGGCGGACATAGAGGCCGAGGGCCCGAAACACGAACAGGAACAACAGCGTCCCGGCCGCGGCCCCCTGGGCGTAGAGCCGGTACAAATGGTCCGGCGCGGTGTCGCGGACCAGCGGCACCCAGCCGCTGCCGAACCGCACCCAGATCGCCAGCATGAACCCCAGGAACACGGCCGCGGCATCGGCGGCGACCGCCAGGCAGCTTGCCAGCACGTCGAATGTGTCGCGTCGGCGCATCGGGATCGCCGCTCCACTGCACGCGGGACGGATGGGACTCCGGCCCGGGGTGAACGATCAGCCCGGCGCCCGGCCGGGAGGCGCGCACACCAGGCCGCGCGCCAGCGCGGCCGCCCGCTCGGCCCCGGCGGCGACGCCGTCCTGCCCGCCGGGAATGACCAGCAGGTCGAAGGCCGCCGGATCGAGGTCCGACCAGCAGGCGTCGGGCACCAGCCGCACGCCCCGCGCGCAGCGGACCGCGCCAGGCCGGAGCCCGGCCAGCGTCACGGTCCATGGCACGCGCCGAAACACGTCCGCCGCGATGACCGCCTCCATCTCCTCGCACCCATCCGCCACGGGAATCAACACCTTCATGGCCGCCCGTTCCATGCCCGCCGCCGCGCCCGCGGTCAGGTCTCGTAGCCGGCAAACCGGCCGTCGCTCAGGGCGAACAGCCGGTCGTGACAGTGCTCGCCGATCACGCTGGCCACGATCTCGCCGACGAACAGGGTGTGGTCGCCGGTCAGCAGCATGGTCGTCACCCGGCACTCGAAATTGGCGCAGGCCTCGGCGATCAGCGGCGGCTTGATCTTCGTTGCCGGCAGGAACTGGAACCCGCTGGTCCGCGCCTTGTCGGTGTCATGCCCGCTCTTGGTGCCGCACAGCAGAACGGCCTCCACCTGGCGGCGGCTCGGCAGCGCCAGCACGAACTCGCCGGTCGAACGGATGATCTCCCGCGTGGCGTGGGCGTTGCCAACCGAGATCGCCAGTTGCGGGGGCAGGTGGCTGCAAAACATGAACCAGTTCTGCGTCGCCAGGTTCGGCCGATTGGCCTGCGCGTCCATGCTGATGACCACGGCCACCGGGCTGGGATACTGCGTTTCGAACACGTTCAGCACGCCTGGCTTTTTCATGCGTCGTTCCTTCCGGCAATCGTCGGCCGCCATCGCCCGGGTGGAGGCATACCCTAGCAGCCGCCCGCCACGGCTGTCGAGCCTTTCCCGCCATGATTGGCGCGGCCTTCCGGCTGGCGACGGCGGACGTAGTCAAACTGACCTGTGCACCGGTTCGGCCGTGGCTTACGCGCCAATCATGGGTCCCGCCCCGATGTGCGGGAGTTGCGCTTGTCCGCGGTCACTCCCGGCGCGATCCGTGCAGGGGAACGGCTCAGCGCAGCTTCGCCCTCCAGG
>CAZEVX010000193.1:0-6206 GCA_964515705.1 uncultured Verrucomicrobiota bacterium | reverse complement strand
GCAGGCGTTCCTTGACGACTCCCCGTGGAGGGCGAAGCTGCGCTGAGCCGTTCCCCTGCACGGATCGCGCCTGAAGTGACCGCGGACAAGCGCAACTCCCGCACATCGGGGTGCCAACGGACTGCCTTGACCGGCAAGGTCAACCGCTTGTCGCCTGTCCGCCGCGGCGGCGCACGGCTATGCCGTCGGCACCAGCGTCAGGGTTTCCCCGGCCCGCAGGCGGCGCACCAGCGGGAACGTCACCGGCCGGCCGCCCGGCCCGGCTTCCCGCAGGGGTCCGGCGCCGTGCGCCACCAGGCGGACCGGCCCGCCGACGAGATGGCGCAGGGTCAGGCGCCGAAGCGCGCCGTCGCGCCGGTCCAGGCCGAGGAGCAGCGGGCCGGGCAGGCGCAGGCGCCGGACGGACAGGTCGCGCCAGGCGGCGGGCAGGCCGGCGCCCACGTGGATGGCGCCCCCGCGCTCGTGGGCCACCATCTCCATCACGGCGGTCGCGGCGCCCATGGCGCCGTCGAGTTGCATGACTTCGTGGGTCTCGAGCGGCTTGGCAAGGTCGGCGCGCCGATGCGCGGTCAGCCCGCGGAAGCGCGGCAGGTAGACCGTGGCGCGGCCCTCGTTCACGAAGAGCGCCTGCCACAGGCGCAGCAGCGGCACGGGGGCCTCGGGCATGCCGGTGCGCGCCTGGAGGATCGCCGCCCATGGCATGCACCACTCGCTCCACTGTCCCATGCCCAGGGCGATCCAGTGATCCAGGCTATTGTCGAGGATTTGCTGCTGGACCGGCGTCAGGCGCCCCAGGATGTCGAACGGGTACACGGCGGCCAGATGCGAATGGTGCCGGTGGCAGACGTCCAAGTCCTGCCCTTCCCACACGGCCAGGCGCCGCTGCCGCCCCTCCCCCACGGTGCGGAACAGCGGCAGACGCCGCCGGATGGCCCGCCAGGCCGGGCGCGGGGGCCGTCCTAAAATCCGGCTGGCCCGCAGCAGGGCGTCCGCCAGCCAATGGATGGCCGCCAACTGGCAGGACGGGTCGCGGCCCAGGCGGTTGCCACGGGCATCCGCGTATTCGGGCGACACCGCCAGCGGCAGCGTCAGCGGCCCGCGGCCGGGCCAGGGGTCGCCCGCCACGGCGCGGCGTTCGCGGCGCGCCACGCCGGCGAACTCCTCCGGGGCTGGCTCGGGCGGGCCGGCCCGCGGCTCCAGCATGGCCTCGAATCCGCGCATGATGCCAACCATGAACGGATAGGCCCGCTCGCGCAGGAACGCGGTGTCGCCGGTATAGCGGTAGTAGAGCCAGTAGAGTTGGGCGGTCCAGGCCGAGACCAGCAGGTCCAGCACGCAGCCGGCGCCGTAATAGATCAGGTGTCCGCGGTCGGTCGTCAGCATCCCCATCACCAGCCCGTCGTCGATCCCCAGCAGGACCTTGGCGTTATGGCGCATGACTTTCCGCCAGCCGTCGAGCATGTCGAAGAGCGGGAGCACATGGTCCATCTGGCCGGCGCCGAAGGCCGGGGAATAAATCTGCTGAATGTTGACATTGAAATGGTAGTCGCCGCACCAGGGCGGCGGCTGGTAGTCCTCGATCCAGGGGCCTTGCAGGCTGCTGGGAACGCCCCCGCGCGGGCTGGCCGCGCCCCCGAATCGGAACAGGGCATAGTCCCATATCTCTTGGCAGGCGCGGTCTGGCAGGCGCAGGCGAGGGGCCCGGCGCCAGAATCCGCGCCAGTGGCGCGCGGCGGCCGCCGCCAGCGCCGGACCACCCGCGCGGCGGCAGGCCGCCAGGGTGCGGCGCGCGGACGCCAGCGCCGCCGCGCCGGTCGGTCCGCGTTCCATGGTCAGCCACCAGCCGCCGGGTGCGCGCTGGCATACGGTGGCCATGGCATCGTCGGCCGGGCAGGCCTGGACCCAGCCGCGCTCCCCGGCCCCGGGCACTGCCCGCGGCCGCGGAAGCTGGCGCGCGCGCAACCATCCGGCCACCCACTCCCAGGCGGATCGGCCCCGGGCGTTCCGGAGCAGCCGCCGGGGATCGGCGATCCAGACGACCGGCCGATCGGGATGCATGGCCAGCCGCAGGCGCCCGGCCGGCCGGCCGCGCGCCGACCGCACGCTCACGCCTAGCTCGCCCGTCCCGGCATCGAGCGTTCCGCGCGCGAGCGCGTATCCGGCGCGCAGCCCGAACTCCCAGCGTCCCATCGGCAGGCGGCTGGCCATGAAATCCCCCGGCAGCATCTTGGGCCGCAGCGGGCCGGGCACGAAGGTCTCGGCCCGCTGGCGGGTCGGCCCGGGCGGCCAGCAGGTCATCCGTTCGCCCATGACGGCCGCGGCGCGCGGCTGGTCGCCCGCGGCGTGCGCCTGCCGCAGGGCGTCGTAGGACATTCCGGGCAGCAGGTGCTGCTCGTGCCGGTGGTCCCAGAAGTCGGAGCGGTTGATGGTCAGCGCCAGGCGCTCGCCGCCCCACGCCAGCACGCCGAAGCACCCGTTGCCCAGGGCAACGCCGGTATGCGGGCGCGGCAGCGGAAACTCAAAGCGTAGCTTGGGCATCGCGAACCTCCGAAACGCGGGCGGCGGGTTGCAGGGCGGCGATGCGGGCCATGACCAGGTCGGCCAGGGCCTGGCGGGCATCCGGGGCCGACCGGCAGCGCTGGAGCTCCGCGGGAGCCAGCGGCGTGCCAAAGGCGGCCGTGATCCGGGCCGGCCGGATGCAGCGGGCGCCGGCCGGGAACGCCCGGAACGTGCCGTCCAGGTAGACCGGCACGACGGGCACCTGGCACTTGTCCACCAGGAACCCGATGCCGGACTTGGCCGGGCGGAGCGCCCCGTCGCGGGTGCGGGTGCCTTCCGGAAACAGGCACAGCACCCCGCCGTGCTGGACGACGGCGATGATCTGGCGCATGGCATGCAGGTCGGCGCGATTCCGGCGGATCGGGATCGCCCCGACCGCGTGGGCCCAGACCCGGAACAGCCGGTTTTCGAACAGGGTGTCGCGGGCCAGGAAATGGATGCGGCGATGCCACAGGGCGGCCCCGAGCACCGCCGGGTCCAGGAAACTGGCATGGTTGGAGACCAGCAGCACGCCGCCCGTGCGCGGGACATGCTCGGCGCCGCGCGCGCGGAACCGGTGCGCCAACTTCAGATAGACCGTCAAGGAAAGACGGCAGGCGTCGTAGAGCGGCGGATAGATCGCGGGCAGCGTCATGGGAGTCCGCCTTCGGCAGCGCCGGCCGGCCCCCAAACGCGGTTGCCCGCGATCCTGGCGCAAACCGTCTCGATGACGGCCTCGAGGGTCAGGCCGGTCGTGTCCAGGCGCCAGGCGTCGGGAGCGACGGCTAGCGGGGCGTCGGCACGGCCGGCGTCGCGGGCGTCGCGCGCCTGCAACTCGCGCGCCACGGACGCGAGAGCCGCCGGCTCGCCGGCGGCCTGCTGCTCGCGCTGCCGGCGCCGGGCGCGCTCGAGCGGATCGGCATCGAGATAAATTTTGTGGCGGGCATCCGGGAATACCACGGTCCCGATGTCGCGGCCCTCGACCACCAGCGGCCCAACACTTGTCAGGCGGCGCAGGTGCTCCCCAACCCAGGCGCGCACGGCCGGCTCGGCCGCCACGGCGCTGACCCGCGCCCGCACGGCCGCCGACCGCAGGGCCGCCCCGGGATCCTCGCCGCCCAGGCGGAACCGAAGACTCCCCGCTTCCGCGCGGCACTCCAGCGCCTGTTGCGCCAGCCAGGCCGGCAGGTCCGGCGGCAGCCGGTCGGCCCATCCGTCCCGGAGCAGTTTCCAGGTCAGGGCGCGGTAGAGCGCCCCGGAGTCCACGTGCATCCAGCCCAGCCGAGCCGCCACCCGGCGGCTGACCGTGGATTTGCCGGACGCCGCCGGGCCGTCAATCGCAATCATCAAACGTGACATGCCCCCCCAATGCCTCGAAATGGGTCCAAAACTCGGGATACGAGGTGCGGATACAGTCGATGTTCCGAAGCACGACGGGCGCATCGGCCCGCGTTGCCAGGACGGCCATCGCCATGGCGATCCGGTGGTCCCCGTGGCTGTCGAGGTCCACGCCGCCATGCAGCCGCGCGCCGCCCGTGATCCGCAGGCCGTCCTCCTGTTCCTCGACCGGGACGCCCAGCGCCCGCAGATTGGCCGCCATGCAGGCAATGCGGTCGGATTCCTTGACCCGCAACTCGCGGGCGTCCCGGATGACGGTCGTCCCCTGGGCGACGGCGGCCGCCGCGGCCAGTTCGTCAATCAGGTTGGGAATCTCGGCGCCGCCGATCTCGGTCGCCGCGAGGGCGCCGCCGTCGACCCGGATGGCGCCGCACGGCTCGGCGGCCGCGTCCGCGGGATCGGGTATTGCGGTAACCTTGGCCCCCATGCGGGCCAGGACGTCCAGGAGCGCCGTGCGGCGCGGGTTCAACCCTACGCCATCCACCGTGACGGCGCCAGCGCCGCCCATGGCGGCGGCGGCCAGCCAGAAGGCGGCCGACGAGAAATCTCCGGGCACAATCCAGCGACGGGCCGGCAGGCGCGGTCCGGCGGGTCCGTATCCCGGCACCGTGATCCGCAGGCCGTCGCGCCGCACGGGAATCCCGAGCGTGTCCAGGAGGCGCTCGGTATGGTCGCGCGTCGGCATCGGCTCGACCACCGCGGTCGGCCCGTCGGCAAAGAGCCCGGCCAGCAGCACGCAGGACTTGACCTGGGCGGAAGCCACGGGCATCGGGTACTCGATGCCCCGCAGCGCGCCGCCCGCGATCCGCAACGGGGCGCACCCGCGCGGGCCGCTGAGTTCGAGGCGCGCCCCCATGCGTTCCAGCGGCTCGCGGATGCGGCCCATCGGCCGCGAGCACAGCGAGGCGTCGCCGGTCAGTTCGGTGGTCCATGGCCGGCTCGCCAGCAGGCCGGCCAGCAGGCGCAGGCCGCTGACGGAATTGCCAAGGTCGAGCGCGCCTGGCGGCGGCCGCCAGGGCTGGCCGGCGACCTCGATCGTCGCGGGGGTCGTGCGCACGCGGGCGCCCAGCGCGGCCACGGCCGCGAGGGTATGCAGGCAATCGTCGCTGCGCAGAAACCCGTCCAGCGTGGACGGGCCGTCGGCCAGCGCGGCCAACAGGGCCACCCGGTGCGACACGCTCTTGTCGCCGGGCACGCGCACGCGGCCCGACCAGCGGACGCCGGGCCGGATCGTGGCGCAGTCGCGCCGATTCATGGCCTTGCCCCCGGAGGTCCCAGCAGCGCCCGACGCCGATCCTGGCCGCGGCGCAGCGCCTGCTCGATCATGTCCCAGTCGTTGCGGCGCAACAGGCGGCGCCAGCGGTCGAGGTCCACAGCCAGCGAATCGAGTTCCCGGCGCAGCGCCGCCCGGTTCGCCCGCAGGATGTCGGCCCAGAGCCGCGGATCGCCGTCGGCGATCCGGGTGGTGTCGGCAAAGCCCGCCCCGCAGTAACGCCCGACGACCGCCGGCCGCGCGCGGCCCACGCCGGCCGCCAGCAGGGCGGCCACCACGTGCGGCAGATGGCTGGTGCGCGCCAGCAGGCGGTCGTGGGCCGCGGGGCTCAACTCCTGGACGCGGGCGCCCAGGGCCTGCCAGAACTCCCGCACGCGTTCGCGCGCCGCTGGCGCCGTGCGCCGGGTCGGGGTCAGCACGACGAGCGCCCTTTCGTACAGCGTGGCCGAGGCCGCCTCGATGCCCTGGCGTTCCGAGCCGGCGATCGGATGGCTGCCGATGTAGGGGACCGGCCCGGCCGGGTATTCCGCTTCCACCCGCTTGACCACCTCGCCCTTGCAACTGCCGACGTCCGTGGCGACGCCGCCCGCGGCCAACTGGTCGCGGCAGGCGCCCAGGAGCACGGGAATCGATCCCACCGAGGTGCAGACCACCGCCAGGTCGGCGCCGCGCGCCGCCGCGTCGGGCAAGGCATGCAGTTCGTCGGCAATGCCCAGGTCGGCCGCCAGGTCGCGCGTTTCCGGCCGCCGCGCGTAGCCGGCCACCGTGCGCGCCAGGCCGCGGCGCTTGACGGCCAGACCCAGCGACCCGCCCATGAGACCCAACCCGATGATGGCAATGCGATCGAACATATGGGACGCCCGTGCTTCGCGGGGCAGCGGCGTGGCGGCACTATCGGATACAGGCCGGCGCTTGTCAAGCCGCGGCGGGCTGCCCAACACCGCGGGAGTTGCGCCTTCCCCTGTTGCCCAGTCAGGCGCCAGACCGTGCGCCTGCG
>CAZEVX010000192.1:0-6263 GCA_964515705.1 uncultured Verrucomicrobiota bacterium | reverse complement strand
GACCGTGGTGTCGGCGGTCGGCCGGCCTTTTTCAGGACCGCTCCAGAGCGTGAAGACGCCCACCGGCGGGGCGTTCTTCCAGAACGGCTCGGTCAGCAGGCCGTCCAGTTGCGGCGGCGGCCCAAGGGCCACGGCCTCCGCGTCGGATCGCCCGGCGGCGGCGCCCGGCAGGCGGAGGGCGGCCAGCAGCACGCTGCCCGCGAGCAGAAGGGGTATCCTCCGCGTGGTCATGGCGAGCCTTTCATGGTTGTTTGAACTGCATGACAAACCGAGCGCCATCGGCGCCGGGGCGAATGCCCGTGGCGGTCATGGTTTGACCGCGATGCGTGGCGCTCAGGGTGTAGGTGAACACTTGCACGGTCGGGTCCGCGGGAGGAACCGATGCGGTTTTAATGTGCTCCGTCAACACGATCGCGCCCGCGGCGCCGGGGCCTGGCGTCCGGCCGTTGGCATCGGTCTTGACAGTCCGGAGCTGGAGCAGGTCGCACCCCTCCTGCTCGGCCTTGAACGTGACGTCCGCGCCTTGGACGGGGGTCCCGGCCGAATCGCGAACCTCCACCGCCAGGCTGCGGCGGACGGAGAGTTTGGGATGCTGCATCGTGCCGGCGCGGTTTGTCCGCGCCTGGTAGAGGTCGCCCTGGCGCGGGGCATCCCACTCGCAATCGATCAGAACCAGGCCGTCATCCGTATGCGTCAATTCCCAGTTCCGCTCGTTCTGTTGAAACACGCAGCCGGCCAGCGTGGCGTTCAAGCCGCCCCAGTCCCTGACCGCTGTCCCGCAATGGCGAAAGGTGCAGCCGGTGGCCTGTTGCCGGCCGTTCAGGAGCGGGATTCCGATGGCCTCAAAGAGCGTGTGGCTCAACAGATAATCCGTGTTCACGCCGCCCATCGACAGTCCGCGCAAGGCGCCTTTCACGTTCGCCAGGCGCGCGCCGACAAGGACCGTGCTCCCGGCCAGCACCATGCCGCCGGTGTCCGCGTCGCCGATGGGGTAGGCGGGATTCAGGGCGGCGATCTCGCCGCCATACACATAGAGGCCGCCGCCATACTGGCCGGCCTTGACCCAGGGCAACTGCCCGCAATAGAGCGTGTAGCGCTCACCGGGGGAACAGGCGAAGAGCACGCGCGCCGCGGGATAGGCGCGGCCGGGATCGCCCAGTTGCAGGGCATTCCTGCGCTTCGGCGCGGTCCAGTACGCACCCGGGTTCCGGTCCTGGATGAAATACGGGTGCACATAGATATTTCCGTGCATGACCAGCGTTTCGGGCGGGCCGTCGTCCGCGCCGAGGCGCAAGACCGCATCCGTGCCGTCGTTGGCGCCGATCAGCAGATTGCAGTCCAGATGATACGTCCGGGCCGCCGGATCCTTCCGGACCTTGCCCCAGCCGAACACCTGGTCCACGCGCGCCACCTGCGCCAGGGTACAGGGCAGTTCCGGCGGATAATCGGTCACCCACAGGGCGTTGCGCTCCGGATCGAACAGGATCCCGGCGCGGGCCTGGAGGATGCAGAACACCACGGATAGGCTGAACATCCGGAGGTTGATGCGGCACCGGCCTTTCGGTCGCCCGCCCATGCCGGCGATGCCATCACGGGGGTTCGGTTACTCTTCGAAGGCCGTGGCTTCCGCGCCTTGTTCCACCTGCAGGGCGTCCAGCCAGATCCGGCCGGCCTGTTTGGCGTCCTTGAATTGGAACCGGCACAGGTCGGCCTCGCTGCGCGGCGGCATGGTCCACGGCATGGAATACCGTTGCCAGTCCGTGGTCAGCGTAAAGGTTTGCTCGCCATACTCGGACCCATAATACAGCCCCAATCCCGGCCGATCCGCCTTGGCGTAAAACGAAAACGTGTAGCACGTCTCGGCATCATGCTGGGGCTGGCAATAAAAACGCACCCCGGCCGGTCCATGCCGGCTGACCGACACCTGCGCCGCGCAGGAAATGAGCATGCTGTGGGCGCCGTGGAAGGCCTCGTTGGTGACCTGGCCCCAGGCCGGGGCGCCGGGCGCGCCGATCGCCAGGGCCGGGTCCACGGCCCCGTACGAGAAGAAGTAATCCGGGTAGCCAGGCCGGGTGGCGTCCTCGACACTCGGGTTCGGCAGGATATTCTTCTTGCCGGGGCGGACATAGTGGGGCAGGCGGAACGTCGCTTCCGACGCCTGGAGATCGCCCGCGTTCACGACCGACGACACCGTCAGGGCGACGGACGTTTGGCCGACGGGCAAATCCAGATCGTAGGCGGCAATCCCATACCCCTTGAAATCATCCGCAAACATGCCGTCCCGCACGGGATGCGTCACGCCGGTGAGCCGGTTGGAGGCCGATCCGGCAAGGCCCGGCAAGGCAAACTCGCCGCGGGTCGGGCGGTCGAAGCAGTTGGCGGCCAGCAACACCGCGCGCCCGTCCGGGAAGCGCTTGAGGACCGCCTGGATGTCCGGGTAGGTCCATGTCTCGGGATCGAAGGCGCCCGGCGCATACGCCACCGGGACGCCGGGCGCCGCCTGCCGGCCGATGCGATACGTGACCGATTGCCGGACGCCCGGCGCGGTCAGGGCGGGCGCCAACTCCGTGATGATCCGGTTGAGCGTCGCATAGGTGGTCCAGGTGGCGCGGCTCGCGATGCAATCGTTCCTGAAATAATTGATGCAGGTCGCGCCGTTGATCAGGCCCAGCCACGTCTGACATTCCTGTTCGGCGGTCGTGTACGCGCGGCAGGCCCCGTCAAAGGTTTCCGCGGCCAGCACGATCCACACCGGCGCGCGGCGCGCGGCGGCGCGCGCGTACAACGCGGCCGTGGCCGCGGCCACGTAGCGCGGCCAGCCGCGGACCCCCGCGCCCCCGGGCGCCCAATACGGATCCTGTCCGAGCACATCGTAAAACGAGGCGTGTTCCGCGCCTTTCGGCGGCGCGCCGGAAAACAGGACGAATTGGGGATGATACCCGTCCGCGTCCTGGATCTTTCCGTAAAAGTCAAGCAGGGCCGGGAACTGGGCCGACATCGGCTCGTCAAACAGGAAATACCCCAGCAGATTCCCGGCCGGCCTCACGGCCGCGATGCTGTCCAGCATGGCCGGCAAATGATACTGATAATGCCCGAACGCCAACGCCTCTTTCTGGGATTCACTGAGCCCGCGCGCCTTGCCATACAGCCGCCCCTTCAGGCTCAACATGGACAGGGTGGGCAGAAACTTCTTCTCCTGCGCGACGTCCGCCGGCGTCAACGTCGCAAAATAGGGCCGTACCCAGTCGCCGTCATACTCGCCTTTCGGACCGCCGAACGCGCCTTCCGGCCGGGCGAGGAAATACAAGCCATGGGCGCCGGCCAGCGCCACGTGCCGCTTGACATCGTCCGTCGTGAACCCGCTCCAGCCGCGCTTCGGGTCGTCCCAGTTCATCCACATGAAATAGGTATTGAACCCGCTCTCGGCCACCTGGCGCGTGATCCGCTCCGGATCAAACCCCGCCATCGCCATGATCATGCCAAGCCCGAAAAACGGCTGGCCGTTGCGCAGGAGCACACGGTTGACATGGTCAATCTTCCACTCGGCTCCCGGCCGGGGTGGGCGCTTGACCAGCCGTAACGGCAGCGATCCGAACCGCGCGCCATCCCCGCGCCGCAACTCGACCGACAGGGCATGCACCCCGTTCGTCCAGGCGGAAATCGGAAACGTCACCACCACCGCCGGCGCCGCCGCCACCGTCCCCACCTCCCGGTCCCCGGCGCGCACCCCCAGCGTCATGCCCGCCAGCCGGTCCGCTGGCAGGCCCAGGTTCACATGCGCGCTGGCCGCGGGTTCCTCCGTGTAATAGTTCCGGTCCAGATAGGCGCTCATCAATCGCAATGAGTTCGGCTGGTCCATCACGCGGCGCCCCCACTCATTCCCCGTGGCCGGATCCCGCAAGACCACCGTGATGTCGCGCCCCGCCAGGCTGGTGACCGGTACGAACAAGGTCTGCGATTGCGGCGCGGCCGTGCCGCTGACCCTCATGGCCTGGCGCGCCTCCGACACGACGCCCTCCGCCGTCCTGTCCGTCACCACGGCTTCCAACTCGCCCACCTGGTCCGACACATTCCTGACCGTGATCGTCACGCCATACCCCATCCCGTCCCCGCGCATCTCGAACGGCAGCACGGTCACGCTCTCCAGCGACGCCATAAACGGCACCGCCAGCGACTCCGGCCGGATTCCCCGCAGCCTTCCGAAGCGGTCCGGCTCATGAAACCCGCGCGTCACCGGATACCGGCTGCTCGAGACGAGGGTCTCGGACACGATCTCCCCTTGCCCGTCCACCGCCTGGATGCGCCGCTGATTCCGAACCACATTGAATGTCAGGTTCGACGCCTCGCCGTAGGACATCAGCAAATACAACGGGATTGCCAGTTCCCCGCTCCAGCCGCCCGCATCCCGCGTCGTCGCCGAGAGCCACGGCAGGTTCCACATCCGATCCTTGACGCCGCCGCGCACGCGTTGTTCCGCGCGCACGTTGTTGAAGCTGAGCATGTAATGGAAATACTGCGCCCCATCGCCGGCCGGATCGAGAAACAGTTCGACGCTGTCATCCGTGATCACGGGATCGTCGTGACTCCGGTGCTTGGCCTTGAAGCGATGCAACTGGTCGTTGGCGCAGCGCACGCCGACATACAGCCAGGTGTTGTCGAACGCCGCCTTGATCTCCGTGCTGTCCGTTCGCACGCCGTCTCCCGGGTGCACGACAAAAGGCCCGCAGGGTTCCGCGTCGCGCCAGCATCCGTCGTCCAGCTTGCCATCCAACGTCGGCGGCCGGTCGGTCTTCAAGGCCCGCAACTCCGCCGGCGCGGCGGCCGGCCGCGCTATCCCGATTGCCGCGCCCAGCACGATCCCTGCCATGGCCGTCTTGAGAAGCGGAACGTTCATCGTGAGGTTCTCCGGGGACGGAGGGAAGTGCGGGGTTCTTCGCTGATTTCAGTGGCCAACGGGAAAGGCTCAAGCTAGTCGCGTATTCCAGCGGCCGCCCAGGCTGTGCGGCCCTGCCTGATCCGAGCGTCGCGGGTAGGGCGGGACAGCCATGTCCCGCCGTCATTGTTCAACCCTGGCGATGTGTGACGGTTGTCCGTAGCAACCCGCGTGGCTGGCACCTTCCTAACTCCAACGTGGCCACTGTAATTGGCGAGGACCCACCCGCTACCGCAACTGAAACAGCACGCCCGGCGGCGCGAACTCATACGCGCCCATGTCCGCCCGGCGGCTGAACCGATCCTGCCGCGGGCGCCCATCCAGATCCTGCGCCGCCGCCATCCAGCCCTGGTTCGTGCCCGCATTGATGCAGGGCGACCCGGTTTGCAGCCGGGCCGCGGGCGCGGCGGGATCATAGGCCAGTAGCGGGTCGGCCCCCGTGCATTCCGTGAACAGGTAAATAGCCGAAGGATTCGTGGGCGTGGTGCAGGAATAGTTGAAATACACCTGGCCGCTGGTGGGGCTGCGATAGTTATGGCTGGCCGACCCCGTGTTCGCATACAGCACGCAGTTGTTGATTTCGACGGTCCTGCTCGACCCGTCCATATAGACGCCGCCGCACGTGGAGACCGCGGTGTTGGATACGATCGTGCAACTATCGAATTGCCCGTACGTTATATAAGCGGCGCCGCCCTGGCTCTCGCTCCTATTGTTGTAGATCAGGCAGTTGCGGATTCCGCCGTTGATGGGCCAGGTGGTTGTCGTCATGCGGATGGCGCCGCCATATACCGCGCCGGTATTGCCGACAAACTGGCAGTGGCCGACCAGATAGTTGGTGCC
Source organism: uncultured Verrucomicrobiota bacterium (assembly GCA_964515705.1). Classification (GTDB taxonomy): domain Bacteria; phylum Verrucomicrobiota; class Kiritimatiellia; order JAAZAB01; family JAAZAB01; genus CAZEVX01. Next base: position 490 of record CAZEVX010000192.1, on the reverse strand, counting down.
GCTGACATAAAACCCACCGGCGGACCCGCGCGCCGAGTTGTCGGCGATCAGGCATCTCTGCATGCTGTAGCCATAGGCATAGGCGGCGGGTCCATAGACCCCGCCTCCTGATGACGCGGTATTCCCGCGGATGGTGGAATCCAGCACGGTCAACGCCCCGCTGTCATTATAATGGTAGATTCCGCCGCCAGAGTTGGTTGCCACGTTGTAGCGCACGTCGCAGCGTTCCAGCACGCCGGTGGCGGTGGGCGACGCATAGACGCCCGCGCCGTTGCTGGCGGAGTTCCCGGCCAGTGTGCTGTCATAGATCAAGCTGTTGCTGCCCAGAACATACAGGCCGCCGCCCGTGCCGTTGGCGCCCACCCCGTTGCTGGCAATCACGCAGTTGGACATGACCACGGGACTCGCATACACCCCGCCCCCCTGGCGCGCGCCGGCGTTTACGGAATTCCACTGGCAGGTGCTATTGAGAATCTGCCCGCCATAGGAA
>CAZEVX010000191.1:0-6406 GCA_964515705.1 uncultured Verrucomicrobiota bacterium | reverse complement strand
GGGGCAGGGCTTGCCCTGCCCCCGCCCGGGAATACGGCCCTGCCCGTGCCCGCGGCGGACAGGGCCCTGCCCGTGCCCGCGGCGGACACGGTCCCGCCCGTGCCCGCGGTGCAGAGGGGCGCAGCAAGCAGCGCCCCTACGAATGACCGTATGACCGGCGGGGGCCGTTCGTTGGGCGCCGTGGTGCGCGTGTTCAAATCCATATCCGCGTTATACGTGAACCGCACGACGGGGCAATCGGGATCGTTATGGCAACGCAATTATTATGAACACATGATCCGGGATGCGTCCGAATGGGGCCGCATCCGGGACTATATTGAAAACAATCCGGCCCACTGGCCGGAGGATCGGGATAATCCGTATGGCAAAACGACAGAACAGCAACAATAACGGCACCGGCAACGGCAAACGGCTGGCCACCCAGCAATCCGTTGATCAGGCGGCAAAGAGCATCCATGACATCATGCGCCCGGCGTTCAGCGGGGGAATATAAGCGACGTCATGATGAAACGCCAACGATCCATACGCAAGCATAACGTCCTGGTGAAGAACGAAGCGCCGGGGTATGGCGGCGGTGTCATCGCTCTGTATCGTGCACGCAACGGCGCCGTTTCGCTTGACGTGCGGCTGGAGCGCGAAACGATCTGGCTTACTCAAAAGCAGATGGCGGCGCTGTTTGAGACGGAACGAAGCGTTATCACGAAGCATCTGCGTAATGTGTTGAAAGAAGGCGAATTAGAGCGCCGTTCAGTATGTGCCAAATTTGCACATACTGCCAAGGACAGGAAGGTTTACCAGACCACCTTCTACAACCTCGACATGATCATTTCCGTCGGCTACCGGGTTAACTCCAAGCGCGGCACCCAGTTCCGCATCTGGGCGACCAACGTGCTGCGCGAGCATCTGGTCCGGGGTGTCACCATCAACCGGCAGCGGCTGGAGACGAACGCCCGCGAGATCGAAGCGGCGTTGAGCCTGGCGCGCCGGGCCGTGGCCAGCCCCGAACTGACCACGGATATGGGGCGTGGGTTGGTCGAGATCATTGCCCGCTATACGCAAACCTTCCTCCTGCTGCAGCGCTTCGACAAGGGTCTGCTGACCGAGCCGAAAGGCGAAGCGGGCGGCCGTCTCCCTTCCGCGGCGGAAGTGCGCGCGGCGATTGCCCGCCTGCGCGTGGACATGATCGCGCGCAAGCAAGCCGGGGCCCTGTTCGGCCAGGAGCGTGACGAAGGATTGGCGGCGATTCTGGGCAACATCGATCAGAGTGCGTTTGGACAGCCCGCCTATCCCAGTATCGAATCCAAGGCCGCGCACCTGCTCTATTTCATCATCAAGAACCATCCTTTCTCCGACGGCAACAAGCGCATCGCGGCGATGCTGTTCGTGGAATTCCTGAACCGCAATAACCGCCTGTTTCTGCCTTCCGGAGAGGTTATCATCAATGACATCGGGCTGGCCGCCCTGACCCTCCTGATTGCGGAATCGAATCCGAAGGACAAGGATATCTTGATCCGGCTGACCATGAATATGCTGACAAAGGAACCCTCATAATGGCGTTCGGACGAAAGAAAAAGAACAACAATAACGGCAACGGCAAACGGCTGGCCACCCAGCAATCGGTGGATCAGGCGGTCAAGAGCATCTGCGACATCATGCGCCGGGGCAACTGCGCCGGCGCCATGCAATACGTCCCGGAACTGACCTGGATTCTCTTCCTGCGCATCCTCGACGAGCAGGAGCACCGCGAGGAGCAGGAGCACGAGGCCCTGGGCGTTCCGTTCCATGCCTCGTTGCAATATCCCTACCGCTGGCGCGACTGGGGCGCGCCGCCGGAATCTCTGCCCGCCGGGCAACCCAACAAACGCCATGACCTTCAGAACGCGCCCCAAAACGCTTTTTTCAACTTCGTCAACGCCGACTTGCTGCCGCGCCTGAAAGGGCTGAAAAACCAGCCTAATGCGACGCCGCGCCAGAAGGTCATCAGCGAAATCATGACCGGCGTCGAGCGCGTCAGGATGGATACCGAGCGCAACTTCCTCGACGTGCTTGACAAAGTGCATCAGCTTACGACCGAATCCGTGGAGCAAACGCACGTCTTTACCCTGTCGCAGGTCTATGAGGGACTGCTGTTGAAGATGGGGGAAAAGGGCAATGACGGCGGCCAGTTCTTCACCCCGCGCCAGGTCATCAAGGCCATGGTGCGGGTCATCGACCCCAAGCCCGACGAGACCATTTACGATCCCGGTTGCGGCACGGGCGGTTTTCTGGCGCAGAGCTTTGAATACATCCGGTCCGTCCATGGGAAAAATGCCACCGCCGAGCAGTTGGAAACACTCAAACAACGCACCTTTTGGGGCCGCGAAAAAGAGAATCTTGTTTATCCCATCGCCCTGGCAAATCTGATCCTGCATGGCATCGACAAGCCGAATATCTGGCACGGCAACACGCTGACCGGCAGCGAGACCTACGGCGGGTTGTTCGAGAACGCGCCGCAGACTTTCGATGTCATCCTCACCAATCCGCCCTTTGGCGGTAAGGAAGGCAAGGAAGCCCAGACCAACTTCGACTACAAGACCGGCGCCACGCAGGTCTTGTTTCTCCAGCATGTCATCCGCAGCCTGCGCGAAGGCGGCCGTTGCGGCATCGTGCTGGATGAAGGATTGCTGTTCCGGGCGAATGAAGACGCTTTCGTCAAGACCAAGCGCAAGCTGCTGGACGATTGCGACCTATGGTGCGTAGTGAGCCTGCCGGGCGGCGTGTTCACGGCCGCCGGCGCTGGCGTTAAAACCAACCTGCTGTTTTTCACAAAGGGCCGGCCGACACGCAAAATCTGGTACTACGACCTGTCCGATTTGAAAATCCGCAAAAAAATACCATTGATGCTCAAACACTTTGAGGATTTCTTGCGCCTGCTCCCAACCCGCGCCGACAGCGAACTGTCCTGGACCGTGGACATGGACGAGCGCAAGCGGCGTGCTGCCGAAGAGGCCCAGCCGTTCAAGAAGCAGTCCGCCACCAAGAGCCAGCAGGCGGCGCAGTGGGCTCAGCGTGTCGCCGACCTGAAGAAGTCCAAACCGCGCGATGCGAAGGCCGTCGAAGAAGCCGCCGCCAAGGTCAAGGACCTGACGCGCGCCGCGCGCGACCTGGCGGCCAGGGCCAAGGAGATCGAAGACGCCGTTTACGATCTCAAAGCCGTGAACCCGCACCGGAAGCCGGTCCTGGATGAGCGGACGCCGGAGGACCTGCTTCAGGCCATGGACCGGAACGGCCGCGAGCTCGCGGAGGCTCTGGAGATGCTGCGGCGAACGGTCTCGCGGCGGTAGCCGCGACAATCGGCTTGCCCGCGCCGCGGCCGGCGGCCATACTGCCCGCCATGCCCGTTTCCGCACAGGCCGCCTGGACCGCTTCGTTGCTGGCGCTGATCCGGCGCGCCGCCTCCGACCTGCCGGCCGACGTCGCCGCCGCGCTGCGGGCGGCGCGGCGGCGCGAGCGGCCGGGCAGCCCGGCGCGCTGGGCGCTGGACACGATCCTCGAGAACGTCCGCCTGGCGCGCGCGCGCGGCGCCCCGCTCTGCCAGGACACCGGCGCGCTCCAGTTCTACGTCCGGCTGCCGTTCGGGTATGACGTGCGCGTCCTCGAACGCGCCGTGCCGGCGGCCGTGCGCCAAGCGACGCGCCGCGGCTGGCTGCGCCCGAACACGCTCGATGCCGTGACCGGCGCGTCGCGGCCCGGCAATCTCGGGCCCGGCGCCCCGGCGGTGCACCTCGAGTTCGGCCGCGGCCGGGCGCTCGAGGTCCGGCTGCTGCTCAAGGGCGGCGGCAGCGAGAACGTCAGCGCGCAGTACAGCCTGCCGGACCAGCGGCTCGCCGCCGGCCGCGACCTCGAGGGCGTGCGCCGCTGCGTCCTGGACGCCGTCGTGCGCGCCCAGGGCCGCGGCTGCGCGCCCGGCGTGCTGGGCGTCTGCCTCGGCGGCGACCGCGCCGCCGGCATGGCGCACGCCAAGCGCCAGTTGCTGCGGCCGCTCGGCGCGCGCGCCGCCGACCCGCGCCTGGCGGCACTCGAACGCCGCCTGCTGCGCGAGGCCAATACCCTGGGCATCGGCCCGATGGGATTCGGCGGCGCCACCACGCTGCTGGGCGTCCGGTGCGCCGCCCTCGACCGGCTGCCCGCGAGTTATTTCGTCAGCGTCGCCTACCTGTGCTGGGCCGCGCGGCGCGCCGGCGTGCGGCTGGACGCCGGCGGGAGCATCCGGGAATGGATCGAGCCTTGATCCTCCGGCGTCAGACCGCCCCATGCGACGCGAGATAGAATATCACGCTCGTCCCGCAAGGCGGGACTCAAGACGCAAAGACGCCAAGATGGAAGAGAATCAAATAGGAACAAAAGTGGTGGACGCGGCGGTCAAGGTGCATTCGCTCCTTGGACCCGGCTTGCTGGAATCCGTGTACGAAGCAGTGTTGGCGAAAGAACTGGAGCGCCGCGGGTTATCCATCCAGCGATCGGTCGAACAGTTGAGCAAGGTCCATTTCAAACAGCTGTTTGCCTACCTAAACTGAAGGACTGCAAGCTCGGATACGTATTGAACGTTGGCGCTGCCTTGATGAAGGATGGGATCAGGCGCCTTGTCAATGGACTTCCCGAATCCGATCTTGGCGTCTCGGCGTCTTTGCGTGAGACTCAATAAGAAGTTTTAGAGTCGGTGGGTCCGGCAGGATCAAGGATGAACCCCGCGACGCTTACCTATCCCTTCGCGCCGTCGCAGGTGCGCCGGCTGCGGGTCGGCCAGCGGGTGCTGGTCAGCGGCCGGGTCTTTACCGGGCGCGACCGGCTGCACCGCTTCCTGGCGGAAGGCGGCCGGGCGCCGGTAGCCCTGCGGCGCGGGGCGCTGTTCCATTGCGGGCCGGTGGTCGTGCGCGCGCGCGGGCGCTGGGTGGTGCGCGCCGCCGGGCCGACGACCTCGATCCGCGCGGAGCCCTACATGGCCGCCATCATCCGGCGGCACGGGCTGACCGTGATCATCGGCAAGGGCGGGATGGGCGAGGCCACGCGCCGCGCTTGCCGCCGGCACGGCGGCGTCTATCTGCATGCCGTCGGCGGGGCGGCCCAGGTGCTGGCCGACACTGTCCGACGGGTGGTCGGCGTGCATTTTGTCAAGGAGTTCGGGCCGACGGACGCCCTGTGGGAACTGGAGGTCGCCGACTTGCCGTGCTTGGTGACGCTCGATGCGCAGGGCGGCAGCCTGCACGCGGCGGTGGCGCGCCGCTCGGCGCGGCGCGCGGCGGCGCTCCTCGGGCGTGGCGTGCGGCGGGCCAAGGCTTGACCGCGCCGGGAGGAGACGCCATGCCGATGCAGCCGTCGATGTGGAGCTTTTACCTGCGCGAGCTGTTGCCGCGCGAAATGGCGCCGCGCTTTGCCGAACACGGCTGGCGCGTCCTCGAACTGGGCGAGGAGCACGCCCACGACCTGCTCAAGGAGGGCGACCCCGCGCGGGCGGGAACGGCCTTCCGGCGCTTCGCCGCCGATGTCGGCGTGTCGTTTCCGCAGGGGCATTTCTTGATGGACACCGCCGGGTACCGTCCGGAGGACGCGCCCGGCCGCCGCAAGTTCGACCTGGCGCCCGCCGAGGACGCCGCCTTCGCGGATGCCCAGGACACGATGAAGCGCTGGATCGACTTGTTCCAGGCCGCCGGCGTGCGCCGCGGCGTGCTGCATGTCGGGGGCATCGCCCTGGCGGCGGCCGGCTGGGAGCCGGCCAGGATCTTCGCGCGGCGCGCGGACGCCGTGCGGCGCCTGGCCGAATACGCCCGCGGCGGCGGCGTGCGGCTGTGCCTCGAGAACTACGGGGCCGGGCCGCTGGCGGCCGGCCTGCAGACGGCGGCCGAGATGCTGCGGCTGGCGGAAGCCGCCGGGGGCGATCCCATCGCGCTCTGCCTGGACACCGGCCACGCGCACCTGGCCGGGGTGGACCCCGGGGCGTTCCTGCGCGAGGCCGGGCCGCGGGTGCAGGCGCTGCACATCGCCGACAACCTCGGCCAGCGCGACGACCACCTGCTGCCCTACGGCGCGGGCACCGTGCCCTGGCCGGGCGTGCTGGCGGCGCTGCGCGAGACCGGGTACGACGGCCCGTTCAACTTCGAGGTGCCGGGCGAGTGCGCGCGCTGCCCGCTCCCGGCGCGCCTGGCGAAACTGGACTACGCGCTCGCCCTCGGGCGTTACATGATCGCCCAAGCCGAGTCGCCGGACACGCCGGCGGCGGCGCCCAAGCCATGACCGCGCGCGACGCCTGGCGGCACGACGTCGCCGCCGGCGAGGACGCGGCGGCCGCGGGATGCGTTCCGCGCGCGACCGTCACCGGGCGGCGGCGGCCCGCGCGATCGCGGCGCGCTCGTCGGGCGACAGCGGCGGC
>CAZEVX010000190.1:0-6427 GCA_964515705.1 uncultured Verrucomicrobiota bacterium | reverse complement strand
ATCGGCCATGGACACCTCCCGCTACGGCCACACCTGGGAGACTGCGCCGGCGACGATGCCGGCGCTGGTCAACGCCACGCGCGCGGTCTGGGCGGCGCCGCCGCATGTCCACCACGTCCGGCGCAATGCGTTATGGGTGCTGGACTACAGTGTTTCGGATTTAGGCCGGATCCGGGTCGGCTCGCGGTCGCGTTCCTGGCAGCGGCACGCGCCGTTCGAGGCCCTACTCTACCCCCCAGCAACGCCCTACTGGGAAGACATGCGCGGCTGCGCGCTGCCGCTCCGCAACTCCTGGCTGCTGTTCCGGACCGGCGCGGCGACGGGCTTGGCGCGGCGCGTGCCGCCGGCGGTGGGCTTCGCGCGCTTTCTCGACCCGGCCGGCCGGCTGGGCGCGCTGATCGACCAGGCGGTCGAAGTCGGGCGGCGTCTGGGCGCGGACGGGTACTGGCAGGCGATGGCGGCGTTCTGCACGGCGCTCGACCTGCTGCTGCGCGCGCCGGAAACGGCGCCCGGGGTGTACCGGATTCCCGCCACGGACGTCGCGCCGCCTCCGACGCTGGCGTCGCGGGCGGCCGATTTCCTGGCCGCGCATCTCGGCGAGCGGCTGACCCTCGGGCGCTTGGCCCGGCACCTGGGCGTGAGCGTCTCGAGCCTTTCGCACCGCTACCGGGCTGACACGGGCGAGACGCCGATCGCCACGCTGATCCGGCTGCGGGTCGAGCAGGCGCGCAGCCTGCTGCTGAAGGGGCAGCCTCTCAAGACCATCGCCCCGGCGCTCGGGTTCAGCGATGTCTGCCACCTCTCCAAAACGTTCCGGCGCGTCGCCGGCCGGTCGCCGCGCGAGGTCGTGCGCGCGCTATCGGCGCGGCCGCCGCCGGGCCATGGGTGATCCGGCAGGCCGCGCGCGGCGCGCCGGCCGCCCAGCCCGCCGCGTGCCGACCTCGAGCCGGCATCCGAAGACGTCTGCGAAGGCCGACTGGTGGTGTTCGAGCGCCCAGCGTTCGAAGCGGCCGTCGCGCGCGGCGACGAGCGTCAGCCGGACGCGGGTTGTCTCCGGCCGGCTACAGCGGACCGCGCGCACGTTGCCATCGTGGCCGCGGTCGAGGCTCTCGGCCATTTTCAGGCAGAGGCTCAGGACTTCCACGACGCGGCGCGCGCGGCGGTCGAGCGCCCGGAACTCCGGGTGCTTGGGACGCGGCGCCAGCTTGCGGTGAAACAGCGCCGTGGCGGCGAGAATCTCGATTTCGCGCTGGTCGAAGCCGATCAGGTCGGCGTGACGGATCAGGTAATGGGAATGGAGGTGGTGGTTGGTGAACGAGAGGAAGACGCCGATGTCGTGGAGGCGGGTGGCGTACTCGAGCAGTTCGCGTTCCCAGGCGCCGAGCGGGTGCAGGCCGAGGCGCCGCAGCTCGTCGAAGAGCGCCAGCGCCAGCCGGGAGATGCGCGCGGCGTGCGCCTCGTCGAAGCCGCAGAGCCGGCCGAGGCGCAGGACGCTGCGGGCGCGCACGGACAGCGGCGCCCAGGCGCCGCGCCGGCGGCGGGCGATGTAATCGGCCAGCAATCCGTCGCGCAGGCTGCGGTCGCTGACCTGGACGGTGTCGAGGCCCAGCTCGTCCATCAGCGTTTCGAGGATGGCCGCGCCGGCGAGGATGATGTCGGCGCGATCGGGGTTGAGGCCCGCGACCGCGCGGCGTTCGGCGAGGGTCAGCCGGCCGAGGAACCGGATGACCTTGCGCAGGCGGCGCAGGGAGAGGGTGTCGTTGGGCTGGAGGCGCCGGCGCTCGAAGCGGCGGCAGGCGACGTCGGCGAGGTTGAGGATCGTGCCGGAGGACCCCACCAGCAGGTCCACGCGGTAACGGCGCAGGCGGCGCAGGACGGGGGCGGCCACGCCGCGGATGTGGCGCTGCAGGGCGCGGTAGCGGGCGGGCGGCACCCGGCCGTCGTCGCGGACGGCGGGAAAGAGGCTGCCGAGGCGGATGGCGCCGAGCTTGAGGCTGTCGAGGAAGCGGTGGCCGCGCTGGGTGCCGACCGCCAGTTCGGTGCTGCCGCCGCCGATATCGAGGAAGAGCGCCTGGCGCGGGCCGAGGTGCAGGGCGCCGGCGACGCCGAGGTAGATCAGGCGCGCCTCCTCGCGCCCGGAGACGACGTGCAGGTCGAGGCGGGTGGCGCGGCGGAAGCGGCGCGCGAAGACGGCCTGGTTCTCGGCCTCGCGCACGGCGCTGGTGGCGACGGCGATGATCTCGCGCGCGTCCAGGGCGCGGGCGATGGCCGCGAAGTGCCGGCAGACGAAGAGCGCGCGTTCCATGGCGCGGGCCTGCAGGGCCTGGACGGGGAACTCGCCCTCGCCGAGCCGCACGACCTCCTTCTGCTGGGTGAGCACCGTGTAGGAGCCGTTGGGGTGGACGCGCACCACCAGCAGGCGGACCGAGTTGGTGCCAATGTCCAGGAAAGCGGCGACGCGCGCCGCGCCGTCGTTCAGGCCGGCCGGCATACGAGCACCACCTTTCGGCGCAGCACGCGTGTCAGCAGGTCGGCCTTGGCGCGCGCCGCGGCGCGCTCGGCGTCGGCCGCGGCGGCAACGCGGCAGACGAGCGTCAGCCGGCCGGGCGCCAGCCGGCAGGCCAGCTCGCGGACGACAGTGCGGTGCGAGACATCGAGGGCGTCGGCCAGCCGCAGCAACCCGGCCAGCAGGCGCACGCGGCGGCGGTCGGCGGGGACGAGGGCGCGGAAGCGGCGGTGGCGCAGGGACGGCAAGGCCCGGCGGTGATAGCGCACCAGTTCGCCCAGCAGGCGCCGGCAACGGGCATCGGCCGCCAGGCCGGGCGCGGCGAGCACGAGGCGCCGGGCGGTTTTATGGTGGCCGGCGCGGCCGGCAATCCAGCCGATGTCGTGGAGGCGCGCGGCGGCCTCGAGCAGGGCGCGCTCGGGCGCGCCGCGGGCGTGCCGGACCTCGAGGGCGTCGAAGAGCGCGAGGGCCAGGCGGGTGACTTGGCGCGCGTGGCCGGGCTTGGCGCGGCAAGCGCGCGCCAAGCGGCGCACCGCTGCCGCGTTGACCGGCCGGACGGCCGGCGCGGCCGGCCGCGGAGTGCGGGTTGCAACCCGGACAGCCGCCGTCATGGCGCGGCCTCCCGCCCGGCGCCAGCCGCACGGCGGCGCGCGGGGCGGCCTTCCTCATCGAGCGTGCGCGCCAGGGATTCCCAGAAGGGCGCGGCGCGCGTCTGGCGCCAGCGCGCCGCGAAGGCCGCGTAGCGCTCCGCGCGGACGCGGCGGCGGTCGGCGGCAAAAGCCTCGAGGCCCGGCGCCAGGCGTGCCGCGGAGCCGGCCCGCCCGCGGTCAATGCGGGCGCGCGCGCGCTCGGCCGCGAGGAACTCCGGCAGGGCGGCCAGCCAGATGTCGGCGTCGTGGATTTCGCCCAACAGACCCTGGAGCTCGGCGAGCGGCGGCGCGGCGGCCGCGAGCCGGCCGGCGTAGAGCGGGGCGAAGAGATCGACCGCGTAGCGCAGGCGCCGGACGGCGATGCGCAGGCAGTGCAGTTCGGCAATGCGCTCCGGGTGCGCGACGTGGGGCTCGAAGGCGAGGACCGTCGCGAGGCGGGCGGTCAGCCGGCGAAACGCCGCGCGCCGCAGCCGGGCGGCCGTCGCGGCGCCGCCGCGGGCGGGCAGCCGGCGGGCGCGGATGCGACGGCGGCGCAGGGCGTCGTCGAGGGCGGCGGCGATCCCGGCGCGATCGAAGCGTTCGAGTTCGCGCCGCACCCTGGGCTGGAGCGTTTCGCGCTGCTGCCGCAGGCGCAGCCGCAGGCGCCGCAAGCCGGGGCGCAGCCGGGCGGCGGCGCGGTTGCCGGCGGGCAGGCCGGCGAGGAACGCGGCGAGGGTCTCGATCTGGACGTCGGCGTCGCGCGCCGCGCCGAGCGCCCGCAGCAGACGCCGCGCCGGCTTGCGCGCCGCCCGGAGCGCGCGGCGGGGCAGGAACTCGGCCAGCCCGCCGAGGGCCGCGCGCAGGCGGCGCAGCGCCACGCGCAGGTCGTGGACGGCCTCGAGGTCACGGCCCGCGCGGACGGCCGGCAGGCGGCGCCGCACGGCGCGCAGGCGCTTCCGCAGCAGCCGCGCGAGCAGGGCGTCGCCGGACCGCGCGGGTGCCGCGCGCCCGGCCGACGGCGCCGAGGGAGCGGCGGCGGGCGTCACTTCAGGCCCGCGCGCAGGCGGGTCAGCCGGATCAGGGCGTGCTGGCATCCCTCCTCCTTGTCCGGGCCGGCCGGTTGGCGCTGGACATAGACGCCGTCGGGCCGCAGGTCCCAGGCCTGGCGCTCGTCACCGAGCAGGATTTGCAGCAGTTCCCAGCATTTTTCCTTGAGCGGCGGGGGCTCGACCGGCGTGACGACCTCGACGCGCGCGAGCAGATTGCGGAACATCCAGTCGGCCGATCCGAGGAAGAACTCGCCCTGCTCGGGTTGAGCGGCGCCGTTGCGGAAGTGGAACAGGCGCGAGTGTTCGAGGAAGCGGCCGACGATCGAGACCGCGCGGATGCGATCGCTCCACCCCGGGACGCCCGGGCGCAGGCAGCAGAAGCCGCGCACGATCAGGTCCACGGGCACGCCCGCCTGGGACGCGCGGTAGAGGGCGCGGCAGAGGACGTCATCCTCGAGGCTGTTCATCTTGGCGGCGATGCCGGCCGGCCGGCCGGCGCGGGCGTGCTCGATTTCGCGCTCGATCAGGGCCAGGAACCGGTCGCGCATGTTGATGGGAGCGACCAGCAGGCGGGCATAGGCATGGCGGAGGGAGCGGCCGGTAAGATAGTTGAAGAGTTCGACCAGTTCGGCGGTCGCGCCTGGGTGGCAGGTCAGCAGGCCAAGGTCGGTGTAGAGCCGCGCCGTCTGGGCGTGGTAGTTGCCGGTGCCGAGGTGGGCGTAGCAGCGCAGGCCATCCTGTTCCTCGCGCACGACGAGCACGATCTTGGCGTGGGTCTTGAGGCCGACCAGGCCGTAGACCACGTGGATGCCGGCCTTTTCCATGGTCTGGGCAAGGAAGATGTTGCGTTCTTCATCGAAGCGCGCCTTGAGCTCGACCAGGCAGACGACCTGCTTGCCGTCCTCGGCGGCGCGGATCAGGAGCGGGATGAAGGGACTGTCGTCGCCGGTGCGGTAGAGGGTCATCTTGATCGCCAGGACGCGCGGGTCCTCGGCCGCGGCGCGCACGAACTGCTCGACGCTCGACGAAAAGTCCTCGTAGGGATGGTGCAGCAAAAGGTCGCCGGCGCGGATCAGGCCGAACAGGTCGGATTGGCTGTCGCGGATCACGGGCAACACCACGGGGACGTGGGGCGGGTAGCGCAGGTCCGGGATATCGAGCGCGGCGAGCTGCCGGAAGGACGGGTAGTCGAGGACCTCGCCGACGGGGTAGACATCGTCGGGCTCGAGATCGAGTTCGCGCATCAGGAGGGCGAGCATCTCGGGGTTGGGCGCGGGGCCGTGCTCGAGGCGCACGACCTGCTCGAAGCGGCGCCGGCGGATTTCCTCCTCGATCAGGACAAGGAGGTCGTCGGCGTCCTCTTCGGCGCGTTCGATATCGGCGTTGCGGGTGATGCGGAAGGGCATGGCGGCCAGGATGTCCATGTCCGGGAACAGGCGCGCGGTCTGGTGGCGGACGAGATCGAGCAGGCTGATAAAGAGGCGGCGGATGCCCGGCCGCGCCGTGGCGACCGGCACCCAGAACGGGAGGACTTCCGGAATCTTGACACGGGCAAAGAGCCGCTCCCCGGAGCGCGGGTGGCGCAGGAAGAGGCCGAGCGAGGTCGAGAGGTTGGAGATGAAGGGGAACGGGTGGCCGGGATCGACCGCCAGGGGAGTCAGCACCGGGAAGACGCGGGCCTCGAAATACTCGCCGGCGACGCGCCGCTCGGCGGCGTCGAGAGCGGCCCAGTCGGCGAGCACGATGCCGTGCCGGGCGAGGGCCGGAAGGAGGTCGTCGCGGCAGCAGGCCGCCAGGCGGCCCGCCAGCGGCTGGACCGCGGCGCGGATGGCGGCGAGCTGCTGGGACGGGGTCAGGCCGTCGGACGCCGGGCGCGCGATGCCGGCGGCGACCTGGCGCTTGAGTCCGCCGACGCGCTTCATGAAGAACTCGTCGAGGTTAGCGGCGAAGATGCCGAGGAAGCGCAGGCGTTCGAGCAGGGGGGTGCGCGGATCGCAGGCCTCGTGCAAGACGCGGCGGTTGAACTCGAGCCAGGAGAGTTCCCGGTTGAAGAAGAGCGGCGCCGGTTCCGGCGGCGGGGGTCGGGCGGGCTGGAGGACGGCAGGCATCGGCGGCTCCGCGGCAGGGCGATGGGACATACCTAGCTACCTTATCAGCCCGGGCGGCGAACACAAGCCCGGAGCCGGCGGCCCCGATTTGCGGGAGTTGCGCTTGTCCGCGGTCACTCCCGGCGCGATCCGTGC
>CAZEVX010000189.1:0-6445 GCA_964515705.1 uncultured Verrucomicrobiota bacterium | reverse complement strand
CGGCCGCCGCCCGATACCAGCGCGCCGCTTCGCGCGCGTCCGCCGCCGCGCCCCGTCCCTCGGCATAGGCGGCGGCCAGCGCCACCTGAGCCTCGAGATGCCCCTGCTCCGCCGCCAGCCGATACCAACGTAGCGCCGCGGACGGGTCGGGTGCGCCGCCGGCGCCGGAAGCGTAATACCAGCCCACGAAATACTGGGCCTCCACGCGCCCCTGTTCCGCCGCCTGGCGATACCACGCGAAGGCCTGTTGGTCATCCTTGGGAACGCCTTCGCCAAGGTGGTAACACAACCCCAGCATCGCCTGCGCGGCGGCATTGCCGCGCGCGGCCGCCTGGCCGTACCAGCGCAACGCCTCCTGGAGGTCCTTGCGCACCCGTCCGCGGCCCTCGTGGTACAGGCTGCCGATCAAAAACGAGGCGTTGGCATGGCCTTGCTCCGCCGCGCGCATCAACCATTTCATGGCCTCGGCATCGTTGGCCGATACCCCGCTCCCCTGGAGATATGCCATCCCGCGCTCATAGAGCACGTCCGCCGACAGCGGATGCGCGGTCCAGGCCGGCGCCGACGTCCCCGTCAGAGTGGCGGCCGGCGCCGCCGGCGCCGGCACGGCGGGAGCAATCGCCGGCGTCACCGCGGCCGGCAGGGCGGCGGGGGCCGCCGGGCGGCTCCCGCGCCAGAACCGTAGCGTCAGCCAGCCGGCGGCGATCAGCGCCAGTACCGCGAGCGTCCCGCCTAACAGTGTCCCTTGCCAACGGGCGGCCGGCGCCGCCCGTTCCGCCGCGCGCTCCGGTTCCGCGGACCCTTCCGACGCGGCAAGCGCCGCCGCCGCGCGACCCCCGCCCGGGGGTCCGCGGCGCACGGGCGCCACGACAGGAACGGCGTCCTCGACGGCAATCATCACGTACTTGCGGCAATCCGGGCACTGGACTAGTTCGCCTGCCAGCGCACGCCCGGCCACGATCTGCTTGCCGCAGGCGCAGACGAACCCAAGGTCCGGCGCCGGGATCGCGATGCCCGTACCGCAGCCGGCGCACACCTGCGGACCGAGCAGATCGCTTTCGTCCCGGACATGCAGCCGCTGGCATGCCGAACACCGGTAACACACAGTCCGAGTCATGCGCCCGCTTTCTCCCGCGCGACCAATGCGCCGCCCCGCCGGTTCCGGCACGGTCAGGCTGGACATGATCGTAGCACGTCGTCCCCGCCGCTGGGAAGCGCAATAGCGGGTTTGCCGCCAGCCGTGCAGATTCCCAAAACTGCGGGAGTTGCGCATTCCCCTGTTGCCCCGTCAGGCGCCGGACCGTGCGCCTGCGGCTCGGCACCATGCCCTCCAAGTCCTCCCGTCGGTCATCGGGCATGCGCTCCTTGACGAATCCACGTGGAGGGCGAAGCTGCGCTGAGCCGTTCCCGTGCACGGATCGCGCCGGGAGTGACCGCGGACATGCGCAACTCCCGCAAATCGGGGAGATTGTTTCCCCATGGCGGCGCGTTTGTGCTAGGGTATGCCCGGAGGAGCCATCCTCAACGCCCAATCCCGACGGCGGCCATGCTCAACGATGGATTCCAACTGATCGCCTCGTTCCTGGCCGGCACGGCCGCCACGGCGGGTGTCCTGTCGCTGATCCGCTGGATGCCCTTGCCGGGCTGCATCAAAACGATTCTCGCCGTGGTCGTGCCCGTGCCGGCCATGGCGATCGCCCTGGTGCTGATCCATTACGGGCCGCCCGCCGCGCGCGACCCGAGCGGCCTGGCCGCCCTGCCGGGCGCCCCGCGCGTCTGGCTGCGCCTGTTTCTGTACGGCTGCCTGGCGACTCTCGGCACCGGCGCGGCGGCCGCGCTCTGGCGCCTGGCATGGCCGCCCGAAGATCGCGACGACGCGGACGAGGATGCCGCATGACACGAAACCCCGCGGCACTCCCCGTGGTCCTGAGCATCGCCGGTTCCGACAGCGGCGGCGGAGCGGGCATCCAGGCCGATCTCAAGGCGTTCACGGCCCTGGGAACGTTCGGAACAACGGCCATCACCTGCCTGACTGCCCAAAACCCCTCCGACGTCCGCGGTATCCAGGCCGCCCGCCCGGCCATGGTGGCGCTCCAGATTGACGCCGTCTGCGACGGGTTCGCCGTCGCGGCGGTCAAAACGGGCATGCTCTATTCCGCCCCGATCATCGCGGCGGTCGCCGCGGCGCTCGCGCGGCGCCGGCTGCGCCGGCTGGTGGTTGACCCCGTGATGGTCGCCACCTCCGGCGCGCGCCTGCTCCGGGCGGACGCCGTCCATGCCCTGTGCCGGCGGCTGCTGCCGCTGGCCACGGTGGTCACTCCTAACCTGCCGGAAGCCGAGGTCCTGTGTGGGAAGTCCATCCGCACGTTCGACGCGGCCCGCGCGGCGGCGGCCGCCATCGCCCGGCAGTACCGCATCGCCTGCGTCGTCAAGGGCGGACACCTCGGCGGGCGCACGGTCGCCGACATCCTGTTTCTGGCCGGCCGGTTCCACGTCTTCCGGGCGCCGCGCCTGGACGTCGCCACGCACGGGACCGGCTGCATGTTTTCGGCGGCGCTGGCCGCCTTGCTGGCGCGCGGAGCGCCGCTGCCCCGCGCCGTCCAGGACGCCCAGCGCTACGTGCACGGGGTCCTGGCCGCCTCGGCGTGAGACCCGCCCGCCGCCAATCGCCGCGGATCGTCCCGCCTGTCGGCCGCCGACGTCTCAGGGCGATTCGCCCGGCCGGCCGGGATTCCGTCCCCAGACAACCACGCCGTTGGTCCGCGTGACGCTCGACTGGAAGAATAAATTGCCGTCGAAAAACAGGCGGCAATCGTCGCCGCGGTGCGGGCTGTTGATGTCCAGGGAGCTCTGGATCAGGGTGTTGTGATGGAAGTTGAGCCCCATGGCCTCGATGACCACCGGAACCCCGCGAAACACGTTGTCGTGCACGAGATCCATGAATCCTTGGATCAGCACCGCGCCGGCCTGGCCGTTGTTGATCACCAGGTTCCCGGCAATGACGCCGTGATAGAGGTTGGTCGCGCGGATCTGGCTGTACCGTTTGGGCGGCCAGTTGTTGATCGGATGGCCCCGAATAACGCCCCCGGCATCCACGAAGATCTTGTTGTTGAGGATGTGGTAGTACAGGCTGTGGTCGGTCGAAAACCCATACCCGCAACTGTTGCCGGCGCCAACCCGCAGCGTGCAACCCTCGATGCGGCCGGACTCGCCCAGGAGTTCGATGACATGGGACCCGAAGGTCCCCGAAAAGGTGCAGTCCAGAACCTCGACCGTGTCGCCGGTCAGCATCACGGCCATCAACTGGCAGTCCTCGATGCGGCAGTGTTCGACCCGCACGCGGTGCGGCGTGCGTCCGAATGTTTCGCGGTCGTTGCGCGCCTTGATGCCATTGCCGCCGTCCCAGCCGGAGCGCGCGCGCACCCAGGGCACCTGGTTCGAGGCGTTGCCGTTGATGCAGAGGTCGCGGACGGTAATGTTGCTGAGGGTTCCGTAAATCCAGATCACGTTGATGTCCGTCAGGCCGTCCTGCAGGCGCAGACGGGTGCCGTCCCCTTCGCCCGTCAGCAGCACGGCACTGCGCCGGATGGTGATGCCGCCGTGGGTGCCCGTCACGGCGCCGACCTGATAGGTGCCGGCCGCCAGGTGCACGCGACCGCCGGCCTCCGGCAGGGCCTGGATGGCCGCGTTGATCACGAGGTGGTCGTCGCGGCCCGGGCAGACAGCGTCGGCCTGGGCCTTGACGTGGGCGGGGGAATCCGCGGCGGCCACCACGAAGGTTGCCGTACGCGCCGGTCGGGCATCGCCACCCTGCGGCCAGGCGGGCGCGTTCGTCGCCGGCCCATCGCCCGCTGCCAGGCTGGCGCCCGCGAACGCCATCGCCGCCGCCCACGCCCACCGTTGGCCGAACCGTTTGCGCTGCATGGCTGGTCTCCTTACCGGATGGATGGTTCGAGTACAACAACCGTTACGCTGCGGACGGAAATGCGTGGTCAGGCTATGCCTCCGCACCGCTGGGCTCTCCATGGGTCGCGCGACCGGGCCGCTTGGAGGGCGAGGCTGCGCCGAGCCGTTGCTGATCGCAGCGCCATGCTGTCCTAACCCCGCGATCCCCGGCGGGCGTTACGGCAATCCCGCGATCTTGTGCAGTTGCAGGTTGAGCCGGGCGGGCAGCCGTGCGGCGATCAGCCAGGCTGCCAGCTCCGCCGGGGCCAGGCAGCCGGCCGCGGGCGACAAGAGCACCGCGCGGCAGCGCGCCGCCAGGCCGCGTTCGGCGATGACGCCGGCGGCCCACTCGAAATCGGCGCGGTCGGCAATCACGAACTTGAGCTCGTCCGGCGGCCGCAGACGATCGAGGTTGCGCCAGTCGGTGGCGTCGGCAGCCCCGCTCGAAAGGGTCTTGATGTCCATCACGACGATGACGCCCGGCGGTACCACCGACAGGTCCCGGCTGCCGTTGGTCTCGAGCAGCACCGTGCCGCCCGGCACGGCGTCGCGCAAGGCGGCCAACAGGGCCGGCGTGGCCGGCTGCAGCAGCGGTTCGCCTCCGGTGACTTCCGCCATCCGCACGCCAGCGGCGCGGTAGTCGGCGACCAGACCCGCCACGCTGCGCGGGACGCCGCCCGTCCAGGCGTAGCGCGTATCGCACCAGGCGCAGCGCAGGTTGCAGCCGGCCAGCCGGACGAACCAGCAGGGCGTCCCGGCATGCGTGGACTCGCCTTGCAGCGAGACGAAGGTCTCGGTCACCTGGAGCGCAAGCTCGTCCGGGGACGTGACACGTGGGGCCATGAGGAGAACCCGCGGCGGCACGGGTCAGGGTGTTTTCCAGTAACAGGCCGAGGTGCCCGGCCCTTCGCTGACTTGCACGCGGTGCACCGTCACCCGCCGTGTGTTCAACTGCCGGGCCAGCGTCTCGAACAGGTAACGCGCCAGGTTTTCGGATGAGGGATTGCGGCGTGCGAACATCGGCAACCGATTGAGCTCGCGGTGATCCAGGGCGTCGAGGGCGCCGCGGATGTCGGCCTTGACACGCTGGAAATCCACCAGCAGTCCCTGGGCATCCAGGCGGCGGCCGCGCAGGTACACCGCGACGTCCCAGTTGTGGCCGTGCAGCCGCGCGCAGGGACCGTCGTACCCGCAGAGGCGGTGCGCGCCGGAAAATCGGGAAGTCACGCACAATTCATACATGGTCGGTTTATATCATGGCAGAGCCGCCGCGGCAATCGCGTTCAGCGCCGGGTAGCGTGTCCGCAGCAGCGGCGGCACCGCCACCGGGCGGCCGGTCATCAGGGCCTTGAGTTGCAAGATGTTGGTCACCTCCCGCGCCTGGAAGTGGTTGTTGGCGACGACGGTCAGCGAGCGGGCGCCGCGACGCAGCGCCTCGGCGCGGCGCGCAATCTCGCGCAGTTCCGCGTCGCTGTAGAGGTAGGTGTAGGTCGCGTCGCGCCCGGCGCGCGGGTCGAACCAGGCGGCCGCGTTGCGGCCGTGCAGGCGCAGGTAGCGGTCGGCGCCGACACGGCACTCCGCGAGGGAGAAACTGCGCCGGCCAAGCGGACAGTCGAGGTTGGCGACTGTGACACCGAGTCCATCGAGGAAGCCGAGGGCCGCCGGGGTCTGCCAACTGTCATGCCGTAACTCAACCACCAGGACGGCCAGGTCGCCGAGCGCGTCCCGGATGCGCTCCAGGCGGCCGCGATGGTCGGGAGTGTCGTCGAAGGCATGCGAGCACTGGGCCAGCAGGTGCGTCAGGCGCCCGGTGCCGGCCAGCGGAGCGAGCCCGTTGCGCAGGGCGTCCACAAGGGCGGGGTCGCATCGGCCGTCATGGGTCATCGCGCGGTGCACCTTGGCGCTGAAGCGCAAGACCGGGGCGACGGCCGCCGTCTGCGCCAGCCAGCCCTCGGCGTGCCGCGGGGCGGGCGGCCGGTAGAAACTGCTGTTGATCTCCACCAGGTCCACGTACGGCGCGATGGCGGCCAGCGGCTGGCGCACCCCGGGCGGATAGAGATAGCCAGCCCAGTCCGGGTAGGACCAGCCGGCGATCCCGAAACGGACGGGCACCGCGGCGTCCTGACAAGCGGCATGCTTCGTCGTCACCATTCGCGCCTCCGGCCGGCAGTCATCCCGCGCCAGCCCAGTGCCCGCGGATCAAGAGGATCAGGAGCAACGGGCAAACGATCCCGCCAGGGACCAGGGCGGCCTTCAGGCCGAGCCACGACTCGGCTAGTGTGGTGCGTCATAAGTCCATTGACATAAGAGAGCGCTCATACCGCAATGATAGCGGGCCTGTATGCGAACTACACCGTCCGTGGGGCGCTCCGGGGTTGGCATCCAGCGGTGGCCGCCAGGCCTCGCGCGGCGTTACCGGAGGTGTTTGACACCCTGGCTTGGCCGCCGAAAACAGCGAGGCACCGCCGTTTTCGAAGGTGGGCGCCGACCTCCGGGCGGC
>CAZEVX010000188.1:0-6449 GCA_964515705.1 uncultured Verrucomicrobiota bacterium | reverse complement strand
GCAGGCGTTCCTTGACAACTCCACGTGGAGGGCGAAGCTGCGCTGAGCCGTTCCCCTGCACGGATCGCGCCGGGAGTGACCGCGGACAAGCGCAACTCCCGCACATCGGGCGCCCGGCATTCGCATTGACGGCGGCCCTGGCATCCGGCACCATGCCCGCGACGAACGCCTGCGCGTTCGGCAACCGCGGAGGATTGGTCGCCCATGGCCGGACAGTTGCTGCGCGAACTGGTGATGCGGTATGTGCCGACGCCCTGGTGCCTGCGGCTCAAGCGGCTCCAGATGTGGGCGGTCGCCCGGCGTGCGCCGGCCGGGGCGGGCGGCGCGCCGCCGCTCGCGCCCCCGGTGGGCCAGGCGCTGGTGTTCGGGGCCGACCCCGGGTTCCAGGTCATCGGCGCGGAGTATCTCCGGTATTTCCGCGAGTTGGGCGGCCTGCAGCCGAGCCACAAGGTGCTCGAGGTCGGCTGCGGCATTGGCCGGATCGCGGTGGCCCTGGCGGGCTACCTGTCGGCCGACGGCGAGTACCGCGGCTTCGACATCGCGCGCGAGGGGATCGCCTGGTGCCGCGAGAACATTACCCCGCGCCATCCCCACTTCCGGTTCGACTGGGCGGACGTCTACAACAAGACGTACAACCCGCGCGGGACGCGCCGGGCGGCGGAGTTCACGTTTCCCTACGAGGACGGCCGGTTCGATGTCGTCTACACGACGTCGGTCTTCACGCACATGCTGGCGGCGGACCTGGCGCGCTACCTGGCGGAATCGGCGCGCGTGCTCAAGCGCGGCGGCCGCTGCCTGCACACGTTCTTCCTGCTGAACGACGAGACCGCGCCGCTGATGGCCGCCGGGCGGTCGCTCTTCAAGTTTGCGTACGCGCTCGAGGGTTGCCGGACGGTCAGCCGGGTCGAGCCGGAAAAGGCCGTGGCGTACGACGAGGCCCGTGTGCGCGCGCTCTTCGCGGACTGCGGGCTGCGCATCCTGGAGCCGATCCGCTACGGCGGCTGGTGCGGGCGTCCGGTCTTCCTCAGCGGGCAGGACATCGTGCTGGCCGCGAAACCGTGACCCGATGCGCGGGCGCGCGCTTGCCAGAGCCTCGCAGGCTCAGGGTTCGAGGTCGCCCCAGCAGGGTTCCGCCAGGGCGAGGTCATCGTCGGGCAGTTCGGCGCGGTTGATGCCGTCGAGCGTCTCGGCCACGTCGGACCAGGGCCGCAGGCGCAGGGCCACGGCGTCGCCCGGGCGCAGCCGGGCGGCTGGGGCGCGCGCGTTATCCCGCAGGCTGTAGAGGTAAACCAGCGCCTGGCTGTCCGGCGGCGCCCCCGGCGCGCCCTCGAGGTCCACCAGGCGCAGGGCGACGATGTGGTCCTTGTAGGGCACCGTGCCCGGGCGCGGGGCGGGGGCGACGGCCTGGACGCGGCCGCGCACCGGCCAGGCGGCGCCGGCGGGCGGCACCACGAAGCGCGCCGGGGCGGCGCGGCGCAGCTCGAGCGGGATCGGTTTCCAGTCGCCGGCCGCCAGTTCCCGCATGGCGAACTCCCAGACGACCAGCCGCTTGCCGGCGAGGCGGTCGCGGCCGCGGGCCAGCTCGTGGGCCAGGCGTTCGCGCGTAGCCCAGGCGCCGTGGTCGTTGACCACCAGGGCGTCGAGCGGGCGCTGGAGTTCCAGGCTCAACTGCTCGATCAGGCCGGCGTTGGCGCCCCAGCCCATGGCCTCGAGCGAGTAGATATTGCAGAAACTGTCGCCCAGCACGAGGACGTCGGCCGCCGGGTCGGGCACCCAATCCCCGCCAGCGGCCGCGAGCACCGGCTGCAGGCGCGCCGGTTCCGGCGGGTAGGCGGCCGCCCAGTCCGGCAGGCGCAGCATGACGGCCAGGTCGCCGCGGTTGGTAATATCGGCCTCCGTGCGGCGGTAGCCGGCCGGCGGACGCGGCGGCAGCGGCGTCTCGCGCGCGATCCAGGCCGCCAGCGCGCGGGCCACGGCCGGCAGCAGCTCCGGCCGCCAGTGGCTGTCGGTCGCCAGGTAGGAGTTCAGGCCCAGGGCGGCCTGCGCCTCGAGCAGGGCGGGCGTGGGATCGAAGACCCGGACGCCCGCCGCTTGCAGGCTGGCGACGAACGCCTCGTAGGAGGAGTTCCGCAGCGGGGCCTGGTCCGCGCCCAGGCGCGAGGTGAACCGGTGCGGCAGCAGGGCGGACTTCGGCGGGACCGGCAGCAGCACCAGCCGGATACCGCGGCGGCGCAATGCCTCGTGGAAGGCGAGGATCGCCGGGCGCGGGTCGGGATGCGGGACGGCCAGCCATTCGCTGACCGCGAGCCGGCGCCGGGCCATCTGGGCCGGATCGAGAAACCCGCGGCCGGCGAGGTACTCGAGGTCCGGCCGGTAAAACAGCCAGCCGCGGGTTCCGCAGTAGGTCTGTTCGTTGCCGGAACCCAGCCAGCGGGACAGCCCATACTGCAGCGGCCCGCGCACGGCCTGGCCGGCGGCGGAGTCGTCCTCGAGGGCATCTTCGAAGGCGCGCATCTCGCGCAGCAGCGCGCGGTTGGCCGCCAGCAGGCGGCCGGTCCATCCCGTGCCCGCGCGGGCGCCCGCCGCCAGCGCGGCCGGCGCCCGCCGCAGGAACGACCAGGCGGCCGGCCAGGGATCGTCGCGCCTGCCTGCCGCCCAGGCGCGCGTGTCCTGGACCTGCTGCGCCAGCGGCACGGCGACGATCAGCGCCAGAAAGGCGAGCGTCAGCAGCCAGGCAATCGCCGGACGGATGGCGGTGCGGCCGGCCTCGCGCAGGGCCTGCTCTTCGCGGCTGGGTTTTGGCAGGGGAGCGGTCATGGGATCAAAAGATGAAATAGATGAACGGGTTGTAGGCCTGGGTGGCCAGCATCGCCAGCGAGAGGACCAGCAGCGCCAGGATGATCAACGCCTTGCGGGCGGTGATCGTGCGGGTCCAGTCCCAGGTCTGCGGGGCGCCCCAGACGATCACAGCCGCCAGGACAAAGGTGCCGAGGTAATAGGGCTGGTAGAAGAGGCCGGCCGGCAGCGCCCCGGTCAGCGGCACGGCGCCGAACCCCGCCATGCAGGCCAGGTAGCGGCCGGCGCTGGCGAGGTCGGGCGAGCGGAAGAAGACCCAGGCCAGGGTGACGATCAAAAAGGTGACCGCCACCCGCAGCGGGCGCGGCAGGCGGGCGTAGGCGCTCTGCTTGCCGAGCATGCGCTCGCCGGCCAGCAGCACGCCGTGGATGGCGCCCCAGATCACGAAGGTCCAGGCCGCCCCGTGCCAGAGCCCGCCCAGCAGCATGACGAGGGCGAGGTTGATATAGGTGCGGGCGCGCCCGCGGCGGTTGCCGCCGAGGGCGATGTAGAGGTAATCCCGCAGCCAGGTCGAGAGCGAAATGTGCCAGCGATGCCAGAAATCGGTGATCGAGTCGGCGCGGTAGGGCGAATCGAAGTTCTTGGCGAAAACGAACCCGAGCATCAGGCCGAGGCCGACGGCCATGTCGGAATACCCGCTGAAATCGAAGTAAATCTGGAACCCGTACCCGAGCACGCCGTACCAGGCGTCCAGCGGGCCGAGCGCCTCGGCGTGGAAGGCGACGTCGGCGATCTTGCCGCAGGGATTGGCGAGCAGGATTTTCTTGGCCAACCCCAGGCCGAGGAAGGCCACGCCGCGCGCGAATTTCTCGGGCGTGCAGGTGCGGCTGCGGAGCTGGTCGGCGACTTCCGAGAAGCGGATGATCGGGCCGGCCACGAGCTGCGGAAACATCGAGACGAAACAGGCGAAGTCCGTGATATTGCGGAGCGCCACCGCCTCGCCGCGATAGACGTCAATCGTGTAGCTCATGGATTGGAACGTGTAGAAACTGATGCCGAGCGGCAGGGTCACCCGCAGGACAATGCCCAGGCCGGGCAGGCCAAGCCACTGGGCGATGGCCTCGATGTTCTCGACGGCGAAATTGAAGTACTTGAAGAAACCCAGCAGCGCGAGGTTCGAGACCATCGAGGCCACCAGCGCCGCCCGCTGCGCGCGGGTGCGCGGCCCGCCGATCCGGAGCGGCTGGTACGGCTGGCGCCAGCGGAACCCGTCGCAGGCGATGACCAGCCCGGCGACGTAGTCGATCAGCGTCGAGACCAGCATCAGGACCATGAAGAGCGGGTTGGCCCAGCCGTAGAAGGCGTAGGAGAGCAGGGTCAGCAGCCCGTGCTGGAGCCGGCGCGGCGAGAGGTAGTAGAGCAGCAGGGCCGCCGGCAGGAACAGGAACAGGAATAGATGGGAGCTGAACACCATGGCGGCAACGGGTCAGGGGGCGGCGGCCGGCGTTGCGGGTTGCGCTTCGTAATACCATGGCAGATGGTCGGCCGCGTTGTCGAGCATCAAACGTTCGCCCTCGAGTTCCGGGTGCGCCTCGAAGGGATCGAGGGTCAGGCGGTACACCTGGTTGGAGGCGCGCCGGGCCTCGGGCAGCGCGGCGCCGTCGAGGATCACCCAGTGCGCCGCGAGGAGTTCCCCGCCGGCCGGCGGGGCGCCGGCGAGCGTCCGGACAACGGCGTAGCGGTTGACCGCCAGCGCGCGGCGGTAGGGCGCGATCGCGGCGGGATCGGGGATGGCCGCCAGATCGAGGGCGCGGGCCTCGAGAACTGTGTGCGGCGGGGGTTTCCGGTCCGCCAGGCGCGGGGCGATCCGGCGATAGTTGCGTTGCGCCTCGGCGGCCGGAATCCAGCGGGCATAGAGCGCGACGTATTCCAGGGTGCCGTCCCACGGCGCGCGGTCGTCGGGGGCGTTGCCGAAGACCAGCGGATGTCGCCCCCAGTTGCCGCCCCCCACGTTGTCCAGGGCGCCTGCCGGCTGGCCGTCCAGGAACCAGGCCAGGCGCGTTGGGGTCGCCGTGACGATCACATGCCGGGGCGCGCCGGCCCGGAGCGGACCGAGATCCAGCCAGGGTTCCGTGCCGGCCGCGGCCGTGGCCGACCGTCCCCGCAGAACGAGCCGGTCGCCCGCCTGGGCCAGGGACACGTTGAAGGCCGTCGCGCCCGACGCCCAGTCCAGGATGCGGGCCGGGCCGGTCGGCGATGCGCGCCGCGGCGTGACGACCAGTTCGAGGCCGACTTGCAGGGTGCGGCCGCAGGCGGCCAGCAGGGTCTCGACGCGCTCGGGGTCGGCCACAAAGGCGCCGGCGCCGGCGGTGTCCATCTCGAAATGGCGGCCGTAACGGGCGCGGCCGCGCGGCTCGACCCGGCAGAGAAATCGCCGGCCGGCGGGGTCTGGTCCGACCTCGTTGGCCGCCGAGCGGCGTTCCCAGAGAAACAGCAGGTCGTCCCGGTGTGATGGCCACGGGGCGCCCGGCGCCGCCGCCGGAGTCGCGCCGGGCGTTGCGCCGGCGTTTCGGCCGCCGGCGATCCAGGCATCGGGATAGAAATCGGCGCAGGCGTTCGAGGTCACGCGCACCCAGGCCGCGACCGACCGGTAATCGGCGGCAAACCGGCCGAGATAGATTTCGACGCCCGGCCCGCCGCCGCGGATGCGGTTGTCGCCGTCGCCGACGGTATAGGGCCCGGTCATGACCAGAAACCGCGGATGCGAACTCCAGCGCGGGTGGTAGACCTCGAACCCGTCGATGCCCGGCGCGCGATGGATGGGCACGTCCCAGTGCCGGCCGGTGTCCGGCTCGAAGAGCGCCAGGTTGCGGTGGGCGCCGTCGAAGATCCAGAACCGCCGGCTGTTGTCCGGCGCCAACGCCGGCCAGCAGCCGGTGCCGAGACGTTGGAGCGCGCCGTCCGGCAGGGTGAGAATCCCGCAATCCGGCCACGGATAATTGGCGCTGGCATACCGGCCGTTGGCGGAAAGCTGTATGTTGTCGGCATCCACCGGGGTGCGGGTCCAGACCGTCTCGCGGCGGTCGGGATCGTCGAGCGGGAACCGGAACAGCGGCTGCAGGCGGATGACGGGGTCGCCCGAGACGCCGGCATACACCCAGTCGGTCCCGGTGTCCGGATCGCGCCAGACGGCCACGGCGTAGCCCTTGGCCAGGACGCGCGCGCCGCGGCCGTCCCAGCCAACGAGGCGCACGCTGCCGTCGCGGATGTCGGAATAGATCACCTGCCGGCCGTCGGGTGTCAGGAGCGGCTTGGCGTAGTTGGCGGGGGCGGCGAGGATCGGCCGTTCCCCGCGCCCATCCTCGGAGTCGAACCCCATCAGCCGCAGGGTGGCGCTGGTGCCGCCGGTCTGGCGGCCGTCGCCGAGGTCCTGGCTCCAGACAATGCGGGTGGGGGCTTCCGTCAGCGCCCGCACGGCGGCCTCGCGATCGGCCGCCGCCGACCCCGCGGCGGCGGCCGTCCATCCCGCCGCCAGGCAACATGCTGGAAAGAGACTGTGCATGGCCGGCTGCTGTTCCCGGGCGTGTCCCCGCGGCGCGGCGCCGGCCGGTCAGCGGCCGGGCGCCGGCGCGCGCCGGTCGCGGACCGTCCGG
>CAZEVX010000187.1:0-6463 GCA_964515705.1 uncultured Verrucomicrobiota bacterium | reverse complement strand
ACCACGACCTTCGTGGACACCCAGGCGATGACCGACCGCATGCGCTTCCTGCTGATGCAGAAAAGCGGCGGCAAGCTCCAGTTCGTCAACGAAAGCCGGCGCCAGGACCTGCTGAAGGAACAGGGATACCAGGCGCAGAACGTGACCGACGAAACCCGCACGGCGATCGGCAAGCAGCTCGGGGCGCGGTTCATGCTGACCGGCGCGCTGGTCGAGATGGCCAAGCAGACTGGGCGCCAGGTGCGGGTCTCGAAGACCGAAGTGGTCTACTACCAGTTGACGATGGAGATCACGGACCTCGAGACCGGCATCATCGTCTGGTCGACGCAGGAGGAGTTCGCGCGGTCGGCGCGGGAACCGCTGATTGGATGGTAACATGCTCCTGGCCTCTCCGGGGCGCGCGCACCCGCTCCGCGGCGGGGTGTTGGCAGCCGTCTGCGCCGCCGGGCTCCTGGCCGGCTGCAAGACGCCGCCGCTGCAGGTTGCGCGCGCCGACTTCTACGCCGGCCGCGTCGCGCCGGCGGAGACCAACCTGGCCGTCATCCCGGCCGGCGACAAGGACGAGATCCTGTACCTGATGGAGCGGGGCACGATCCGCCAGGCGCTCGGCCGCACCGCCGCGAGCGCCGCGGATTACCGCCGCGCCGCGGACCTCGACGCCAAGCTCGAGACCTACAGCGTCTCGCAGGGCGCCGCCAGCCTGGTGGTCAACGACCGCACGCTCGCGTTCCGGGGCATGCCGTTCGAGCGCACCCTGCTGTATGCCTTCCTGGCCAAGAACTACCTCGCCGAGCGCAACTGGGATTTTGCGGCCATCTGCGCCCGCAACATCATCAAGCGCCTCGAGGCCCTTCAGGGGTTCCCGGACATCGCCTATGGGCGTTACCTGGCCGGGGTCTGCCTGGAACTGATCGACGACCCCGGCAACGCCGCCATCCAGTACCGCGCCGCCGGCCGGCTGCTCACGAACAGCGTGCGGATCGACGCCGTCTCCGGCGCCCTGCGCCCGGCCGGCTCCGGCGCCAAGGCGGCGCCGCCAGCCTCCGCGGCGGGCGCCTCCCACGGCGCCGGGGAACTGGTCTGCTTCGTGGCCTTCGGCCGCACCCCGCCCGGCCAGGGCGCGGTCGGCGGATATGACCCGCGGACCGCGCCCTACGCCGAGCTGTACGAGGGCGACGAGTATCTCGGCCGGACTTTCCCGTTCTCGAACACGGCCGACCTGATGGCCGCCAGCAAGCGCCGGCTGGCGGCGATCCAGATGGCCAAGGATGCCACCCGGGTGGCGACCAAGGTGGCCATTTCCGAGGCCGTCAAGCAGCAGAACGACGCCCTCGGCGCCCTGGTCTGGCTGGCGCTCTTCGCCAGCGAGGCCCCGGACACGCGCTGCTGGGAAACCCTGCCGCTCTGGCTGCACGTGGCGCGCGTGCCCTGTCCGGCCGACTTGAGCGACTTCACCGTGGTCTTCAAGAGCGCCGGCGGCATGCCCTACGCCCGCAAGACGATCGCCGCGCCGCTCGTGCGCCGCGGCCGGACCTTGGTCTCCTTCTGCCGCGACCTGGGACCGTAACCGCCGGCCGCCTCCCGCGCCCGCGCAGGCGATCAGGTCCGATGGTCTGCCCTGCGCCTGCCGGCCACCTGTAGGAGCCCGCCCCCTGGCGGGCGATCCAAGCGGTGCTTGCGGGATCCGCCGTACCGGCCCTGTCAATCGTCGAGCCGGCCGTCGGGCAGCCGGAACCGGCCGCGCGGCAGATCGGGATGTTGCAGGACATCGAGCGCCGCCTGCTCGGCCGTGGCGCCGGAGAAGGCCACGATCAGGTTCGGCAACCCGGCCGGCAGCCGCCGGATGGCGTTCGGGTTGCCGAAGTGCAAAAACCCCGCGATCTTGGAGCGCAGGGCGCGGACGAGCGCCAGGAACGGCTCGCTGTAATCCACCGTGCCGCGATAGGCGCAATTCGCGGCCTCCGCCACCACCAGCACGCGGGCGACCGGCGCTGCCGTGCGCAGCACGCCCTCGATCTCGCGCACCGGCCAATCGGAGACCTCGCGCAGCGCGGCCGCCGGGAACAGGGCCGCGAGGCGGCCGCGGAATCCGCGGTCGGCGCTGTGCAGCACGACCTCGTTGCGCACCGGCGGCGGCGCGGGCCGGCTCCACAGGATCAGCCCGACCGACGCCGGATCGAGCGGCGCAGGCGCGCGCCAGTCCACGGCGCGCGCCGCCGCCGCGCGGATTGCGGACGCCGCTTGCGCGCGCTCGTCGTCCGAGAGCACCGGCGTCGGCGCCGCCGCCAGCCGGCGCTTGGCCCGCAGGATGCGCGCCGCGGACGCCGCCACCTGGTCGGCCGGCACCGCCCCCGCCCGCACCGCGGCCAGCATCATGGCGTAGGCCTCGGCGGGATCCTGGGCGTAATCCACGAGCAGCAGGTCATGCCCGGCCGCCAGCGCCTGGCGCAGGATCTCGGCGTTCGTCCACTGCGTGCGCAGCGCCGCCATCGCCAGGGAATCGCTGATGACCAACCCGTCGAACCCCTCCGCCCGCAGCAGGCCGATCGCCGCCCGCGAGAAGGTCGCCGGCCGGCAGCGCCCGTCCTCGCGCACCGGGTGATGCGTCGTCATCACGGCGTTCAGCCCGGCGCGCATCGCCGCCCGGTAGGCCCGCAGGTCCCAGCGGCGGACCTGGTCGAGGTCCTGGCCGACCGTGTCCGAGACGATGTGGTTGTCCTCGGCGCTGTGGGAGGACCCGCCGGGATAATGCTTGCCGGAGGCCACCAGCCCGCTCGCGAGGTAGCCTTCGAGCGTGGCCGCGCCCAGCCGCTCGACCTCCTGCATGCGCGACCCGTAGGCCCGCAGCGCCATGACGCCGTCCGGCAGGCGGTTGACGTCCAGCACCGGCCCGAACACCATGGTGATCCCGGAGGCCATCAACTGCCGGCCGACGATCCGCCCCAGGGCGCGGGCAGTGTCGGGGCAGCCCAGCGCCGCCAGCGCGCCGGCCGAGGGGATCGGCAGCCCGCCGGGACAGACCGAGGCCCCGCCCTCCTCGGCGTCGGCGCCGGCCAGGACGGGGATGCCGACGGCGGCGTCGATCCGCGCGCGGAGCGCCGGGCTGAAGGGCGCCGCGCCGCCGGGCGCCACCTGGACGCCGCCGATCAACCCGCGTTCGAGCAACGGCGCGTAGCGCGGGTCGTCGAGCAGGGTGTGGTGCCGGGCAAAGAGCATCTGCCCGACCTGCTCCTCGAGCGAGAGGTCCGTGACGCGCAGGTCCTGAATCGGCGGACGGGGCACGGGGGTTGGCGGCGCCTCACTCGAGGGTGTTGATGATCCAGGCCGGCTCGACACCGCTTCCGGCGACCACGTTCAGGCGCGCTTTTTCGAGCACCGCTTTCATCTCCTCGGCGCTCAACTGGGTGCGGAAGAGCGGCACCTCGATGGCCGTATCGGCCTTCAGCAGGATCGGCTTGCTGACGTCGCGGTAGCCCGCCTTGCCGACCGTGATGACGTGGTCGCCGGCGTAGAGTTCGAAGCCCTGGAGCGGCGTGGCGCCGATCAGCATGCCGTCGATCTCGACCAGCGCCGGGTCGGCCGCGCCGGCCTTGACCGAGAGCCGGACTTTCGGCCGGCTGTCCTGCTGCGCGCGCCGCGCCGCGATCCGTTCTTGCAGCGCCGGCACCGCCTTGGCGACAGCCTGCTGCAGCAGTTGCACGATCTCGTCCTCGCCCAGCACGGTCTGCTGGACGTCCGATTGGCGGACATTGCGGCTGGCGGCGGCGTCCACCATGGCGATCACGGCGCCGTCGCGCGTGTCGAGCGCCTGCAGGCCGACGCGCAGGGCGAGCGTCTGGAACTCGGTCCGGTAGCCGCCCTGGTTGACGACCTCCTTGCCGGGGGCGAGGCTCAACAGGCTGCCCCGCAGGACGGCGTCGGCGTTGACGGCCTGGGCGGCCCGCAGGAAGGACGGTTTCACGGGGGTGGCCTTGCCGTCATCGGCCAGCGGCCGCGCCTGCATCTGGGCGAGGAAATCGCGGCGGTCGATCAGGACGAAGGCCGGCGCGTTGGCGAGCGCCGCGCCGAGGGCGAAGACGCCCTTGTCGGCCACGCCGGCGGGCGTCGCGCCGCCCAGCAAGGCGCCGTCGGCGGGCGCGCCGGCCTGGTTGTCGAAATCGAGCAGGGCCACCCGCAGGGGCGCGTCGGCGGCCATGGCGGGAGCGGTTGCGGCAGCGGCCACGAGCGCCGTGGCGAGCAGAGCGCGGAGATGCATGGGACGCTCCTTGGAGGGGATCGATGGGTTCCGGGACTGTTGCGCTAATGGGTTCGCAGAAAATACAACAACCAGAGCATCAACGCCAGCGCCAGGACGATCATCACGATCGCCTTGTTGCGCAGGTGCCGGTGTTGATGGCGCGCCGGCCGCAGGTTCTGAAAATGGCCTGCCATGAAATAGCTGGCAAACTTCCGGCGCGCGGCGTGCGGCGGCTCGTTTCGGCCCTCGCCGAACGGCGGCGCCGCCGCGGCCCCGGCCCGCGCCGCGTGGGTAAAGAGGTCGTGCTCCTCCGGCGGCGCCGGCGGGCGCGGGAACACCGGCCCGACGCCAGGCGCCGGGAGCGGCGGACGGGCCGGTTCCGGCGGCGCGGCCGGCTTGCCGGACTGCGCCGCTTCCATTGCGCTGCGGACGCGATCCATCTCCTGCTGCAGGTCCTGCAGCCGGCGGTCGATCACGGACAGGCGGCGTTTGCGGAAGAACATGGACAATCCCCGGTCACAGCAGGCGGGCCACCAAGACCCCGATCAGGACGATCAACACGATCACCACCGGCAGGCTGAAGGCGAAGCCCATCTTGACGCAGTCGGCGAATCGGCGTGGCGCGCTCCCGGACTCCGCGGCCTCGGCTGGCATCATCGGGCGCACGCCGCCGGCCGGCTGGCTTTCCTGGAGCGCCTCGATGCGCGCGCAGGCCTTGTTGTATTCCTTGCGCGTGGAGTCGATGATCACCAGCGCCTTGCTCAGGGCATCGCGCAGGGCGGCGCTGTCGGCCGGCCAGGCGTCTTCGCGGATATCGCGGATTTCGGACGCCATGGCCTTGAAGCGCGATTCGGTTTCCGTGACGAGCGCCAGGCGCTGGTTGAGGGCGATGGTCTCGCGTTCGAGGGCCACGAGGCTTTTTTCGAGATGGTCGAGCATCTCGCGCTTGCCGGCCTCGTACTTTTCCTGGTTGCTGCGCAGGTGCTCGAGATGGCTCTTTTCGCGTTCGAGGCCCTCCTGCTTCGCTCGCAGGCGCTCGAGTTCGTCCATCTTGCTGGCCACCTGGCTGTTGATTTCCTCCTTGCGCCGGGCCAGCGGCGTGAGGTTGAGGTCGCCGGTAGGCACGGCCTCGGCGCGCGGCAGGTCCGGCGGGGCGTCCGCCGCCCGGCCGCCCGGCCCGATCGTGACCTCGCGCACGGCCTCGCGGCGTTGAATCAGGTCGTCGTCAATGAAATCGGTATTGCTCATGCCGGTCCTCCTCTGGCTGCGGAAACCCTGGTCATTTTGGAATCACCAGCACCTGGCCCTCGCGCACGCGCTCGCCGCCGGCCAGGAGCGCCCGGTTGGCGTCCCGGATGCGCGTCCACTGGCGCGGGTCCTGGTACATCCGGGCGGCAATGCGGGACAACGTGTCGCCGCGCACCGCCCGGTAGCGCCGGCCTTCCGCGGCCGGCGCCGCAACGACCGGCGGGGCGGCCGCGGCGGCGGGCGGCCGCTCCGGCGCCGCCGCCGGACTCGCCGGTTCCGGCGTCGCGCTCGGCGCGGCGGCGGCTGCGGGCGCGGTCGCGGGCTGGGAGCGTTGGGCGGCGGCGAGATTGGCGCGCAGTTGGGTTACTTGCCGGCGCAGGCGCATGGTCTCTTCCTGGAGTGCCAGCAGTTTCTTGTCGGTTCCGGGAAACTGCTCCTGGATGGCGGCCGCGAAGGCGATCTTGTCCTGGCGCAGGAACCCCTCGATCATCTCGCGCTTTTCGGTCTGGGGCCGCAGATCGAGGTAGCGCTCGTAGTGGTAGATGGCGCGGGCGTAGTCCCGGAAATAGTTGTCGTAGAGCTGGGCGGCCTCGAGGTGCGCCTGGGCCAGGGTGGGCTTGGCGTCGAGCGCCCGGCACACCAGCGCCAGGGCGGCTTCCCGGTCGCCCTCGTTCAGCTTGGCGCGCGCCTTGCGCAGGGGCGGATACGAAAACTCCTCCGCGTCCAGTTGCCCGACGCGCGGGGCGCAGCCAACCAGCACGCCCGCCAGCGCGCCCGCCGCCGCCACCCGCCACGCCCGTGGGCACCGTGTCGCCATGCAAACTCCTCACCGCCGCGCCGGACTGCCAATCGAACGTTGGCCTTGCCGTTGCCGTGTTCAACTATAGGCCAAGGGCGTGCCGGCGCGCAATCCCAAAAAGGATGCCCCGATTTGCGGGAGTTGCGCTTGTCCGCGGTCACTCCCGGCGCGATCCGTGC
>CAZEVX010000186.1:2455-6511 GCA_964515705.1 uncultured Verrucomicrobiota bacterium | reverse complement strand
CGTTGGGCGGCCGCGCTGGGCGCCGAGGTCCGCACGGCGCTCGCCGCCGCCGCCGCCGGGCGCGCGGCGGAGGCGCGCGCGGCCCTGGATCGCGCGCGCGCCCGGCATGCCGAAGCCCGCGCGGCGCTCGCCGCGCTCGTCGCCGAACGCCCCCCGTCGTGCGCCGACCTGCGCCATCCCTTCAGCGCCGACCGAACCCTGGCCATGCTGGGCGGCCAGTCCCCCACATCGGCGCCGCTGGCTGCGGCCGCGCGCCACATGGACACGCTGCTGCGGCATGCCGGCATTCCCGAGGCCGTCCTGCGCACCCTGGCGCGGCGGCGGTCCGTGAGCGCGCTGAAAGTGGCTGCCCCGCCCGCGCTGGACGGCGTCCTTGACGACCAGGCCTGGACATCGGCGCACCCGATCGAAACCCTGTTCGTGCTCGGCGCCGGCACCTCCGTGGCCACGGCTTCCACGCGGGCCTTGTTCGCGTACGACGACGAGGCCCTCTACCTGGGGCTGGATTGCCGCGTGCCCGAGGGCGTCCGGGTAAACGACGACGACAAGGTGGAAGTCTATCTCCAGCCGGACGCCAAGCGCCCGGACACGGTCCTGCTGATCTTGCCGGCCAACGGCGCACTGAAACGGTTTCGGCGCGGGCCGGGGCCGGTGGACCTCGTGCCGGAGGCCACGGGCGGGATCGAAGCCCGCGTGACCCGGCAGGCGGACGGCTGGCGCGGCGAATGGCGCGCGCCCTGGAGCGCGCTCGGCGGCGCGCCGTCGCCGGCCTGGCGATGTTGCCTGGCGCGCGGCTGCAAGGGCATGCTCCCGCCCGAATGGAGCGCGATCTTCCCCACGGAACCGGGGCAGGGGAGCAACCTGCTGAACCTGGAACGGCAATTCCGCCCGCTGCTCTGGACGGAAGACCCCTTCGTGCGGGCCGTCACGCTGCGCGTGATCGCACCGGCCGTGCGGATCCTGACGCTCGACGACAGCATTGCCAGTGTGGCGTCATTCGGCGTCCAGGTGACGGCCAACACCGAACTGAACCACGCCGCGCTGGAAGCGGAAACCCTGGACGCCGAGGGGCGGGTCCTGGCGCGGCGGACCCTGGCGGCCATCGGGCCGATCGCGTACCAGTGGGCGTCGCCGAACGCCTTCGACCTGCCGTTCGGGCAGCAGGCCGCCGCGCGCGGCACGCTCCGCCTGACCCTGAATTGCGATCAGGGTGCGTTCACGGCCTTGCACGCGTGGTGATCAGCCGATCAGCACGCCGTAATCGCGCAGGTTCGGCAGCGAAAACGCCAGGCGTTCATCCGCGCCGCGGCCGGGCGCCACCGGCGCCGGCTCCCCGTCGGGCGTGTGCCAGGCCGGCCGCGGCGCCCGCATCAGCGCGGGATGCAGCCGCACCCGCACGGGGACGGAGGACGGGCGGGGCGCGTAGGCGAACAGATGCAGCGCGATCCGCCCGCCGTCGGCCCGCAACAGGCTCGCGCCGACGGTCCCGGGATCGCCAGGACCACAAGCCGTGTCCTCGAGGAGCACCTGGCGGTCGGCGCCCAGCAAGCGGTCCAGGGCCGCCAGGATGGCGGCGCGCTCGGCCGCCCAGGCAGGAAGCCAAAACGTCCGTTTCCCCTGTGCCGTGTTGAGCATGCGGCAATCCGACGGGCCGTCGAGCGGCAGACTGGCGCATTGCCCGGCGCCCCGCGCGGCGAAGACCACGGCGCGACCATGCCCGCCAAACCGGCTGACGCCGGTCAGGTCCTTGAGGGCCCATTCCGCGCGTTCCCGCCGCCGCTCGTCAAAGCGGCCCGCCGCGCCCAGGACCAGGATCGTTCCGCCGGCCTCGACGTAGGCGGCGATCCGCGCGCGCTCGGCGTCGCCCAGGAGCGCCGCGCCGGGGATCACGATCAGACGGTAGGCCGCCGCCCGCGCCGCCAAGTCCTCGGAGAACAGCGCGGCGTATGGCAACCCGGCCGCCAGCAGCAGGTCCTCCGCGGCGTGCAGGGCCGCCCAGGCCGCGTCGCCGTCTAGCAACAGGCTCTCCCGGTGGCGCAGCACGGCGACATTCGCCAGGTTGACGGGGTCCCCGAAGACCGGCAACGTGCGGAGGAAGGCCAGTGCCCGGCGGACGACGGCGTCCACAGCCGGGTGTTCGCCGTACACCGCGAGCAGATCGTCCGGAGACGCGCACAGGGCCGCCGGCCGGGCGCGCACGTCCCAGTACATGCCCGTCGCCCCGCCGAAGGCCGCCGCTTCGAACAGGCCGCGCCGCAGGTCCGCCTCCGATTCCGGCAGCCCGCTGGCGGCGGCCGTGAGCGGCGGGCTTCCGGCCTCAGGGTGCTTCCAGCCGCCGGGAATGCCCGCGGCGCCGCAGGCGGCGCAGGCGATGAACCCGTGCGCGTTGCCGCTGAGCTGCCCGCTTGCGGCACCGGGAAACCATCGGTTCTCCAGGTAAACGAGGTCGTGCAGG
The DNA here is from genome assembly GCA_964515705.1 of uncultured Verrucomicrobiota bacterium. GTDB lineage: Bacteria > Verrucomicrobiota > Kiritimatiellia > JAAZAB01 > JAAZAB01 > CAZEVX01. The sequence continues at coordinate 4,056 of CAZEVX010000186.1, read as the reverse complement.
GCGAGCAGCGCCCGGAGATCCACGCCGCGTTCGGCGTGGCTGCCGCCGCGATCGAGGGCGGGATTCGAGGCCAGGATCGCATCGGGATTCAGCGCCTCGAGGTGCGCCTTGAGGTCCCGCAAGATCTCCAGGTTGCGCTGGAGATTGAACTCGAGGAGCGCCTGCACGATCGGATCGCCGGTGCGGTCGGCGGCAGGCGGCATCTCGATCGCGTCAAACGAGTCCAGCGACAGATCCGCGCGCAGGTCCGCCCGGTGCGCCGCCAGCCAGCGTTTGAATCCCGCCTGGCAGAGCGTGCAGCGGCAGGGGTGCAGGTAGGTGTTGTCCATCCAGATGCCGTCGGCACCGCGATCGAGGGCCTCGGCGATCAGCCCCTTCAGGTAGCTGACAAACGCCGGAGCCGATTGGCAGACTGTGCGCCGCCAATACGCGTAGGCGCGGGGCGATCCGTCGAGCGCCACGGCCCAGGGGGCGCCCGGCAGGGTCTGGGTTTCCTGCAAGATGTTCTGGTACTGGAGGTAGGGCAGGGCGGCGATGCCCCGCGCATGGAGGAGGGCCGCCATGCGCCCGAACGCCTCACGTTCCGCGCGTTCGGCGTTGGCGCTGCCGCCGAGCGAAAATGGCAGCACCGCCAGGTTGACTCCCAGGTCCGCCCAGCGGTCGGCCATGGCGGGGGACAGGATGCGGTCGCACCAGGCGTCAAACCAGAGCGCGTCGCCGGGCACCGCGCCGGCATACTGGCCGCCGCGCCGGCGCAGCTTGGAAATGCCCCAGGCCGGGACCCAGACGATGGGCTTCGCGCCGAAGCGCCGCTGGAGTTTGGCGCGCATTCAGTCCGTGTCCAGGCGCGTGTTGATGCCGACCGTGCCGGGCGGCAGGTCGCGGAGCTCCTCTTCGTAATGCGACCAGTCTACCCGCCAGGGGGGGCGCCGGCGGAAGGGTTGCTTGAAGGAGCGGGTGAGCACCCCGCGCGCATCGAGGCTGGCGAGGCAGGCGCGCGTGCAGCCGCCCGCACCGCAGACCGCCTTGCCGGCCCCGTAGACTTTCGGGGGCGCCGCGTAGAACGGCGAGATCGGGTTCGGCCGGAAACGGTCCGAGCCCTTGATGTATTGCCCTTGCTGCCGCGGATCGCGCAGTTCGACGGCGCCGCGGAAGGCCACGTCGCAGGCGTCCAGGTCGATCGCGCCCCACTCGAGCGCGCGGCCGGCAACGGTCACCGTGACGCCGCGGGTCGCGCTGATGGCGCCGCCCGGGCAGGCCTTGGCGCAGGCCATGCAGCGGTTGCACAACCGCGGGCCGCTGTAGAGCGGGTCGGGATCAAGCTCCATTTCGGTCAGCACCAGGCCGACGCGCACGGCCGGCCCGAACTCCGGAGTGATCAGCATCTTGCTCCAGCCGATCTCGCCGAGCCCGGCGGCGAAGGCTGCCAGCCGCAGGTGCACCATGATATCCGGGGCGGGCTTGCCCGGCGCCACCGGCTTGCTGAAGCCGCGCCGCAGCCGGCCCTCGTTGTCGATCGCACGCCAGTCGCTCTGGTGCCCCATGGGAAAAGCCTCGTAGCCCTGGTCCTCGATGTGGCGCGCGAGGTGGACGACCGCCGC
>CAZEVX010000186.1:0-2445 GCA_964515705.1 uncultured Verrucomicrobiota bacterium | reverse complement strand
GGGCATGAAGGTGTAGGTGATCGCGCCGTAGCCCATCGAGGAGTAGTTGCTGAAAAACGTGCCTTCCTCGATCCCGCGCAGCGACCCGCGCAGCACCCGGAACCCGACGACGATGCAGGACTTGGCCTCCGGCATGATGAAACGCGGATCCATCTGGGGCGGCGCGCCCGCGAAACGGTCCATCGAGGCGATGCCCACCAGGTCTGCCCCCAGGGATTTGCCGAGTCGTTTGATGTCGTCCGCCGCGTTCATGCGAGGCCTTCCTTTCCTGCGATGCGTGGTGCGCGGGCGCGCCGGCGCGCTCCGGCCGGCGCGCCCGCCGCCGCCGAAACGTCCGCGTCGGGCGCCAGGTCGGATACCAGCACCCGGGACAGCACCCGCGCGCAGTATCCGCAGGTGTCGCAGGCGTAGGCGCAGTCCGCCGTGCGCGCCGCCCAGTCGTCGGGAAAGCGGTCGTTCTCGATCCGCCACGGGGCCCACTGCCGTGCGAATCCGGGTTCGAGCAGATCGAGCAGGTTGCCGCGGTAGCGTCCGCGGGCATAGGCATCCAGGACCATCCGCGGGCGATCGTGCATGCGGGTGGCAAGTTTGACGACGGGCACCAGATTCGCGTAGGCCGGCAGGTCTTCCGGCCGGATCCACGTCGCCTGCAGCAAGGCCGGCCAGTGCGCGCGCCGGCGGAAGAGCGCCCGGCAAACATGCGGCGTCCAGTCGGGGAGGTTGTGCGTTTCGTCGATTTCCTGCTCGTGGGCCACGAGGGTGTCGTGGAACGCCTGGGCCGGGCAGTAGCGCAGGCAGCCGCTGTTGGCCAGGAGCGACACCTGCTTGCCGCGCGCGTCGGCCCAGGCCCGCAGGCGGCGCAGGTGCGCCGGCGCGCGGTTGACATCGCGCTGCACGCAAAACCCGTCGAACAGGTCGGCCACCGCCTCCATGGCCTGTGTCGTGCCGATGCGCATGTTGACCGACGCCCGCACCGCGATGCCCGGATCATGGCGCTTGACGGTATGGGCCACGGCCAACGAGGACGTGGTGACCGCCTGGACACCGCCGACGGTGTTGGCGAGGTGGTCCAGGACCGAACAGACTAGGTTGGCGAGCGCCTGGCTGGCGCCACGGCCGCCGTAGCAGGCGGCGTTGAACAGCAGGTTGAGATCGAGCCCCATCGCCCGGAACGCGCGCAAGTCGGCCTCCAGGCGGCCCTGGGCGGCCCAGTCCACGTAGCCGCGCCGCACGGTCAACGCGGCGCGGCCCGACGGTAGATCGCCCCACGGGAAATACACCTCGGCCAGGTACGGGCGATACTCCCGCACCAGGTCCAGGAACGGCTCGGGCCCGTCGATCGAGGGATATCCCACGGCAAATTTCATAAGCCCTGTCGTCGCGTCCGCCGCCCGCCACGCCGCCTTACCCGCGCGCCTCGCGCGGGGCGCAGCCGACATGCCGGCGGAAGACCCTGGAAAAATAGTGCTCGTCCTCGTAGCCCACCCGGTGGGCCGCCTCCTTGACGCTCAGCCGGCCGTCGCGCAGCAGCGCGCGCGCCCGGTTCATGCGCAGGGTCGTCAGGTAGGCGAACAGCGAAAACGCGCTTTCCTGGCTGAAGACGTGCGAGAGGTAGAAGGGACTGACGCCCAGCGCCACGGCGATCCGGTCGAGCGAGAGCGGCTCGGCGTAGTGGGCATCGAGGTAGGCGCGCGCCTGGATCATGAGCTGCCGGCGCCGCCGCGCGCCGGCCGCTTCCGCAACGCGCCGCCGTCCCCGGGAGAGGGCCGTGTTCAGCATCAGCAGCAGCAGCGCGTGCACGTCGGCGCGCGCCAGCAGGCAATCCATGTCCGAGCCCCCCGCCTGGCGGGCCCGCAGGCGGTCGAAGGCCCGCCCCAGCTCGGCCGCTGCCGGGGCGCAGCGCCCCGGCAGCGAGGCCGGCGGCGCCTGCCGGAGCAAGACGCGCTCGCCCGGCCAGGTGAAAAACACCATGAAGACGTGCAGGCCCTCGGCCGGATCAAACTCGTCGCGGTGTTGCGTGCCCGAGGGAATCCAGAGCGTGTCGCCGGCCGCGCCCCGCACCCGTCCGCGGGGCAAGTCCACGCGGACGCGGCCGCGGATAACATGGATCAGCTCGCAGCAGGTCGTCGTGTGGCGATGCTGCGACCAGACCGGGTCCATGAGCATCGGACCCATCGAGCGGATGTCCGGCAGCGTTTCGAGCAAATGCGTGTCGCGCATGGAAGCGGCCCTGGATCGCCGTTTCGTCACGGACCGGCATCATACCCCGCCCCGCCGGCCTGTCAACGGTCCGCCCGCCGCCCCGATTTGCGGGAGTTGCGCTTGTCCGCGGGCACTCCCGGCGCGATCCGTGCAGGGGAACGGCTCAGCGCAGCTTCGCCCTCCAGGTGGAGTTGTCAAGGAACGCCTGCCCGCTGACCGACGGGAGGACGTGGAGGGCGAGGC
>CAZEVX010000185.1:0-6522 GCA_964515705.1 uncultured Verrucomicrobiota bacterium | reverse complement strand
CCGTCGCCGTTGAAATCGTTGACGCTCAGCACCGGGACCTGCTTCTCGGCGACGCGCAACTGGCCGCCATTGCGGCCGACGATGTTGTTGGCGAGGTTGGGATCGACCCACTGGGAGGGCTCGGTGTGGTTGACCTGGACATAGACGTAGTAGCGCCCGCGCTCGACTTCCGGCAGCGCCAGCGTGTCGCGCACGGACTTGGGCAGGGCCACGACCAGGCTCTGCCCGACATCCAGGGCCACATGGATCGTGGCGCCGCCGATCCACTGGTCGCCGGGACTGCCGAACACCCGGTTGGTCGTGATGAAAAAGTTGCAGGCCACGGCCGTGTTGGGCGGCAGCATCTGGCGGTCGCCATGGTTGCGCAGGCGGAACGAGACGGCCGTCGGCGATTTTCCGAAGGCCATGACAGTCGGCAGGAAGACCAGGTCGGAAACGCCCAGGTCCACCCGGCCGAGCGCGCGGTAGCCGTGGTCGGAACTGCTGAAGGCGCTGATGAACTGGGCGGTCTTGGCGCGGGCCCAGTAGTAATAGACGGCGCCGGGCGCGGCGTCGCCATCGTTGTAAAAGTTGGTCGGCACGGCATTGTTGAGCTTACGGGCGTCGCCGAAAGCGGCCGTGGGACTGCGCCAGAGTTCGTAGGCGGCGGCGTTGTCCACCGGCATCCAGGTGACGGCGATCTGGCGCTCGGAGGTCCCCTTGCTGGCGGCCAGCGCGCCCGGCGGCAGGAGGATGCGCCAGCCGACGGCGAACCCACTGAGTTCGCTGCGGCCGAACTGGTTGGTGGCCTTGGTCCAGTAGTAGTAGCGCTGGCCGGGCCGGGCCTGGAGATCGAAGAACAAGCCGACCGGCACGCTGCTGAACGGCAGGCCCAGGCCGGAGGGATCGTAGATCGTCTGCCGGTAGACCTCGTAGCCGTTGGCATACGCGGCGCCGGTCCACTGGACGATGACCTGGGTCAGGTCGCTGCCCTCGGTGGCGGTGAGATTGAGCGGGGCGCGCGGGGGCGTGCCGCCGAGGTCGGCCTGGCTGAAGACGCTGGTGCCGTAAGCGTTCTTGGCCTTGACCCAGTAGTAGTAGCCCAGACCGCGGGTCGGGTTGACATCGTCGTAGTTGGTCGAGGTCGGCCCGGAATAAAAGACCTCGCCGCGCGGCACGGCGGTATCCGGGTTCAACTCCGTGTTGCGGTAGACGACGTAGGCGGTGGCGACGGGAGAGTCGATCACCCAGGAGACTTGGATCTTGTTGGTAAACGTCCCGTCGGAGGCCGTGACGCCCGTCGGCGGGCCGAGCAGCCGGTAGCCCTCGGCCATGGCGCTGTACTCGCCCAGGCCGTACTCGTTGGTGGCACGCACCCAGTAATAGTAGCGCAACTGGGGCACGGCGGCGCCGTCGGCGTAGCCGCGGTTGGGGCTGGACAGCAGGAAGTCGGCCGGCGGCACGGCATTGGTGTCGCGGTAGAGGGCGTACATCGTGGCGCCGGTCGAGGCGCTCCAGGCCACGTCGATCCCCTGGTAGGAATCCTGACTGGCGGTCAGCGTGTCGGGCGGCCGCGGCGGCGTTCCGCCGCGGTTGGCCTGGCCGTCGCCGGCGCTGTAGGCGCTGATGCCGGCGATCGGCCGGCTGGCCTTGGCCCAGTAATAGTAGGTCAAGCCGCGGTCCGCGGTCTCATCGAGGTGGTTGGTACCGGCCTGGACAAGCAGTTCCGTGGAGGTCTCGGGATCGTTGGTCAGGCTGCGGTACAGGTAATAGGCCGTGGCGTTGGACGAGGCCCACCAGGAGACGAAGATGGCGTTGGTGGGGTTGCCCTTGCTGGCCTGGAGGTTCTCGGGCGGCAGCGGCGGGATGCCGCCGCCGTCGGCCGAGTCGCTGAAATCGCTGAGCGCCACCGGCGTGGCCACGCGCACCCAGTAATAGTAGATCAGGCCCGGCACGACGTTCGTGTCCGTGAAGGCCGGCGCGGCCAACATGCCGTTCACCGGCTGGGCGGTGGCGAGGGTATTCGTCAGGCTGCGGACGACCTCGTAAAACTCGGCGTTGGGGTTGGGCGTCCATGCCAGTTCAACGCGGTCGGTGTACTCCCCCTGGCTGGCGGTCAGGCCGAGCGGCTTGAGCAGCGCGGGGGGATCGAGGGCGGCGTTGCCGGACCGCAGCAGGTCGTGGCGGGCAATCGGCCAGTTCGAGCGGGCGATCGTCTGCGGCCCGAACACGGCATACAAGTTGTATTCGTCAGACATGTAGATCGTGCCGTCGCGCCGGAGCAGCGGGGAATGGTAGTCCACCTGCTCCATGAGCGGCATCTGCCAGTTGGTTCCGCCGTCGGGGCGGTAGGAATAGAGATGATAGCCGCCGCCCGGCCCGGTCGAGCCGACGAGGATCGAGCCATCGGCATCCACGGCGGGCGTGGACTTGGCATAGCCGTTGGCGGTCCAGACCTGGGCGGTGGTGCCGTTGGCGCGCAGGGCATACACCCGGTTGGTGGTGGTCACGTAGATCATGCCGTTCGAGCCCAGGGCCGGCGTGGCATAGACCTGGCTGGCGAGAGTCCAGATCTGGCTGGCGGCGCCGCCGGGCTCGAACCCGTAAAGCCGGTTGCTGCTGCCGATGTAAATCCAGCCGTTGCTGCCGATTGCCGGCGACCCGTAGGTCGGGCCGGGCAGTTGCCAGGTGCGGAGCGGGGAACCGCCTGAAGCAAACGCATATAAGAAGCTGTTCGGACTCAAGCGGCTTGCCACATAGACGGTCCCGTCAACCGAGATGGCCGGAGAGTCAATAATACCCGAGGCCAAGTCATACTGAAAGCGGATCACGCCGTTGGTGCGAATCCCGTAGAAACGACCATCGTATGTGCCAATGTAGATCGTCCCGTCAGTTCCAATCGCGGGGGAACTATGCATGGCTGTTTGACTCAAGGCCACATTCCACAGAATTGAGCCGGTCGGGCTGAGCGCATACAATTTATGCTTACTGGCATCGCCGAATTCCCCTGTCCCAACATAGATAGTGCCGTCCGGCGCCACGGCCGGGATGGAACTCTTCCCGCGGTTGGCCGAGAGCGACGAATCTTCCACTTGCCCGAGCAGCCGCGTCCGCCAGCGCAGGCGCCCGTCGGCGCCGTAGGCGTAGAGGTTGCTGCCGGCGCCGATGTAGACCGAGCCATCCCAGCCGAGCGTCGGCGAGCCGAATATCGCTGTCCCGTCGTATTCGTCGTGCAGGACGACCTGCCATTTTTCCGTGCCGTAGGACAACTTGGCGCCGAGGCGGGCGGCAAACCCGTCCTCCTGGGTGCGTCCGCCGCGGTCGTTGCGGTAGGCGCGGAACGTGGTCGGGAAGTTGGCCGAGAGCGTCGCGCCGGCGGCAAACAGGTTCTGGCGGTTGCGCGTCAGGGCGATGGCCTGGATGACGTCGTCACCACTGCCGCCAAGAAGGGTCGAGGCCGCCAGCGTGCCGTCGGGCTGCCAGAGGCTGACAAACCCGTCCTTGCCGCCGTTGGGGGTCGTGTCATAGGCGTTGGTGGTGACGGGGAACCGCAGCGAATCGGTGAAGCCCGCCACGTGGATGCGCAGCGAGTTGGCGTTGGTGGTGGCAAAGGCCAGCAGCGCCGTGGCCTCGTCGGCGCCGGAGCCGCCGAGGTAGCTCGAGCCGAGGACATTGGTCAGGGACTCGTTGAAGCGCGTCAAGAAGGCGTCGCGCCCGCCCATGAACTGGTTGGTATAACCGGGCGCGAGCACATTGTTGGTGGGATTCTGGGGGAAGTTGGGCGACTCCGTGTAGCCCGCCACGCAGACCACGTTGGTGTGGGGCGCAATGCCGATCGCCGTGCCGACATCGAGGTACATCCCGCCCAGGTAGGTGCCGGCCAGGAGGTTGGTGAGCTGGCCGCCCAGCCGCGCCGCGAAGCCGTCGGTACCGCCGACATACGTGCGCCGGAACGCGCCGGCGGTGGTGGGGAAATTGGTCGAGACGGTGCTGCCGGCCAGGTAGACCGTGTCGTTGGTGTCGACCGCCAGGGCGTAGGCGCGGTCGTCGTTGACCCCGCCGAGATAGGTCGAGGCCAGCAGGTAGGTCAGCGCCGGGTGGAACTTGGAGACGAAGGCATCGGTGTTGCCCCTGAAGACGTTCTGATAGGTGAGCCCGTAGAGGTTGGCCACCGGGAAGTTGGTCGAGGTGGTGAACCCGGACACGTACAGTTCCCCGGCGGCGTTCAGCGCCAGGCCCTGGACGCGGTCCTCGCCCGCCCCGCCCAGGAAGGTCGCGGCCGCGAGCGTATCGAGGTTGCTGCCGAGGATGGCGACGAACCCGTCGTATAGCCCGCCGTGGTAGGTCGGATACGGGGCATTGACGACCGGGAAGTTGGCCGAGGCGGTATAGCCGGCCACGAGCACGGCGCCGTTAGCATCGTTGATCGCCAGGGACTGGGCGGCGTCTTCGCCGGAGCCGCCAAGGTAGGTGGCCGCCAGCAGGTTGGTCAGGTAGGGATCGAACTTGGCGACAAAGGCGTCGGAAAGCCCGCCGCCGTAGGCCCCCTGGGCCGGACCGTTGGTGACGGGAAAATCGAGCGAGGCGGTGTGGCCGGCCACGACGAGATTGTCGCGCGCGTCGGGCGCCATGGCGCGCACGACGTTCTTGAGCGTGCCGCCCACGAAGGTCGAGGCCAGCAACGGGTCAATCACCAGCGGCCGCGCGCGGTCGTAGGCGCCGAGGCGGAACCCGATGCGCTCGCCGGCCACGGCATAGGCCGCCGCCACTGCGTCCCGACGCCCGCCCGGTCCCTCCTGGTAGGCCACCGGGGCGGTAAAGCGCACCGTGCCAAGACCGGTATCCGCCGCCAGCTCGCCGCCGGCGTCGACGGCCACGGAGCGCGCGCCCTCGAGGCGCATGGCGATCCGGCCGGGATCGGCTCCGGGGGCAACGGTAAAGATTTTCTCTACGTTGTCGCCGGCGGCGCGGACGGCCAGGGAAATGCCGTCGTACAGCGCGCCGAGACGGACCTCGCCGTAGGCCGGCAGATCGCGGCGCCAGCGCGCCGGGTCGCTGCCGGAAAAGTCGCTGATGCGGGCGGCCGAGGGCGTCCCGCCCGCCGGCGCCGCCGGGCGGTCGGTGTCAAGGAACCGTTCGCGCAGCACGGCGACCGCGCCCCGGTCCGCGTCGGGCAACGCATACAGCAGGGTGCCGTCGGCGGCGACGTAGACCGTGCCGCCGAACGTGCGGGCATAAAAGCGCAGAGCCGCGTCCGCGACCTGGCCGCGGTTTTCCACGAACGGCACCTGCGCGCGGGCCAGGCCGGACGGATCGGGCATGGCGGTGGCCGCCAGGACGATCCCGCTGCCCCACGCCGCGACCCACACGCCCGCCTGAAGAACGCGATGTCTCATGAGACGCCCCATCTATGGAAACCCGGCCCGGCCCGCGCCGCCGACCATCCATTCCGTGCCCATCCGCCAAGTCGATCGCCGATTCGCCGTTCGCGACAAGGCCCGCGGTCGAGCCTTCTTTTCCGTGTCTCTAGAATAACAAAAAACGCCGGGGTGTCGAGAGCCTTTTGGAAACGCTGAACACTCAGCAGATACGAGCGGCGGAGCGTGTCCCTCCGACTCGCCCATGGTCTGGCGTGCGTGTCTTTCGGAGGGCCACGCTCCGTCGTGGCCGTCCATGGCGGGGAGTGTTGCCAGGGGAGCATTGGTGACAGAGTTTCTGCTTGCGTAGGATCTGTTTTTCGTGGTCGCTATCGGGGTCGCTATCGGGGTCGGTATCGGGGTCGGTATCGGGGTCGCTATCGGGTTCGCTATCGTGGTCGGTATCGGGGTCGGTATCGGCAGTCTACCGCCCTTTCGACCCCGATACCGATAGCGACGCCGACCCCGACCGGAAGGGGAACCCGACAGAACGCCGGCACGAGCATGTCGATGACGCTGAACAGCGCACCGGACCACCGCCGAACGGCGCTCGCCAGCAGGGCCGGGCGCCTCGCGGGCCGTCAACCGGCGACGCCCGGCGTGTCGTCCTCGGCCAGGGCCAGGTCCATGGCGCGGGCGGCGGCGACTTCGTCCAGCCGGCCGACCGGCGTGGTAGTCGGCGCGGCCTTGAGGGCCTGGGGAGTCGAGCAGGCGAGTTGAGCCAGTTCGCGCATGGCGCGGATGAAGGCGTCCAGCGTTTCGCGCGATTCCGTCTCCGTGGGCTCGACCATCATGGCTTCCGGGACGATCAGCGGGAAATAGACCGTCGGCGGGTGGAACCCGCGGTCGATCAATCCCTTGGCGACATCCATCGCCCGGACGCCATGGGCCGCGAGGGGTTTGGCGCTCAGGACGCATTCATGCATGCAGCGGTCGGCGACAGCCGGGAAGAGGTCTCGCAGTTGGCGCAGGACGTAGTTGGCGTGGAGCACGGCACGGTCGCTGACCTCGCGCAGCCCGTCGCGGCCGAGCAGCAGGAGATAGGCGTAGGTGCGCACCAGGACCCCGACATTGCCGTAGAAGGGCGCCACGTAGCCGATGCTCTTGGGGTGGTCATAGTCGAGGG
>CAZEVX010000184.1:0-6623 GCA_964515705.1 uncultured Verrucomicrobiota bacterium | reverse complement strand
TGCACGGATCGCGCCGGGAGTGACCGCGGACAAGCGCAACTCCCGCAAATCGGGGGCCAAGTTCCGCCGTGGACGACGGTTGCGGAGAAGGGTACAAACGCCTCTGCGAACCCAGCCCCTGGCGCGTTGGGCTGGCCCCAAATCCGCGCGTAAGCCCAACCTTGGTTCGCGTTCGCATTCGCCATCAACCGTTTGTACGGTCCTGCCGATCACGCGCAGCGTGATTCGAATGATTGGCGCGGTCTTCCGGCCCGCGCCGCCGGGCGTTGTCATATCGACCGCAGCGCAGGTCCAACCGCGGCTTACGCTCCAATCATGGGCTGTCGGTTTGGGCTTGCGCGCCGACCCTGTTCTGGTATCGTGCAGCCCTTGTTTCGGCCACGCCGCACCCTGCGGACGCCGGACTGCTGGCCAGGCGCCCATCGTCTATCGGTCAGGACACCAGGTTTTCATCCTGGGAAGCGGAGTTCGACTCTCCGTGGGCGCGCGCTCAGGCTGATGTGCCGAAACGCCTTGGATGAGTTCCGGCCGGGCTGCGCACCGGAATGATCCGCGCGCGGATTTCCGCCCGGCAGGGCCGCCCCCCCGCCCCTATTCCGCCGCCTTCTTGCGGCCCGCTGGAAACGTCACGGCAAATCCCGTCCCCGGCCCCGGCAGCCGCTCGATCGCGCCGCCCAGTTGGGCGACAAAGGTCATGACCAGTTGCAGTCCGAGCGAGGGCGACTGGCGGAAATCCAGGGTGGCCGGCAGCCCAACGCCGTCATCGGCCACTTCGAGCCGGTAGCGCTCGCCGCCGCTGTCCGAAAGCCGGATGCGGATGGCGCCCCGGCGGTTCTCTGGAAACGCGTATTTCAGGGCATTGGACACCAGTTCGTTGATGATCAGGCTGCACGGGATGGCCTGGTCGATCGGCAGCATCACCCCGTCCGCGCGCATGTCGCAGCCAATCGCCGAGGGGTCCGCCGACAGGGCCCGAAAGAGGGGCGTGACGAGCCGCTGCAGGTAGCGGCCGAGATCCACCTCGGCCAGGTTGCGCGACTGGTACAGGTGCTCGTGGACGATGGCAATCGAGCGGATGCGGTTCTGGCATTCGCGCATGGCGGCCACGGTCCTGGGATCGGCCTCCTGGCCGGCCTGCAGCTTCAGCAGGCTGGAGACCACCTGCAGGTTGTTCTTGACCCGGTGATGAATCTCCTTCAGGAGGACTTCCTTGTCGCGGTTGGCCGCCAGCAACTCCTGCTCGCGGGCGCGCAACTGGCGATTGGCGGCCGCCAACGCTTCCTCGGCAGCCTTGCGATCCGTGATGTCCACCAGGATTCCGACCACCGCGCGCCCGTCGGCGAAGGCGACCGCCCGCGACTGCAGCAGCACCCACTTGGGCGCGCCCGTCTTGGAGCGGAACCGGCAGTCCCGTACCGGCGCCGCGTTGTCGCCCGGTCCCAGTTGGCAGGCGCGCAGTTCGTCCAGGAACAGTCCGCGCTCGGCGGGGTCCGCAATGCAGCCGAAGTCCTCGACCCCCCAGGCGGCGACCTCCTCGCGGGCATACCCGGTGATCCGCGACCAGGCCTCGTTGACAAAGACCATCCGCCCGTCCCGGATCATGTGGACGCCCAGCAGGGATTGCTCGGTGATGGTTCGGTACTTGGCCTCGCTTTCACGCAAGGCCCATTCCGACCGCATCTTGTCGATCGCCGTTCCGATCTGCCGGCCGATCGACAGGAGCACGTCGCGCTCCTCGACGGCAAAGGCGTGCGGCTGGTCCTGCATCAGAGCCAGCGACCCGATCAAGGCGTCGCGCGCCATCAGCGGCACGAGCGCCAGAGCCTGGAAGCCCCAGCGCGCCGCGCGCGCCGGGTCGTAGGCGCGGTAGTCGTCGACGAACAGGCCCTCCGGCCCCCCGAGCATCGCCCGCAGCGGCGGCTGGCGCAGGTTGACGCGTTTCATCTCGCGCCGATACTCGTCCGGCAGCCCGCGGGCCGACACCAGGTCGGCCATCGCGCGCCCGGCATCGACGAGATGGATGCACCCGCTGCGGAACCCGATCCACTCCTGCGCGGCGCTCAAGACTTCGTCCAGCAGTGCCGTCAGGTCCGTCGCCCGGTTGACCGCCGCGATGACGCGGTTGACGACTTCGAGGCGGCGGGCGTGCTCGCGGATCTGCAGTTCGGCCTGCTTGCGCTCGGTGATGTCCGAGACCAGCCCGTCGTAGAACGTCAGGCGGCCGGCGGCATCGCGGTGCGGCACGGTCCGGTTGCGAATCCACAGCACGCGGCCGTCCTTGTGCAGGATGCGGTGTTCCAGCGGCGGGGGCGCCTCCCCGGCAAGCAGGCGGCGCGCCTGCTCCAGCACGCGCGGCCGGTCGTCCGGGTACACCATCTTGAACCAGAGATCCGGATCGGCGTGGTAGTCTTCCGAGAGGTAGCCCGTGACCGACACGCAGGCCGGCCCGTGCGTCGTGGAGACCGCCCGGCCGTCCGCGACGGTGACGGTGTACATGTAATCGGTCATGGACTCCACGAGGCGGCGAAAGCGGGTGTCGCTCTCCTGGAGCCGCTGCTCGATCCAGCGGGTGTCGAAGGCCAGCCGGACGGTCGCCTCCACCTCGGCGGGATCCAGCGGCTTGCGGATGAACCCGAGCGGCGCGGCCGCCTTTGCGCGCGGCAGCGTTCCGACATCGGCGGGATCGATCAGGAACAGGAAAGGAATCCGCCCCTGTTGGCGGAGCGCTTCCGCCACCGCGATCCCGGCGCCGGCCGCCTCGAGGTGCACGTCGAGAATCGCCAGGCGCGGCCGCCGGTCTTGCGCCAGGCGCAGGACCTCGGCCGCGTCGGCCGCCGGGCCCACCACGGCATAACCCATCCGCTCCAACTGCGCCCGGAGCGCTGCCCCCAACGCCGCATCGCGCGTCGCCGTCAAAATGCAGTCGGTCGCCATGGCCAATCGCCCTCAGCACCGATCCGTCAATGTCGTCGTCGCGCCTTCATTCATGGCCTCGCGCAGCCAGAAAGTCAAGCGCCGGACGCATGTCGCGCGCATGGTCCCCAACGTTGGGAGTGGCCGGCGCCTGGCCCGGGCCTTGGCCGTCGAGATGGACGAGGACTGGAGCGAGGCAAGTCGCCATCGGAACGTCGGCGGCCTCCCGGGGTCCCGCGCTCCTCGCCGCACCTGCACGGTACGCAGGTGGGGCGACGCCTCCGGCGGAGCCGTGCTTCTTTCCCGTCAAGCCCATCCCATGAGATCGGCGCGCTCGGCCTCGAGCTGGTTGACGACGTGGCCCTTGCGGGCGCAGACCGGGCAGATGCCGATCAAGGGGCGCCCGTTCGAGTCCCGCAGGATGACGTCGCGGCGGCCGCGACAGCATCAGGCCGACACGCGGGCGGCGATGCGCTCGCACGCCCAGAAGTTGTAGGCGGCGCTGATGACAAACGCCGCCAGGAACCGCAGCCAGGCCGCGGCGCCCGCCACGCTGAACCCCGTCAGCGCCAGCGCCAGGGCCATGCCCGCGACGGTGTAGGCGCCGACCAGAACAACGCTGATCCGGTTCGATTTTTTCGCCAGCGCCCAATGCGTGGCGAACATCGTCACCCAGGGCAACGCCAGGACCACCGCCAGCCAGAAACCGAAGCGCGCCGCCGGGCGCGCCGCGCGCAGGCGCTGGCCGATTTTCTGCATCGGGTTCGGTTTCCACTCGGCGGTCACGATCTCCTTGACCGCCCAGGCATGGGTGCGGAAATCGTAGGCATAGACTTCCATCGCCGCGCGCGCCCCGTCCCCGATCCGTTCCGTCCCCGTCACGCGCCCGGCGAGGATCATGTCGAGCGGCGGCGCCGGATCGAGTTTGAGGACGTCGTCGAGGTTCGTCGCCCGCGCCACGGCCAGCCAGAGGTCCGCCAGCAGCTTTTTCACCAGCGATCCCTCCTCGAGCGTCCAGCCCGCGCGCGTCGCCAGGGTCAGCCGCAGGGCAGAATAGAACTGGTCGCCGGAATCGTTCACCAGGCGCGTCACGCCAATCCGCGCCGGCAGCGCCGCGTGCGACTCGATGGCGCCGGCCACCCGTTCGGCCAGCGCCTTGACCGCGTTGCGTTCCGCCATGGCGTAGGGGCGCGGTTTCGGGTGCACAAACAGCCACGCCTGCCATAGGAGAAACAACATCACCAACGCCGCCAGGACTTTCCAGACCGACCTCATGGACAGCACGTTCATGGCGCTCCCTCCCTGTTTTGAAAAACAGAATACAAACAGATATAAGCAGAATATAACATAACAAAACTAATCGTCAATAGTTTTCTGATCAGGAAGCCATCAGACGTCCGATGCGAAAACTTGCGGCCCTTTCGGACGCGCCGGAGGGCGTCCCTCCGACTTACCCGTTAGATGTCGTTCGGAGGGCCACGCTCCGTCGTGGCCGTCCCGTGGCAGGACGTGTTGTGCGCGACTCATGATAGTACGGCACGGCAGGGCCTGCCCGCCGATGGCGGGACGCCGCGCCCTACCGGCGCGCCGCGCTCTCCGCGTCTCCGCGAGAGTCCCTTCCGGCCTGCTCCGCCTCTCCGCGGCGCGGCAAGGCTGCCGCGCCCTACCGGCGCTCCGCGCTCTCCGCGTCTCCGCGAGCGTCCTTCTTCTCCGCGCCCTCCGCGTCTCCGCGAGAGAATCCTTCCAGCCTGCTCCGCCTCTCCGCGGCGCGGCAAGGCCTGCCCGCCGCTGGCGGGCTGCCGCGCCCTACCGGCGCTCCGCGCTCTCCGCGTCTCCGCGAGAGTCCTTCTTCTCCGCGCTCTCCGCGTCTCCGCGAGCGTGTTCTTCCGCGGCGCTGCGCGCTCGGGCATACTCGCGGTGTTTTCCGCGGCTAGGGCGTGGCGGCCGCCAGCACGACCCGGAACCCGATGAAGATATTGCGTTCTTCGGGAAGCGCGTGGTCGCGATAGGATGAGAGCAGGCGCCGGGGGAAGGCGTAGCGCCAGGATCCGCCGCGCAGGACCCGCGTGCCACCGGGACGGTCATACTCGTCCGCGCACCATTCCCAGACATTCCCGCCGAGATCGAAGAGGCCGTGCGCCTGCGGCCCGAACGCGCCGACCGGGGACGTCCGGTCAAAATCGTCCGTGTTGAGGCCCGGATCATAATTCCCCGCGCCCCGGGCGGGCGGCCAGGCGCCGCGTCCGCGATCCCAGGGATAGCGATCCCGGACCTGCTCGTCCTTGTCCTTCGGGCTGCCGGCGCGCGGCTCGTCCAGCCCCACCGCCGCGCTCCATTCCCAGTCGCGCGGCAGACGGTAGGCCTGGTCCGGCCCGATCAAGCCCGCCTCGCGTTCCTTGCGCGTCAGCCAGCGGCAAAACGCCTCGGCGTCCTTGGAACTCACGCAGGTGACCGGGTGCGTGTCGTCCTGCGAAAACCCCGGATTTTGCCAGGAAAAGGTCGGCCCGCGGCGCGTGATCCCGTCGGCATTCATGCCATAGGGCTCGCCGCCCGCGGCGCGGTAATCGTAGCGTTCATTGCGCGCCTGGTCCTCGACGAACGCCCGGAAATCCCCCACCCGCGTCTCCCAGACCGCGAACAGCGCCTCCGTCCCCGGCACGGGGGCGAACTTCATCCCCAGGCTGTTCTCCCACTCGGAGCGCAGGTCAGGATACTGCCACCCGGTCAGCGCCACCCGGTTGGTCCGCGTTCCGCGCCAGTCGGCGGTCACCGCCAGGGTGGCCGGCGCCCAGCGCCGGCGGTCGGATGAATTAGACGCATACGACACCGTGAACTCATAGCGCTGGCCGGCCGCCAAGGGCAGCGTGACGGGCGTTTCGTAGATTGTCTTACCGTCGTTCACCTGCGCCGGCACCTCATGGCCATCGGTTTCCGCCACGATCCGCAGGCTCGGCACGAGGTTTTGTTCCGCTTCCGCCTTGAGCGCCTGGGCCGCGGCATTGCCCGGCTCGAGCCCCAGCGCCCGGTCCGCGCCCGCCAGAACGTCCTCCCAGGCCCCGCGCTCCCTGGCCGCGCCGGCGGCCGAGAGCGACGCCGCCAGCACGGTTGACTGCCGACCGGCCTCGGCCGCCCGCACGGCCGCCGGCAGGTTTGCCAGGGCGGCCTCGTAGGCGGCCTTGCCGGCCGCCGGGTCCTTGGCGTTCGCCGCCCCGATGCGCCGCTGGGTCTCGACCTCGATCCAGGCCGCGCCCCCGAACGCCTTCAAGACCTCGGCGTCCGCTTGCGCCAAGGCGGCTTCGAACATCTTCTTTGCGTCTGCGTATTCCCCGATTGCCCGAATCTCATCCAGGAACGATCCGCCGGGCAGGGTCCGGCCTCCGGCCGGACCGCTCTGCGGCCCGGCCTCCCGCTCGCTGGCGGCCGCCGCCGCCCGCGCGCGATAGGACCGATACGACGTCTGGGACACATAGAATGACGCCCCCGCCAACACGAGCACGAGCGTCGCCGCGCCGGCCCAGCGCGGCCAGCGCCGTTCGAGCGGCACCCGCGCGATCGCCTGGCGCAGGGCGTCCGCCGACGCGTAGCGCTCCGCCGGTTGGTGTTTCAGGCAGCGCCGCGTGATGGCATCCCAGCCCCGCGACAGTCCCGGCGCCAACGCACTCGGCGGCTCCGCCATGCCCGTCGGCCGCCGGCCGGTCAGCAGCCGGTAG
>CAZEVX010000183.1:0-6625 GCA_964515705.1 uncultured Verrucomicrobiota bacterium | reverse complement strand
ACGGGGAGTTGTCAAGGAACGCCTGCACGCTGACCGACGGGAGGACGTGGAGGGCAAGGCTTTGCCGAGCCGCAGGCGCACGGTCTGGCGCCTGACGGGGCAACAGGGGCAGGCGCAACTCCCGCAGTGTTGAGGGCGCGGGGATTTCGCTGGACACGCCGCCGAAACGCGGTATGATAAAACCAGTGAACTGATCGTTTGCCACTGCGTCTGCGGCCGGAGGGCGGACCATGAAGGCGAACGGATGGCGGCGTACGCTCCTGGGATTGACAGCGGCCGCGGCGGCGTGGGATCGTGCGGAGCCGGCGCCGCCCGTGCCCATCGTTCTCGCCGAACCGCCGCCTTTGGCCGAGCAGTATGGCGGGGTCGTGCTGCTCCAGGTCCGCGCCCACACCGGCGTCGCGGCGCCGCGCGATGGCGCCGCGGGATTCGCCATGTCGCCCGACGCCGATGCGGCGGCCGTGGACCGTCTGAATGCCGCGCTGAAGACGGCGCGGGCCGGCGCGCCCGCTCCCACCTTTTCGCGGCCGGCGGCCGCGCTCCGGGCGGAGCGGATGGCGGCGGAACCGGCCGCCGGCCGGACCCTGCCGGACCTGGCGTTGTTCTACGACATCCGCGTATCGGACTACCCGGCGGCCTGCGCCTTGCTGGACGCCCTGCGCGCCAATCCGCTGGTCGAACACGCCTACCTCCGGACACGGCCGATGCCGCCGCCGACCGGCGACTGGGCGCTGCGGCTTTCGGGGTCCGGCTACCGCCTCCTGGAGGTGCCGCGGTTCCTCGGCAAGCCGTAGCGCAGGCGCGTGCCCCGCGTCCCGCCACGGACGGCCACGACGACGCGTGGCGCGCCAAAAGACACGACCACGGGACCCCGGCGCCCGCCGCGGTCAGGCCGGATCGGCGGCGGGCGCGCAGCGCACGCGGTGTGACCCGGGGCCGAGAACCCGACCGTCGGGCAGCCGGGCGCGGGTTCCCGGCGGCACGTCGGCGTGCACGTCCAGGTCGCCGGACGCGGTGTCGCAGGCGCGGACGGCGATCGGGCCGTGCGGGGTCGGCACGCTCCCGGAAACGGCGCCCAGTCCGCGCACGCAAGGCGCCAAACGGAAGGTGGCGAAGCCCGGATCGAGCGGCTCGACGCCGAGGACAAACGCCTGCAGCAGATAGAGCGGCGCACAGGAAAACGCGTGGCAGAGCGAGCCCAGCCCGTGAAACGCGCGGGCGCCCTGCCGGGATTCCCAGACCGTCGGCGAGCCCGCCTGGACCATCTCGCCCCACAGGGTTCGGACGACGCCGAGGGCGTCGGCCAGTCGACCGTGGCGCGCCAGGCCAACCAGCACGAAGTGCTGGAAATACAGTTCGCAGGGGATCAGGCCGGGATCGAGCAGGCTGCCCAGGGCCGCCGCGCGGCGCGGGCCATCGAGCAAGCCGCAGGCCAGTCCGACGGCGAGCGGGTGCTGGCTGGAGGTCGGCGCCCCCGCGGGCGCGGTGCAGTCTCGGTAGCGCCCGGCGGCGTCGTCCCAGAGGGCGGCGTCGAGCGCCGCGAGGACGGCCTGGCTTTTGCCGGCGTATTCCGTTTCCCGCGCCGCGCGGCCGGCGGCCGCCTCGAGCGCGGCGGCCCGGCGGTAGGCCGCCGCCACCAGCATGTTGAGCGCCGCCGTCTTGCCGCGCAGCAGGCCGCTGGGATATCCCCAGTCAATGAAGTTCAACATGCCGTCCTGGTCCGGCACCAGGCCGTCGTCCGCGCGCCAGGTCTCATACAGGCTCAATCCCTGTTCCATGACCGGGAGCAGGTCGGCCAGCAGGCCGCGGTCCGCGGTGTAGCGGTAGTAATCGTCGAGCGTGAACGTCCAGAGCGCCGGCAGGCTCGGAAACCGCGTGGCGCGCTCCGACGGATAGACCGCCGGAATCAGGCCGTTGGGCAGGGCGGCATCCGCGCCAACCCGCAGGTTGTGGGCGGCAAAGACCGGGTCGCCGGTCAACGCCAGGTAATACAGGCTCGTCATGGCCTGGTCGTTGATCCAGAGCGCCTGCTCGCGCCAGGGACAGTCCATGAAGGTGTCGCTGGCGCAGCGGCGCACCGTTTCGGCGCAGAGTCCCCAGAGTCTGGTCAGCAGCGCGTTGTCGCAGGAAAACTCCGCTGCGGGCTCGCGGGCATAGAGGCGGCTGACGATCCGCAGGCCGTGGAGGCGCACCGGCTGGCGCAGGTTGCGGAAGACGAGTTGCAGGTAGCGCAGCCCGCGGGCCTGGAGGCGCTGGGCGACGACCTGGCGGCCCTCTCGCAGGACGAAGCGGTCAGCGAAACGGTACTCGATCCCACGCCGTTTCGGCAGCAGCCGCCCGTCGGTCAACTGCTCGCCGTGGGCGACATCGAGAACCGTTCCCGCACCAGCCTCCAGATCGAGGACCAGGTTTCCCAGCACCTCGTCCTCGAAATCCAGCAGCAGGCAGACCCCAAGGTTGCCGTCCTGCGGCCAGACGGTGGCGATGCCGTCCGGCCGGAGCAACGCGCCGGGATTCTCGATCCCCGGCGGGCGCAGCGGCAGATGGGGCTCGTCGGCCATCAGAGCGGCGTATTCCGGGCTGTCGAGTGCCGCGGGGGCGTCGGGTACGCCGACGGCCTCGACCAACCGCGCCGGCATCAGCCGGTCGCGCGCCAGACCGCCGATCGGCCGGGCGACCGTGACGCGGCCGCCGAAATCCGCGGCCGTCCCGAACTCGGCGGCCGGCGCCCAGCCCGCGTCGCCGTCCTGGCCGGTCATCCAACCGGCGGGTTCCGCCCGCAGGTCGCGCCACTCGGACGCGCCGACCTGCTTGGTATAGACCGGGGCATCGGCGCGCTGCGACGGGTCGCGCCGCACCTGCCAGGCGGCGCCGCTGGCGGCCAGCCCGTCGATCTCGGCGAGCAGCGCCGGGCGCTGCGGCGCCATCATATAGCTGGGGATCATCCGGCAATGGACTTCCGCCGCCACCCAGTTCGTCCCCTCGCGCAGCAGGGCGGCGACGTCGTAACCGTCGGCGAAGTAGCGCCGGTGCGTGCCGCGCGCCGGCCCGTTGCCGACGAAGGTCCCGTTGACGTAGACTGCGTAGCGCGCGTCGGCCGCGATTCGCAGCAGCGCCGCCTCTGGCCGCCGACGGACCTCGATCCGCGCGCGGGCCAGGACATAGGCATTCGGCTCCGGCTCGCCGGCCGGGCCGATCCAGCGCGCCGCCCATGGCCGATCGAGCGCGCGGGAGTCGCAGAGCGGCAAGCCCTCCCGGCCGTGAAACCCGCTGCGCGTCAGCGCCGCGCGCACGCTGCGGGCGGCTTCCCGCACGATCGTGTCGACCGCCGCGCGGCCTTCCGTGGGACTGGCGGCCGAGGACGGGCAGCGGCAGAAGGGATTGCCGGCCGACGGGGCCGCGCGCACCTGCTCCGGGCACAGGGCCAGGACCAGGTTGGTTTCGAAGCGGCCGGCGTGATCGCCGGGCGCGTAGCGATAGGGATACACATAGAGGACTTGCCGCGCGCCCGGCGCCGAGAGGTCGCGGGCCAGGCGCGCCAGGATATCGCGTTCCGGCTGACCGACGTGCCCGGCGACCAGGACCATCACACGCCAGCCCTGTCGGTCCAGCGCGCGAACCTGGGCGCGGACGAGGTTTTCCCAGAGCGCGGCGTCGTTCAACGCCAGCGTGCCGCAGGCACGGTCCCAGACGTAGGGCGGATCGCGGTCGGCGCCATGGATGGACCAGTCCTGGGCCGGCAATACGGCCCCGCCGGTCGCCCCGGCCAGTCGCGTGCAGAGACCGTGGGCGATCAAGCCGTCCGTACCCAGGGGCAGGTGGTTGTCGTGCCATTCCAGCGCGCCGAGCGGCAGGTAGATGATCGGCGCGTTCCGCAGGATGGCCTCAAGGTCCGTTGGAACCAGGCGTTCGTATCGGGCCGCATGCGCTAGCATGGCTGGTGCCTTTCCGCGATCGGGGACGCCGCACGGCTTGACAGCCCGCAGGACCGTATGGGCAATAGATTAGCCGGTCGCGGACCGGGAGTCGAATGCTTTCGATGTGGCGAAGGGCGCTCGGTATCCCGCGTCCGCTCGTCATTCGCAGAAGCGGCGACAGGGATTTCAGGCGGGATGCCGCCGCCGGGTCAAGGAATCCGTCCGAAGCACAGTCCCGGATTCCGCACGCGCGCCTTGACCTTCCCCCCCGCCGCCGGTTATCCTCCCATTCGCGATGGGCGCGGCATGGCGCCCAACCCCCGTGAGCCGGGAACAAGGAGGTCCGCCATGGGATGCCTGGTTGCCTTGATCGCGCTGCTGGTGCCGCGGGTGCTGATGGCGTTTCTTTTTCTGTTGACGGACGCCTTCGCGCGCGCCTTCGAGACCAGGGTCTGGCCGATCCTGGGGTTTGTCTTCATGCCCTACACGACACTGGCCTACCTGGGCGCCATGCTGTTCAACAACCATGCCCTGGCGGGCGGCTGGCTGGCGCTGTTCATCGCCGCCGTGATCGTGGACGCCGGGCATTGGGGCGGCGGCGGGTACTCGTGCCGGCGGCGCTAATGCCAAGGTAGGGTCCGGTCTCCGGCCGGACCGTTCCATGCGGCCGCGGGCACGCTGCCCGCGGCGGCAAGGCCGCGACGGGTATTCCCGGCCTGTGGACGCTGCTTCAGCGCGTCTGGAACAGCGTGATGACGGGCTGATACTCGTAGCAGCCCATGTCCGCCCGCCGGAACAGGCGGTCCACGCGCGGCTTGCCATCCAGGTCCACGGCCGCCGCGTCCATCCAGGCCTGGTTGGTGCCGGCGTTGACGCCCGGCGAGTTGGGCGACAGGTGATAATCCCCGTCCCCCGCGAACACCGGCGCGTCGGCCAGTTGGCCCTGCGCGGTGTTGGTCAGCAGCGGGCTGCCGACGAAATAGAGCGTGTTGGTCAGGTCGGCGGTCGAGAGCGCCAGGTTGGCGGCTGCGTTGGTGGCGGCGTTGGTGCCGTTGGCGACCACCAGGCTGTTCCAGACCTGGATCTGTTCCGGGCGCGCGGTCGTATGCATGTAGATTCCGCCGCCGGCGACATGGGCGAAATTGCTCGCCAGCGTGCAGGCGCTCACCTCGCAAATCCCCGTGCCGAGATAGAGCCCGCCGCCCCGGCCCAGCGAGGTGCTCGTCGCCCGGTTGCCGACCAGCAGGCAGTTGCGGACCGTCAGCGACATGATCGTATTCGTTTGCGCGTCATCGGCGTAGATGCCCGCGCCGTACTGGCTGACATTCGAGGCGATGACGCAGCCAATGACCGTGCTGTTGGCCGATTTGTTGCGCACCCAGATTCCGCCGCCGCCGTTCACCGCCGAGTTGCCCACGACCCGGCAGCGGATGACATCCAGCGAGCCGATCGTGGCGGTGCCGGCGCTGTTGGCCGCCCCGCCGCCGGTAGTTCCCGCCGAATTGCAGGAGATGACGCAGTTGCTGAGCACCGCCCGGCCGTTTACGCCCATGGCATAGACACCCGCCGCGCTGCTAAGCGCGATATTATTGGCGATCGTGCAGTCCACGGCCAGGACAACACCACCATAGCCGACGGCAATACCGCCGTTGTGCGAACTGCTCCGGTTATTGCTGACAATGCAGGACGTGAGCCGCGCGGTCCCGTTGTAGACGCCGACGCCGCCGCCGTGGGTCGTGACCCAGTTGTCCAGGATGGTACAGTCGGCGATCGTGGCGTTTTCGGCCCGCACGCCGCCGGAGCCGAAATTCAAGGCGTAATTCGTCTGCACCAGCGAGCGCTTGAGGGTGGCGCCGCCGACGACTGCCACCCCGCCGCCGCCCATATACGACGCGTTCCCCAGGTACTGGTTGCTGAGAATTGTGCAATCCGAAACGATGGAACCGGCGCCGGTGAGCAGGACGCCCCCGCCGCCGTTGGTCTGCACCGTGCAGAGCCGGATCAGGCAGTTGGTCACCAGCCCGGCCTGGAGGTAGATGCCGCCGCCGCCCTTGTAGGTATCGGAGGCCGCCGGATACCCGTTTTCGACGGTAAACCCCTCGAACACCGCGCCGGTGCTGTTGACCCGGGCGCAGCGGGTCGAATAGGCGGCATCCGGGTAGAGCGTGCGGATCACCGCGCCGGTCGGCGCGCCCAGTCCGCGCACGGTGATATTGGTCACGATCACGAGGCTCTGGGTCACGGTGTAGACGCCGTTCGAGACCAGGATCAAATCCTTGCCAACGGCCATGCCGACGGCATTGCTGATCGTGGCTAGGGCGTTGGTCCAGTTGCCCGTACCCGTGCGCCCGTCGTCGCCAGTCTCCGCCACGTAGTAGGTCGTCTGTGCCCATCCCGCCGACGTCATCGCCAGGAGCAGGCCGACCATCGCGGCGCGCCATGGCGTGGCGCGCGTTACCCTGCCCCACGGCCCGGTAACCGCCTTGGGTATCTTCATGCGGCTTTCTCCGTGTGAACTGAGCTTCCCCCATTCATTGGACAGGTTTCGAGCTAAAATAGCCAACTTATTGTTCTTTGTCCACTTCTGTTTTCGGTCGGGTTTCCTGCCGCTGTTTTCTCGCTGGCCCCGCTCCCCCTGCGATTTCAGGCCGCCCAGGCTGTGCGGCCCTACCCGTTGCGGGCGTCGCGGGTAGGGCGGGACAGCCTTG
>CAZEVX010000182.1:2058-6681 GCA_964515705.1 uncultured Verrucomicrobiota bacterium | reverse complement strand
CCGCCCGCCGCCCGCTCCCGGCCGCACGCTGCGGGACTTGCTGGGGATCATGGCGCGGCTGCGGGCGGACGGCGGGTGTCCCTGGGACCGCGAACAGACGCTGGCGACGCTCCAACCCTACCTGGTGGAGGAGTGCTACGAGCTCCTAGACGCCATGGAGAGCGGCGACGCGGCCAAGCACGCCGAGGAACTCGGCGACCTCCTGTTGCAGGTGGTGTTCCAGGCCCAAATCCGCCGCGAAGAGCGGGCCTTTACCTTCGAGGATGTTGTTGCCCGCCTGTGCGAGAAACTGGTGCGGCGGCACCCGCATGTCTTTGCGCAAACCCGTGTGGCGGGGTCGGCCGACGTCCTGCGCAACTGGGAGGCGATTAAACGCGACGAGCGCCGGACACCCGCCGCGGAACCGCCGTCGGTGGTCGGCGACCTGCCCCGCCATTTGCCGGCGCTCCACAAGGCCCAGCATCTCCAGCGACGCCTGGCGCGGGTGGGCTTCGATTGGACGGCGGCGCAGGCGGTCGTGGCCAAGGTGGACGAGGAACTGGCCGAGGTGAAGCACGCCCTGTCGGCGAAGGATCCTGCCCGGATTCAGGAGGAACTTGGGGATTTGCTGTTTGCCGTCGTCAACCTGGCGCGCTTCCAGGGCTTGCAGGCCGAAGAGGTCCTGCGCCGCGCCGTGGATAAGGTCGTCCGGCGCGTCCGCGCCATGGAAGCCCGTCTCCGCCACGACGGGCGCGAGTGGAGCCGTTGTTCGCTCGCGGATCTCGATGCCCTGTGGAATGCCGTCAAGGCCGGGGAACCGGGGGGCGCTCCGCTCCCGCCCGGCGCCGGGCCATAACGCCTGGCGGGCGGCCGCGACGCCGGGCCCTGCCGTGGTCCCCCAGGCGATGAATGGGACGTGCCAGATTCTCTGCGTGCTCAACCCGGATGCCGGCGGCGGGATCGCCGCCCGGCGCTGGCCGGAAGTGGCCGCCCTGCTCGACGCCTTTGGCATGCGCCACGATCTGCTGGCGGAAGCGGACCCGGAAGCCCAGGTGGTGCGGCGTCTCGATCGCGAGGGACCGCAGCGCTACGCGGCCATTGCGGGCATCGGGGGCGACGGCACGCACGCCGCGGTGATCAACGGCCTGATGCGCTTCCGCGCCGGCCGCCCGGCAACGGATCCGCCGCCCTATGCCCTGATCCCCATGGGAACGGGCAACGACCTGGCCAAGTCGTTCGGCCTGACGGCCCGCGAGGATTTCTTTGTCAGCGACCTGCGCCGGGCCGTGGCCGCGATCCGGTACGGCGCCGATTACCGCCTGGACCTGGGGCGGTTCGGCGACCGCTACTTCGCCGACGCCCTGACGATTGGCCTGGATTCCGCCATCCTGCGCGAGCGCAACCGGCGCCGCCAGGACCTGGCGCGGCGGCCGCTGGCGCGCCGCTGCCTGAGGGGGTATCCGCTCTATGCGCTCTGTGCCGGCCAGCGGCTCTGGCGCCAACGCCCGTTTGCGGCGCGCATCGCCGTGGACGGCGCCCCCTGGTACGACGGCTCGCTGTTCAACCTCGTCATCAACAATACCCGCGTCTACGGCGGCGAGTTCGTCGTCTGTCCCGACGCCTACGCCAGCGACGGACTGCTCGACGTGGCCGTCTTTTCCGGGCCCTCGGATTACCTGGCCCGCTACCTCCTGGCGCTGCGCGCGCACCCGAGCGGGGTGCGCCGGCTGGCCGAGCGTCTCCGGCGCAGCGTGGCGGTCGCCCGCGGGGCGCACATCGCCGTGCGGTTGTCCCAGCCGGAACCGCTGCAGTGCGACGGCGAGGAACTGCCCGGCCGCGACGCGGTGGACGTGTCGGTTGTGCCGGGGGCGCTGCGCCTCAAAATACCGGTCGAACCCGACTAACACAGAGCGGCGGCGGTCGGATGGTCGGGCTCGCGCGGATTGGCCGCGGCCGGGTGGGGGGGGTCATGAATGGCGGTTTGACGTGGAACCGGATGCTGGCCCTGGGCGAGGCGGAAACCCGGGCGGTGCTCGCGGCCTTGCCGGCGGACGTCCGCCGGCGGGTCGCGGACATCCCGATCGTCTTCGAGCGCCGGGCGGGCCGCGCGCTGGAGCGGCAGGGGATCGCCCCGGATTCGATGGGCGCTTTCCTCGGCCCTTCAGCGCTCGATGATCCCGGCGCGGACCCGGAACCGGCGCGCATCGTGTTGTTCCTGGACAGCATCCGCAAGGAAGCCGAAGACGAGGAGGACCGCTTCCGCGGCGAACTGCGGACGACGCTCCTGCATGAAATCGGTCATGTCCTGGGATGGGGCGAAGCCGAACTCGAGGCCCGGGGCCTGGAGTGAGCCGGACGGGCGCCGGCGGGAGCGCGCCCGATGCTGTGGGAGAGGGGGGCTTCCCATTGTTTTGTCTGTCTTAGGACTGAAGGACGAGGCGGACGAGAACGCGGACGGGCCGGAGCGCGGGCGTCCCGCCCGCCATCCACACTCTCGAATTCTTGGCGCCGGAGGAAAGGCGGGCGGCATGCAAATCGGCGAGGGAACAGTCGGACGCGTGTTCGTCTTGCGGCTCGAGGATGGCGAGCGGCTGCCGGACGCCGTGGAGGCGGTCGCGCGCCGCCGCCGGATCGGCGCCGCCCTGGTGCTGCTGGTCGGCGGCGCCCGGAACGGCCGACTGGTGACGGGCCCGAAACGGACGGTGCCGGTGCCGGACGTCTGGACGCGGGCCTTCGCGGCTGGCCACGAGATGCTCGGCGTCGGCACCCTGTTTCGCGGCGAAACGGGACCGCAACTCCACCTGCATGCGGCCCTCGGCCGCCGCGGCCGGACCCTGGCCGGCTGCATCCGGCTGGGCATCCGGGCCTATCTCATCGCCGAGATCGTGATCCTGGAAATCCGGGGCCTGCGCGCCGCGCGCGTCCGCGACCCGCGCAGCGGGTTCCACCTGCTCGACGTGCGGCGCGGCCGGGCCGGGCAGTCCGGAAAGAATCCATCTGGAACTCAGGAACTCAGGAACACGACATGATCCGTCCCATGAGATCATCGGATGTGGACCGGATCGCGGCCATCGCGGTCCGCGCCTGGCAGGGCATTTACGAGTCATACCGCGCCCTGTGCGGCGACGACCTTTATCGGCGGTTATTCCCCGAGGCGCCGGGCTCGAAAGGCGAGGACGTCCGGCGATTTGCCGCCCAGTATCCCGACCTGGTGTGGGTCTGCGAGGAGGGCGGCAAGGTCGTGGGGTTCGTGACCTTCCAGTTCAATTTCGAGAAGCGGATCGGGATTTTCTCCAACAACGCCGTGGACCCGGACTGCGGATTGAAGGGCATCGGCCAGCAGATGTATGCCGCCGTGCTGGCCGAGTTCCGGCGCCGGGGCATGGAGGTGGCCGAAGTCACCACCGGGCTCGACGCCGGCCATGCCCGCGCCCGCCGCGCCTACGAGCGCGCCGGGTTCGCCATCCGGCTGGATAAAACGACCTATTACCAGATTCTTTAATGCCCCCGCAACACGGGGCCCAATTAAGGCCGCGAACGCCATGACCCCATTGACAACCGATGCATGCCAGCCCGGTCGGGCCGCGCCGCCCGGGCCGATCTTGAGCGGGATTCCCGTGGCCTTGGGGACCGCCGGTTTCGGGACCCAAATGTCCCCCGAGGCGTCGTTCCGGGTGCTGGACGCCTATGCCGCCCTGGGCGGGCGGGTGCTCGACACCGCCAATAACTATGCGTACTGGAATCCGTTGGGAAAAGGCGGGGACAGCGAGGCCGTGATTGGCAACTGGCTGGCGCGCGTTGGCCGTTCGAACTTTACGGTGATGACCAAGATCGGGTCCCTGCCGGTTGACCCCGCCGGGGATCGCCGGAACCTCGAAGGGCTGTCGCCGGCGGCGGTGCGTCATGCCGCGGACGCCTCGCTGGAGCGGCTCCGGGTCGATGCGGTCGATATTCTGCTGGCGCATCACGACGACCGGGCCACGCCGCTGGCCGACACCTGGCGGGCGTTCAATGATCTGGTCGCTGCCGGCAAGGTCCGTATGGCGGGGATTTCCAACTATAGGCCGGAACGGGTCTTGGACCTGGCGCGAATTGCGCGCGAACAGGCCTGGGCGCCGATCGGCGCCGTGCAGTTTAGCTACTCGCTGATCGCGCCATTGACAGGAACGGATACGGGGCCCCTGGTGGTCCTGGACGCCGCGATGAAGGCGGTCTTGGCGCGGCGGCTGCCGGAGGCAGTGATCTTCGGCTATTCCCCTCTGCTGGGCGGAAAAGTTTTCGAGGCCGCCGACGATGCGCGCTGGCCCCAAGCCTATGATACACCGGACAACCGGAGCGTCGCACGGGATATTCGGCGCAACGCCGAAGCGCTGGGAGTATCGCCGTCGGCCTGGGTGTTGAAACGGATTGCCGACGAGGGCATCTGGCCCGTTACCGCCACGCGCGACCCGGCGCGGCTGGCCTCCAACCTGGCGCTGTTCCGGCGGTAAGCGCGGGCCTGCCTCCGGCAGGAAGTCCGATAAGGGGAGGTGCCTGGGATGGGAGTCGAACCCATACGGCCTTAAGGCCAAGGGAGTTTCCCGCCGGAGGCGGGCCTGCCTCCGGCAGGAAGTCCGATAAGGGGAGGTGCCTGGGATGGGAGTC
>CAZEVX010000182.1:0-1958 GCA_964515705.1 uncultured Verrucomicrobiota bacterium | reverse complement strand
GAACCCATACGGCCTTAAGGCCAAGGGAGTTTAAGTCCCTTGCGTCTGCCATTTCGCCACCCAGGCGCACGGTTGCCAAACAGGATGCCACGATCTGGGTGGGCAAAGGGATCGGATTTTCCCGCCGGAGGCGGGCCTGCCTCCGGCAGGAAGTCCGATGCGTCTGCCATTTCGCCACCCAGGCGCAGGGCTGACTGACAGTATGCCATGATGAGGGGGGCAAGGAAACGGATTTTCCTGTCACGTCCTGACGTCGGTTTGACAGTAACTGCTCCGGGTCAGGCGCGAGCGGCGAGGATCGCGAAGTGTTGCCCGCCGGCACGAAGGGGTTGCCAAGGAACACGCGCTGCAAGGCATCCAAGGGGGTGAAGTTGTTTTTGCAGGTTTTCACCTCGGCCTGATGCTCGGTGACATCCAGTTGCGGCTCGGGTAGGTCGTTGACCTGGCGGCGCTCGATGCGGTCCGGGGCCTGCCCGGCCAGGGATCGCCCGCAGCCTGAGCAGCGGTCCACCCGATGGGACACAATCCAGTCGGGCGTTTCCACCAGCCGCAGCGTGGACCCCGGATGGCCCGGCTGGTCGCCCGTGGGCCGCTCGCTTTGCGGGCGCAGGCTCTTTGGCTTGGAGAACCCATCGGAGGACGGCGGCTTGTGGCTGTTGTGGGAGTCCTTGGCGAGTTGCGCTTCCAGGGTTTGCACCTAGTCACGCAAGGCCGCGTTCTCGGCCTTCAGGATGGCAACGTTTTTTCGCAGCGCGTCCAGTTCGCGCGATAACTCGCAGAGCATCCGCGCCGCTGATTCGGGATCGGTCCGGCAGATCGCCAAGGCTTGATCGTAACCGATCATGCGCAATAATCACGCCGGAAGTCGGCCGCGAGCGGACCTGGGAGGACGCGCGTGAAGATGCGGGTGGCGTTCGCGTGCGTGGCGATCCCAGCCGAGCAAGGCATCGCGGTCCGCGCATATCCAGGCCGCCGAGCCGAATAGGACGCTGGTTGCCGGCCGGGCGTGACGATCCCGCACCAGATAGTGGCGGTTCTTGCCGACGGTGTTGCGGTGTCCGAGGTAGTGCTCGTGGGCAAGCAGATCGTGGAACAGACGCGCCTCGTCCGAGCCCGGCGCAACGACGCACACAAGGTACGGCGGATACCGGCCGCGAGTTTAGAAATATGCACTTTTTCCTGTTGCATTCGGGCGGGGGGGGTAATCTATTGTTTGGGCACAGGCAGTTTCATGGTGGGGCTATCCGAGTAGTTGCGATCGGTCAACCCCCAACTCAACAGAGGGCGGACAACATGCGTCATCATCATTTTGCCGTGCCTCGCCACGCGA
Organism: uncultured Verrucomicrobiota bacterium; assembly: GCA_964515705.1. Classification (GTDB taxonomy): domain Bacteria; phylum Verrucomicrobiota; class Kiritimatiellia; order JAAZAB01; family JAAZAB01; genus CAZEVX01. The sequence goes on along the minus strand of CAZEVX010000182.1, from coordinate 628 downwards.
TAGGCGTGCTGGCGGCAATCGTGCTCTGCGCGGCGCCGGCGTGGGCTCAGAAAACGATCTACGTGGCGCGGGACGGAGACGATTTGCGGACCGGAGAGGGTGGCTGGACCAACGCCGTGGCCACGATCGCCAGCGGCGTCTCCAAGTCGGACACCGGCGACACGGTGTTGGTCTCCAACGGCGTGTATAATTTAACGGTCGGCATCTCCATCAGCAAGGGGGTCACCGTCCAGAGCCGGTGCGACAATGGTGTCGACCGGACCAATACCATCATTAACGGCCAGGGCGGCGCTTTCGCATGCGTGACCATCGACCATGCCGGCGCCGTCCTGGACGGGTTCACCATCACGAACGGAGGCGGCCGCGGGGTTTTGCTCAATGCCAGCGGCGGCACGTTGTGCAATAGTCTGATCTTAAATAATGCTACTCCTTCCACCGATGGCGGCGGCGGGATTTACATCACGAAAGGGATGGTATCCAACTGCATCGTGGCGGGCAATTCTGTAAATGCCGGCGCTTCGGTCCAGGGCGGCGGTATTAAAGTCGTCGGGTCCAGCGTCCTGATTGTTGATTCCTGAATATTGCACCACTATGCTGATTTTCCGGTCCTGACTCGATCTTGCTTCTG
>CAZEVX010000181.1:0-6739 GCA_964515705.1 uncultured Verrucomicrobiota bacterium | reverse complement strand
GGGTCACGTAGCGGCCCGGCATGTTGAGGAACTGCTCGGTGACGAAAAACGGCTGCGAGAGGAAGCGCTGGATGCGGCGGGCGCGGGCCACGACCAGCTTGTCGTCGCCGGACAACTCCTCGACCCCGAGGATGGCAATCAGGTCCTGGAGCTCCTTGTACTTCTGAAGCGTCTGCTGCACCCGCAGGGCGACGGCGTAATGCTCGTCGCCGACGACCGCGCGGCTGAGCAGCTTGGAGGTCGAGGCCAGCGGGTCCACGGCCGGATAGATGCCTTGCTCGGAAATGGCGCGCGAGAGCACCGTCGTGGCGTCGAGGTGGCTGAAGACCGTGGCCGGCGCCGGGTCGGTCAGGTCGTCGGCCGGCACGTAGATCGCCTGGACCGAGGTGATCGAGCCGCGCCGGGTCGAGGTGATGCGCTCCTCGAGTTCGCCCATCTCGGCCGCCAGGGTCGGCTGGTAGCCGACGGCCGAGGGAATGCGCCCGAGCAGCGACGAGACCTCCTGGCCCGCCTGGGCGAACCGGAAGATGTTATCGATGAACAACAGCACCTCCTGGCCGGTCTCGTCGCGGAACTGCTCGGCCATGGTCATGGCGGTCAGGCCCACGCGCAGCCGGGCGCCCGGCGGCTCGTTCATCTGGCCGTACACCAGGACGGTTTTCTCGAGCACCTTGGAAGCCTTCATCTCGAGGTAGAGATCGTTGCCCTCGCGCGTCCGCTCGCCGATGCCGGCGAACACCGAGAGACCGCCATGCTCGGTGGCGATATTGTGGATCAGTTCCATGATCAGGACGGTCTTGCCCACGCCCGCGCCGCCGAATAGCCCGATCTTGCCGCCGCGCAGGTAGGGCGCCAGCAAGTCGATGACCTTGATGCCGGTCTCGAGCAGTTGCGCCTTGGGTTCCTGGTCCAGAAGCGTCGGCGGCGGCCGATGGATCGGGGCGAACTGCGTGCCGCTTACCGGCCCGAGTCCGTCCACCGGCTGGCCGAGCACGTTGAAGATGCGGCCCAGGTTGGCGCGCCCCACGGGCACGACAATCGGCAGCCCGGTATTGATCGCCGTTGCGCCGCGCCGCAGGCCGTCGGTGGGCGCCAGGGCGATGCAGCGCACGACGTTGTCGCCGAGATGCTGGTGGACCTCGACCACCACCTCGGTACGGCCCAACTCGTCGGGCTGGTCGCGCTGCAGGCGCAATGCCACCCGCAGCGGCGGCAGCCGGCCGGGCGGAAACTCGACATCCACCACGCTGCCGATGATCTGGACGATTGTCCCGCTGGGCTGCGCCTCGTTCATGCCGTGTCCCCGTCCCGTTCGTCCGCGCCGCGGCGCGCGGCCGTCAGCCGGCCGCCGCCAGCGACCCGGCGCCCGTGGTGATATCCGCCAGTTCCCGCGTGATCTGCGCCTGGCGCAGGGCGTTGGCCTCGCGGCGGATGGTCTCGATCATGTCGCCGGCGTTGCGGCCGGCCTGGTCCATCAGGAGCATGCGGGCGCTGTGCTCGGCCGTCCGGGCCGCCTGCAGCGCCGTCCGCAGGCGCTGCGCCAGGACGCGCTCGAGCAGCGCGTCGGTCAAGGCCGCGCCCGACGGCTCGAGCAGCGGTCCGGCCGCCCGGGCCGCGCCGGGCGCCGCCGCCGGCACTGCCAGCGGCAGCCAGACGGCGCGGACCGGCTGCTGCCGCCAGGCGGAGGCGCAGGCGGTATGGAACAGCTCGACCCGGTCGAGGGCGCCGGCGCGGAACCGGGCGCTCCACTCCGCGGCCAGGGGCTCGGCGCGCGCCGCGGCCAGGGTTCCGCCCGACTCGAGACGCACGGCCGGGAAGCGCGCCTGCAGCGCCCGGCCGATGTCCGCGGCCTTGCGCCCGATCAGCCAGAGACCGACCTCGGCCGCACCGGCGTCCCGCAGCGCCTCCGCCAGGCGGCGCTGCAGGGCGGCGTTCAGCCCCCCGCACAGGCCGCGGTCGGCCGCCAGCACGGCCCAGAGCACGTGTCGCGCGGGCCGCACGGCGCAGAGCGGGTGCCCGTCCGCCCCGCGGCTGCCGCCGACCCCCGCCGCCCAGTCGCGCAGGGCGTCGTCGAGGCGGTCGGCGAAGGGCTGGCCGGCGCGCGCCGCGGCCTGCGCCCGGCGCAGCATGACGACCGCCACGAGTTTCATGGCGCGCAGGATCTGCTCGGTTTGCCGGATGCCGCGCAACCGCCGCGTGATGTCGCGCCAGGTGTTCATGGGGCGGCCAGGAAACGGTCGCGGAAAGCCCCGATCGCCGCGCGACAGGCGGCCTCGAGGTCCGCGTCCAGAACGCCGGGATCGCGCAGCCGGCGCAACAGGTCCGGGTGCTCGGCCGCGAGGGCGGCGCACAACCCGGCCTCGAAGGCCTGGATGCGGTCGAGCGGCACGGCGTTGATCAGGTCGTGGACGCCGGCGAACAGCACCGCGATCTGCCGCTCGACCGGCATCGGCGCGCCCTGGTCCTGCTTGAGCAGTTCCCGCAAGCGCTCGCCGCGCGCCAGGACCGCGCGCGTGGCCGGGTCGAGGTCCGACCCGAACTGCGCAAACGCCGCCAGCTCGCGGAACTGCGCCTGGTCCACCCGCAGCCGACCGGCCACGGTCTTCATCGCCGGGATCTGGGCGTTGCCGCCGACGCGCGAGACGGACAGGCCGGCGTTGACGGCCGGGCGCACCCCGGCGCAAAACAGGCTGGTCTCAAGATATATTTGTCCGTCGGTGATCGAAATCACATTCGTCGGGATGTAGGCCGAAATGTCGCCGGCCTGGGTTTCCACGATCGGGAGCGCCGTCAGACTGCCGCCGCCCCGCGCCGCCGACTGCTTGGCCGCCCGCTCCAGCAGGCGTCCGTGCAGGTAGAACACGTCGCCGGGATAGGCCTCGCGGCCGGGCGGCCGCCGCAGCAGCAGCGAAAGCTGGCGGTACGCCACGGCGTGTTTGGAGAGATCGTCGTAGACAATCAAGGCATGCCCGCCGCGCTCGGCGACATCCTCGGCCATGGCGCAGCCGCTGAAGGGCGCGATGTACTGCAGCGCGGCCGGGGCCGAGGCGCCGGCGTCCACGACGATCGTGTGCTCCAGGGCGCCCGCGCCGCGCAGGGTGGCGATCACCCGGGCGACGGTCGACTCCTTCTGGCCGATGGCCACGTACACGCAGACCACCCCCGTATCCTTCTGGTTGATGATCGCGTCCACGGCCAGCGCCGTCTTGCCGGTCTGGCGGTCGCCGATGATCAGCTCGCGCTGCCCGCGGCCGATCGGCACCATGGCGTCCACCGCCTTCAACCCGGTCTGCAGGGGCTCGGTCACCGGCTGGCGCTCGATCACCGCCGGCGCCCGGTGCTCGATCGGGCGCCGCCGGTCGGCGGCCAGCAGGCCGCGGCCGTCCAGCGGCTCGCCAAGGGCGTTGACCACGCGGCCGAGCAGCGCGGGACCAACCGGCACCTCGGCAATGCGCCCGGTGCTCTTGACGAGGTCGCCCTCGCGCAGGTGCTCGTCCTCGCCGAGGATCACGCAGCCGACGTGCCCGCGTTCGAGATTCATCGCCAGGCCGTATACCTGGCGCGGAAACTCGACGAGTTCGCCGGCCATCACCCGGCTGAGCCCGTAGACGCGGGCAATCCCGTCGCCGACCTGCAGCACGGTGCCGACCTCGGCCGGCCGCTCGGCCGCGCAATAGTCGCGCAGTTGCCGCTCGATGACCGCGGTGATGTCTTCCGGCCGCAGGGTCAACGCATCTGCCATGGTCCACCTCTGCCCCGCAGGCTCAAGCCGTCAGCGCCGCGCGCAGCCGCGCCAGGCGCCCACGGACGCTGCCGTCGTAATACCAGTCGCCGATTCGAACCGTCAATCCCGCCACCAGTCCGGGATCGGTCGCCGTCTCCAGCGCCAGCGGCCGCCGCAGCCAGGCCGCCAGCCGCCCGCGCAGACGCTCGCGCGCGTCCGCGTCCAGCGGCACCGCCGTGATGACGCGCGCCGTCACCTCGCCGGCGGCCGCCCGCGCGCGCGCCGCGGCCGCGTCCGCCACGGCCCCGATCAGGACGGCGCGCCGGTCGCGGACCAGCACCTCCAGCAGACGGCGCGGCAGCGGCGCGAGCCGCGCGGCGGCCAAGGGTTCGAGCACCGACCACTTCACGCCCGGCGGCAGATCGGCGCGCTCCAGCAGCGCCCGCAGCCGCGGCTCCCGGCGCACCAGCCCGGCCACGGCCAGCAACTCGTCGGCCACCCCGCGGCGGGCGGCGGGATCGTCGCCGGCGGCGTTCAGGACCGCCCGGGCATAGCGGTCGGCCAGCGTCGCGGCGCTCACGGCGGCGCCTCGCGTTCCAGGGCCGCCAACGCCTCCTCGGCCAGGCGGCGCTGCACGGCCGGATCGGCCGCCGCGCTGCCGATCACGGCGCTGGCAACCCGCAGCGCCAGGTCGGCCGCGTCGCGGCGCACCGCGCGCCGCGCCTGTTCGGCGGCCAGCGCCAAGCTCTCCTCGCCGCGCTGGGCCAGCGCCTCCCGCTCGCGGCGGGCGTCCTGCAAAATCCGGTCGCGCTCGACCTGGGCCTCGCGCGCGGCCTGCTGCCGGAGGGCGCGGGACTCCTCCGCCAGGGCCGCCAGGCGCGCCTCCAACGCCTGCCGCGCCTGCTCCCCGGCCCGGCGGGATTCCGCCGCGGTGTTGAGGTCGCCCGCAATGCGCTCGCGCCGCTCCCGCGCCACGCGCGCCAGCGGGCGGTACGCCAGCCGCCACAGCAGCGCCATGCCGATCAGAAAGGTGACCAGCTGCGCGATCAGCAGGGATAGGTCCACCGACATCATGGGTCGCTTACCGAATCGCCGCGGGCACGGCCTCGCCCTGCAACTGCTGCAACTGGTTCTGCAACTGGATTTCCTTGAGACGCAGTTCCAGCACGCTGACCTTGGACTCCATTTCCACGCGGTCCTTGGCCCCGCCGGCCAGGGGATCGGCATACAGCAGCAGCAACGCGATCACCAGGGCGTAGATCGTCAGGGACTCGATGAATGCCAACCCGATGATCAGGTTGGTGCCGATCGGCCCGGCGGCCTCCGGCTGGCGGGCAATGCCCTCCATCGCCCCTTTCACCGCCATGCCCTGGCCGATCCCCGTGCTGATCGTGCTGATGGCCATGACAATGCTCGCCGATACGACCGATGCCGTCAGAATGTCCATGAGGCCGCCCTTTCAGTGGGATTCGAACGCGCTGCCGATATAGGACATCGCCAGGGCCGTGAAGACCAGCGCCTGGACAAAGCCGACCAGTACGCCCAACAACAGGATCGCCGGCCGCAGCAGGAACGGCACGACGATCAGGCAGCGGGCAACGAGATTGTGGGAAAAGAAAAACAGCGTCACGAGGTAGACCAGCACCCCGAGAATGATCTCCTTGGCCATCATGTTGCCGAACAGCCGCATGCTCAACGAGAGCGGCCGCGTAAACACCTCCAGGACGCGGATGACCACGAAAATCGGCGCCAGCCAGTACGGCGGGCCGCAGAAATGACGCAGGTACCCGCCCACGCCCTGCTGCCGCACGGCCAAAACCTCGGACGACCCCGCCACGACCAGGGCCATCGCGGCGTTGATGCTCAGGTTGGCGGTGGGCGAGACGAATCCCGGCACCAAGCCCAGCCAGTTCGAGAGCAGGATGAAGAGAAACAGCGTCGCAAACAACGGCAGATACCGCGGGCCGGCCGGACCGGCAATGCGCCGGCTCATACCGCCGACAAAATCGAGCGCCGCCTCGAACACGTTCTGCAGGCCGCCAGGCACGAGACGCGCGCGCCGGCACGCAACGGCGCCCGCGACAACCAGCAGCCCCATCACCAGCCAGGCAGCCAGCAGCGCCGCTGACAGCGGATGGCCCGGCACCAGCGTTCGCCAGAGCCACTCCAACAGATTGGGCCCTTCCAAATCGTTCACAACACACCTTCGCCGCGACCGTCGCCCCGGTCCGCGGGCACGCGAGCAGCGCCGCTATCGGTTTCCGGCCGTCGGGCCAGCCCCGCTGCGCCGCCGGGTCAGTGCCCGTAAGACCGGCAGCCCCATCAGGACGGCCCCCAGAGCCGCCAGCATCGCCAGCGCCATGACGATCGCGCCGCTCCGGATCAGGGTCAGAACCACGACGGCGATCACCGCATAACGCAGCGCCGTGCTGCCAAATAGCATCAGGATGCCGCCCGCCGGCCGGCGGCAACGCCCCGATGCCCGCACGCTGGCGCGCAGCAGCCACCCGTTGATCAACCCCAGGATCGCGCCCATCAACAGGCCGGCAACCAGCCCGCCCCCGGTACTTTGAACATATGCCTGGAGCCCCATACCCGTACCGGCCGCATTGCACGGTCATGCCGCGATTCGACTGCGGGCACTCTATCGACTCGCTCCGGGGGGGTCAAGGTGAAAGCGGGCACCCCGATTTGCGGGAGTTGCGCTGGTCCGCGGTCACTCCCGGCGCGATCCGTGCACGGGAACGGCTCAGCGTCATGCGCGCCGTAGCGGCGGCTTGACGCGCCGCGTAGGCGGGAGCTTCGCCCTCCACGTGGATTCGTCAAGAACGGCTCAGCGCAGCTTCGCCCTCCACGTGGATTCGTCAAGAACGGCTCAGCGCAGCTTCGCCCTCCACGTGGATTCGTCAAGAACGGCTCAGCGCAGCTTCGCCCTCCAGGTGGATTTGTCAAGGAACGCATGCCCGCTGACCGACGGGAGGACGTGGAGGGCGAGGCTTTGCCGAGCCGCAGGCG
>CAZEVX010000180.1:0-6821 GCA_964515705.1 uncultured Verrucomicrobiota bacterium | reverse complement strand
TTGCGAAGCAACGCAGGCGGGCTGCATCGGATCATGAAGGCGCGGTTCTTCTACGTCTACACATTGCGTAGATCACCCCGCCGCACTTCTACACCGGCTTTACCGAGAACCTGGAAGCCCGAGTTGCCCACCACAACTCCGGCGGCGATCCCCACCCCGCCAAGTACCGTCCCTGGGAACTGGTCTGCCGCATGTATGTCCAGCCGTGCGAATGGGCCGCCACGGTCTAGAATTACCTGAACCACCCAGCACAGGGGTGACCCGTTCACGGGTCGGCGATGTTTTCGAGCGCGACGCCGCGGAAGGTGACGGCGCCGCCGCGGAAGAGAACGCGCGGCTCGAGTTCCGTGAAATTGGGCAGCGCGAACGCCAGGCAGATGTTGGTCCGCCCCGCGGCGCAGCCGACATCCGCTTGGGCCAGGATGCGCCGGCCGCGCTCGGCGCAGACGTCCAGGGTGGCGCACGGGTCCGCCGTGCCGGCGGGGCCGGTTTCCAGGTCGAACTCGACCCGATAGCGCCCGGGTGGTGCGCTGACGTATTGGCCCATGGCGAGGTAGCCGGGATCATCCGCCGGGGCTGCCGCCCGGCGGCCGGCGGCCGGGTCGTCGCCCGGGCCGGTGGGCCGGCCGGTCTGGTGCGGCATATGGTGCCAAGCGATGCGGTGCGCGAACGCCAGGCGGTTGGTGACGGGCACGAGGCGGTCCTGGCTGTCCGGGCGCAGGAAGAAGGCGGCGCGGTGGGCGAGCCCGGCGGTGATCAGCAGGTTGTAGTGGTCGAGGCCGAGGAACAGGAGGGGGTCGCTGGCCGGGCCGCGCGGGTTGAACACCAGGCGTTCGGTGACGGCGGCGGGCATGTTTTCGACGATGATCAGGGAATTGCTTGGCGCGCCGCGGACGACGCGGTCGAGCCGGGCGAGGTCGGCTTGCCGGCCGGCGATGCGGGCGGCTTCCCGCCGCATGAAGCGCGCGGAGAGGGCGGCGGCCGCGGCGAGGAAGGCCAGCAGGAGCCCCGCAGCCGCGCGGCGCCAGGCCGGGCGGCGCGCGCGGTCGAAGAGCCGGCGGGTGGCGAGCATCCAGAGCAAGGCGAAGAACGGCAGCGTCTCGAAGTAGTAAAACGGGCCGCAGGTGTTGAGTCCCGGGCAGAAGAAAAAGACGTAGCCGGCGAGGATCATGAGGATGGCGCCCAGCGCCAGCCGGCTCCAGCGGCGGGTCCACCCCAGCACCGCCAGCAGGCCGAATAACCAGAGCGCGCCGCCGCCGAGCAGCAGCCACTGATCGAGGGCGCGCGAGTTGCCGGCCAGGTGCTCCAGGCCTCGGGCCAGGGTATGGGTGGCCCAACTGCGTTCGCCGAATCCCAGCCCTTCGCGGGGGTCGTAGTAGTCATAGGGCGTCAGGAAGGCCGAGCCGGTGATAAGGCGGTTGTAGCCGAGCAGCGCAAGCACGCCGAGCGCGGCGCAGCCGGCGAACAAGGCGGTCCCGCGCCAGTGGCGGCGGCCCGGCGCGCGCCATAGCGCCCAGAGCGCGTCGAGGCCGAAGGGAACCGCCACCAGCAGCGCGGTATAGGTGCGGTTCAGGAAGAAGAACGCCCAGGCCAGGCCGGCGATCGCGGCGCCGTCCAGCCGGTCGCGCCGCCGCCAGCGCAGGTAGCCCCAGAGCATCAGGGCGGCGGCCGTCAGGCCGCTGGTGTGGCTCAGCAGCGTGCCGTGCATGAAGAGGAAGTAGGGGCTGATCAACAGCAACAGGGCGGTCGGCCAGACCGGCGCGCCGAGCAGCAGGGCGCAGCCGGTCAGCAGCCAGACGCTTAGGCCGGCCGCCAGGGCGACGGCCAGGCGGGGGTTGCCCAGCCAGACGCCGAGCGTCAGCCAGAGCGGATGGCCCGGGGGATAGCGCGAGACCCAGCCGGCGGTGTCGTCCGAGATCACCATGCGGTACCAGTAAATCTCGGCCGGGTCGGGGACGGCGCGCCGCAGGCGTCCTTCGCTGAAGGTGTGGGCTTGGAACAGGTAGCTGTTTTCGTCGGTCGTGGCCGGCTGGCCGAGGTAGACGTACCGGGCGATCCCGAGCGAGAGGGCGGCTGCCGCCAGGCTGGCGGCCAGCCGGAATCCCGTGGTCCACGGGGAACATCTGGCGGAGGGGGACAACGGCACGTCGTCGGGCATACCCCGTACGATAGGGGCCGGGGGCGGCGTGTCAATAACGATGTCGTGTTGTACGGGGGATCTTGGGGACAGAGAAACAAGGTTTCTCGCGCCTCAGGGGGCGGGCCCGCGGCGGCGGGACAAGGCGGTCCCGCCCTACCCGCGATGCCCGGAACGGGTAGGGCCGCACAGCCTGTGCGGCCGCTGGGATATGAGACCATCTGGCGTTTTGGGGACAGAGAAACAATGGTCTGCGGGTAGTTGCCGCGAAAGAACGCATAGAACTCAGGTAACTGCTTCGGTAGCCGCTCAAAAGCGGGCGGGCACCTGAGTAGTTACATGTTTAGAACAAGGAGGGATAACATCCCGGGCACCAGTTCGGTAGTGCCACAAGCCAGCATATTGGGTAATGACCGGCGTCCCGCCGGGCCGGGAATGGCCGATGCGGAAAAGCGGGATGCAGCACGTTCCAGCCGGAGGCTGGACCCTACCGGGATTGCCCGGCAACGGCATGCCGGATGTCGGGAACAGCAGAGCCCGGCGTTCCGCCGGAAGCGGCCCGATCTCGTTGGACCGAGAAGAGTTGCTTTTCTCCAAGGACACCGTTTCTCTGTCCCCAAGGTTCCCAGCCGGCCCGCGAAAAACGGTGTTGAAGCCCGATTGCCGAAGGCGTATGAAATGCGGCCAGCGGACGGCGGCGGTGATGCGGACAGGAGGGGGGCGGTGCGCGCAACGGAGTTCGATCCACGGGATAGCGCCGCCTGGCTACGGCCTGTCCCGGCCTGGCTGCGGTGGGCCGAGCCGTACTGGCACGAGACCGCGGACGGGCGCGGCTGCTTCGGCGCCGGGGCCGGCGGCGGCCTGGGCCTCAGTTCCACCGCCGGCTATCTGGCCGCCTGCGCCGCGCTGGCGGCCGGGCCGGCGCCCCTGCGCGCGGACTGCGGCTGGCCGCTCGAGCGGCTGACGGACCGTGCGCGCCGCGTCCTGCGCTTCATCCTGGACAGGCACGTCAGCCAAGCCGGCCGCACGCCCGGCCTGGCCCCCTGGGGGCATAGCTGGGGCGCGCCCATCATCCTCGAGCGCATGGCCAATGCCGTGGACAACCTCGATCCCTGGCTGGCGGCGGACGAGCGCGCGGCCTGGCGCGCCGTGCTGGCCGACGAGGCCGACCATGACCTGACCGTGTCCATCGAGACCAACCGGTTCGGGCGGCTGGCCGAAACCCACGGCGAACGCAACTATTGGCGCGGCAGCCTGCTGTTCCGCGCGGCGCGGCTCTGGCCGGAGCATCCGCGGGCCGCCGATTGGATGGAGCGCAGCCGCGTCTTCTGCCTCAACGCACTGTCCGTGCCGGACGACGCGCGGGACGCGACGGTGGTGGACGGGCGCCCCGTGCGCGAGCGGCACCTGGGCGCCAACCTGCATGCCGGCGGGCTCTTCGAGCATCACGGAACGCTCAGCCTGGACTACAGCGTTATCGCCGAATCGTTTTTCGTGATGGCGATGATCGGCGTCCTGCACCACGGCTGGGAACCGACCGCGTCGCTCTTCCACCATGTCGGCGATGTCTGGCGTTTCATCCGCCGCTGCCTGACGCCGGACGGGCGCATCGTCTGCTTCGGCAAGCAGCGTCCGCGCTACACCATCATGTACCAATACCTGCTGCCATGCCTGGTATTCTGGGCGCGCTATGGCGGCGATGCCGGCGCCTGGGACCTGGCGCGGGCCGTCGAACGCCTGGCGGAGACCGACCGCGCCGCCTCGGGCGACGGCAGCTTTGTCGGCGCCCGCGGCGAGGGCCTGCGGCTGCTGCGCGCCGATGCCCGGCCCTTTTATTATTTCCGGCTGGAAGCGGACGCGATCATGGCCCATACGTACGCCTGGCTGCTGTTGACCGCCCCGGAGCGGCGGCTGGCGTTCGGCCCGACCTGCGGCGCTGCCGTCGAATCGGAGACCGATCGCGAACGGCTGCTGGTGTCGCGCGACGCGGGCCTCGTGCTGCGCCGCGGCGCGCGGGCACTCTGCGCCGTCTACTGGAACCGGTCCGAGCGCGCGGGCACTCTGCGCCGTCTACTGGAACCGGTCCGAGCGCGCCGAGGCCGATCCTCCCCAGGCGCTGGTCGTGCCGGCCGGGCACGGGCACCGCGCCGAGTGGCTCAGCAACCTGGCCACGGTCTTCCAGCCGCTGCGCGAGTGGCATGTCCCGCAAGGCTGGCGGGCCGATTCCTGCGGCGCGGGGTTCCTGACCGCCGGCCGGATTGACGAAGGGCGTCCGCCGAAGACCGGCGACGGCGCGGGGGCGGCCGTGGACCAGCGGCTGGCGTTCGTGATGATGCCAGACGGCCGCGCGCTACTGCGCGTCGAGCGCTCGCGCGCCCGGCAGCCGCTGCACCTGCTGGAAGTCGCCGGGCTGCACCTCAACCTGGCCAACGACATCTTCACCGGCAACCGATTCGAGCTGGCCTGGGCGGGCGGCTCCCGGACGGTGGCGGGGCCCGGCGGCGCCGACGCCGAGATCGATATCCCGGGGCCATGGGCGTGCCTGCCGGGCGAGCTGGGCGTAATTGCCGTCGGGGCGCCGGCGCCCTTCGTGCTGGCCACCACCGCCGGGCGCCGCCGCGCTTACGAGACCCTGCGGGTCGCGCGGCTCTACTGGCCGTTGCGGCGCGAGCCCCGCGTCTACGCCACCGGCGAGCCTGTCCTCGAGGCGGCCGTCTGGCTGCTGCCGGGCGTCACGCCGGAGGAGACCGCGCGCTTTCAGGCCGGCTTGCACTGGACGGAGCACGCGGCGCCCGACGGCCTGCTGGTGGTCACGTTCCGTTATTTCGGGCAGTCCGCCGGCCTGGCTGTCAACCTGACGGATGATCCCCGGCCCCTGCCAGACGCCGCGCGGCAGGCGTTCGCCGGCCTGGCGCCGGCGTCGGGCGCGTGGCCGTCCATGTTGGAGCCCTGGCAGGGCGCGCTCGGCCTGTCGGTATAAGCCGCGCCGGAAGCGGCTTGCTATCGGGATGCGCGGCTCCATAATGCCGCGCCATGAGCAAATGCTGTCGCCAGCCGGCGACCCCCGCCTGGTCCACGTCCGCCCGCCCACTGGGCGGCTACACGCACCTCGGCCAGACCGGAACCTGTTACCTGGCGGCGGGCGTGTTTGCCCTGGCCCAGGGGCTGCTGGCGCTGGGGATGGTATTCTATGCCCGCGACGTGGCGGCGCTATCGCCGGCGGCCGTTGGCTGGCTGGTCGCGGCCTATATGCTGGTCTTTGTGGGCGCCTGCCTGGGGGGGCGCTTCGCTGGACCGCGGGTCGCGCCGCTGCCCAAGGTCGCGGCCGTGACCCTGGCGTTGAGCGTTGCCACGGGGGTCCTGGCGCTGACGCGCCGGCCGGCGGCAGTGTTTGCGCTCTACGCCCTCTGCGGGGGTCTGACCGGGCTGTTCTGGCCGACACTCTCGGGCTGGCTCTCCCAGGGCCGCGAAGGGCAGGTCCTCGGGCGCACGGTCTCGCTATACAACCTGTCCTGGTCGGCCGGGACGGTCGTCGGTCCGCTGGCCTGCGGTTGGCTGACCGAGCGCTCGGTGTACCTGCCGCTGCCGGCGGCGGCCGCTCTGTTCCTGGTGACGGCGCTCTTCCTTGGCGGAGCCTGGCGGCGGTTGCCGGGCGCGGGGAGCCCGGCAGGCGGCGTGCCGATCGCGGCGCCGTCCGGCGAGAGGTCCGGGCCGGGCACGGGCGGCACGCCGTTGCGCTTTTCAGGATGGGGCGGAGGCGGGGTGCTGTTTTTCGCCGTCGGCGTGTTCGGCTACATTTTCCCGATGGCGGCGCGCGAGCAGATGGGCCTGGCCGAGGGGGTGATCGGCCTGATCCTGCTGCTGCGGGCATTGAGCAACACGGCGATGTTCATGCTGTTGAGCCGCACGGCCTTCTGGCAGTTCCGGACCTGGCCGATGGTGGCGGGCCAGCTCCTGGCGGCGGCGGTATGCCTGGCGTTGCCGGGCGCGCACACGGCGCCCGCGATCGGCGTCTGGTTCTTCCTGTTTGGCGTCTCCTCGGCAATCGCGTATGCCAACAGCCAGTTTCTGGGCGTGTCCGACAGCACGAACCGCGCCTGGCGCATGGCCGTGCACGACGCCACCCTGTCGGCCGGGATGATGGCCGGAACGGTAGCCGGCGGGCGGCTATATCAGTCCTGGGGCATGCCCGCGGCCTACGGCTTATGCGGGGCGCTGCTGGCGGTGAGCGCCGCCGCCCAGGCGGCCTGGGGCGCCCGGGTGCGTCGGCGGGCAGCCGGAGCGCGCTGTCCCGGCGGCCAGCCATAGCGGCAGTCGTGGCAGGGCGCGGTATCCCCACCGCGCCGCGGATTTCCACCCGCAAGCCCTCTGGGCCTGCCGGCGGAGCCGTTCTTGGTTCTCACACGCATCCTCCGTGTGAGCGGCTCGCTCGGAGATCTCGCCCTACCGCCCAAGGACACGACCGGTTCCCGGGCCGCGGGCCGGCCTGAATGCGATTCAACGCATTGGATTGGCGCGGCCTTCCGGCCGGCGGCAATCGTTGTCTTCCCGACCCTGCCGCCGGTCAAGCCGCACCTTGCGCGCCAATCATGGGCGCGTCCAACACTGCGGGAGTTGCGCCTTCCCCTGTTGCCCAGTCAGGCGCCAGACCGTGCGCCTGCGGCTTGGCACCCTGCGCGCCGTA
>CAZEVX010000179.1:0-6835 GCA_964515705.1 uncultured Verrucomicrobiota bacterium | reverse complement strand
AGGGCCGCACAGCCTGTGCGGCCGCTGGGATACGAGCGGGCGAGACTCCTCTCGATCCGCGCCGGTCAAGGGGAACACCCACAAGACCGCAGGCCGCCGACGCCCCTGACGCGCGGATTTTGGGCCGCACGCAGGGCTTGAGACGGCGCGCCGGTTGCCGTAGACTAGCGATGGAACTGGCGGTTACGGGCCCGGTATTCCGCGCGTGACGGGGCCGGGGGTACACAGGAGGCGCGAACCGTGATGCAACCCACCCTGGTCGTAATGGCCGCGGGCGTCGGTAGCCGCTACGGCGGCCTGAAACAGATCGATCCCGTGGGCCCGTCGGGCGAGATCATGCTCGATTATTCGGTGTACGACGCGCTCCGGGCCGGCTTCGGCAAGGTGGTGTTCATTATCCGGCGCGACATCGAGCGGGACTTCCAGAAGGCGATCGGCGCGCCCATCCAGAAACGCATCGCCGTCGAGTACGCCTTCCAGGAGCTGGCCGACCTGCCGGCGGGCTTCGCCGTGCCGGCCGGCCGCGCCAAGCCCTGGGGCACCGGCCATGCCGTCCTGGCCTGCCGGCACGCGGTCCGCGAGCCGTTCGCGGTGATCAACGCCGACGACTTTTACGGAGCGCGTTCCTACGCCGTGTTGGCGCGCGCCCTCGCGGCGCTCGCGCCGGACGACACCCGCTACTGCATGGTCGGGTTCCAGCTCCGCAACACGCTCTCCGAGCATGGCGCGGTAACGCGCGGCATCTGCGAGGTAGACGCCCACCGCATGCTGGTGCGGATCGTCGAGCGGTTCAAGGTCGAACGGACCGAGGCCGGTGCGCGCTACGAGGACCCACACGGGCGCTGGACAACGCTGCGGGGCGACGAGATCGCCTCGATGAACATGTTCGGCTTCACGCCGGCGCTCTTCGCCCAACTGGCCGACCGCTTCCCCGCCTTTCTCCGGGAGACCGCGGGCCAGCCCAAGGCCGAGTTCCTGATCCCCGCCGTCGTCGATGCCCTGATCCGCGAGGGCGCCGCCACGCTGCGCGTGCTCGCCACGCCGGACTCCTGGTTTGGGGTGACCTACAAGGACGACAAGCCGCGCGTGGCCGCCGGCATCCGGCGGCTGGTGGACGCCGGCGTCTACCCGGCGCCGCTCTGGGGCTGAGCCCCGCCGCCCACAGAATGCGCGAGCGCGGGCCTCACAGGACGACGTCGGCCAGCAGGATCAGGCTGGCCATGAGGTGGATGGCCAGCGCCAGCAGGCGGGCCGTGCCCGGGGCGGTGCGCGCCGGGTCCCCGCCCTTGAGAATCGCGGCCGCGTGCAGCGCCGGCAAGAGGATCAGCGCGCACCACAGCGACCAAAGATCGAGGGCGTGCGACCCGACGCCGACGACCACGCAGAGGAACGCCAGCCCGGTCAGCACCAGGTACCCCGCCGCGCGGCCGGGCCCGCTGCGCCGTTCGCGCAGGGTGTCGTCGGCCAGGGCGACGGCCGCCGCCAGGAAGCCGAACGCCAGCGAGACGCCGACCAGCCGCGCGTCGAACACGGCGCCGCCTTGCAGCGCGCGGCCGGCCAGGAGCGGCACCGGGCCGCAGGCGGCCAGTACGCAGACCGCCCCCCAGGGCTGCCGCGCCGGGCTCCCCGCCAGCCCGGCATAGAGCACCGCCGGAACCAGGCTGGCGGCCAGCCCGATCCAGACCCGCCGGTCGTCGCCCCAGTCCGCCAGCGCGGCGGCCGTCAGCCCGGCCGCCAGCCAGCAGGCCACGCCCGCCGCCAGCAGCCCGCCCCCCTCGCCGCCCGGCGCGCTGGCAGCCCCGTAATAACTGTAGCCCGATCGCGCGCGCCGCCCGGCGATCCGGGCCGCGGCGCCGGCGTCGGCCAGCAGCCCGCCCGCCAGGACCAGCGCCAAGGCCAGCAACCCGAGCAGGAACCCGGTGCCCTGCCAAGTGTCCGGATGGAACGTGTAGCACGAGCCGAAGACGAACGGCAGCAGGCCGGCCGGCAGGAATGCCAGCCGCCGGAGCGGCCGCCCGGCACACTCGGACGTCATCGGACGTCCTCCGCTTCGGCCGCGGCGATGCCGCGCTCGATCTCGCCCTGCCGGCGCAGGGCGCGTTTGAGGACCTTGCCCGCGGCGTTCTTGGGCAGGTCGGGCAGCACGACGAACTGCCGCGGTATTTCGTGCCGGCCGAGGCTCTCGCGGCAGCAGGCGCGCAGGCGTTCCGGCGTCACCGCCGCCCCATCGCGCAGGGCGACGTAGGCCACCGGGATCTCGCCGTGGAGGGGATGCGGCTGGCCGACGACCGCCGCTTCGCGCACGCCCTCGCAGCGCGCCAGGACTTCCTCGATCATGCGCGGGTAGATGTTCATGCCGTTGACGATGATCATGTCCTTGCGCCGGTCGAGGATGCTGAAATAGTTGTCGGCGTCGCGCGTCCCGAGGTCGCCGGTGCGGAACCAGTCGCCGAACATCGCGGCGCGGGTGTCGTCGGGCAGGTTCCAGTAGCCTTTCATGACGTTTGGGCCGCGGACGCAGAGTTCGCCGACCGCGCCGTCGGGGACGGGCCGGCCCTGCTCGTCGAGGATCCGCAGTTCGACGCCCGGGACGGGCTGCCCAACCGTGCCGGGCTTGCGCCGGCCGCCGATCGGGTTGACGCAGGTCACCGGGCCGCACTCGGTGGGTCCGTCGCCCTCGTAGATGAGTTTGCCGAAGCGCGCCTCGAACTCGCGCATCACGGCCACGGGCAGGGCGGCGCCGCCGGAAATACAGAACTTCAGCGGGGCGAACTGGGGGGCGCAGGCGTCCGGCAGCCGCAGGAGCGCCACGTACATGCTGGGCACGCCCATGAAGATCGTGATGCGTTCGGCGGCGATCGCCGCCGCCACGGCGGCGGGGTCGAAGCGCGGCAGGGGCACGAGGGTGCTGCCGGTCGCCAGCGGCAGCAGCATGCAGGCCGTGGCGGCGAAGGCATGGAACATCGGCAGGGCGACCAGGAAGCGCTCGGCGCCCGGGACGATATGCATGGCCTGCTGCGTGCTGCGCACGTTGCTCACCAGGTTGCGGTGCGTCAGCATGGCGCCCTTGGGACGGCCGGTGGTGCCGGAGGTGTAAAGGATCGCGGCCAGGTCCTCCGCCGGGTCGAAGGGCACGGCGGGAGCCGGCCCCGTCGCCTCCGCCAGGGCATCCCAGGACAGGTCGCCCGGCGCCGGCGGTCCGCCGAGCGCAACGGCATACTCGAGGCCGGGCACCAGCGGCCGCAGGGCGGCCACGGGCTCGGCGAAGACGCGGTGGTAGAATAGCCCGCGCACGCCGGCGTCGTTGAGGATGAAGGCCGATTCCTTGGGATTCAGCAGCAGGTTGAGCGGCACGACGGCCGCCCCGGCCTTGAGGATGCCGAAATAGGCCAGCGGGAACAGCGCGCCGTTCGGGCAATACAGCCCCAGCCGGTCGCCACGGCGCAGGCCGCGCGCCCGCAGCGCCGCCGCCACCCGGTCGCTGATCCGGTCGACGGTCTCGTAATTCAGGACGCGGCCGGCGTCGCGGATGGCCGGCTGGCCGGCATACCGTCGCGCGCTGGCGCGCAGCAAGCCCGGCACGTCGCCGACGTCGCCGTCCTGAAGCATGGGGTGGCCTTCCATGGCGTGGTGGCAGCAGCTTACTCCTTTGCCGCGCGCGTCGCAAGCCGCGCGCGGCGCCGGCGCCGGTCATCCCGTGGCTGCCCCGCCGCGCGGTCGGCTTGCCAGCCGAAGCGGCAGACTGGCGCGCCGCGACCGCCGGGACGCGCGCTCTACCCGTGCTGCGCGCACGCTGTTGGCCGATCGCGGGCGGCCCGCCGATTGCGCTTGCCCTGACGCGGGGCGCCGCCTATAGAAAGGCCGCTCGTCGGCCTCTGCAAAAGGATGGCGCAATGCAATCCCCGTTCTCCGTTCCGTTTTTCCGACTGCCGTCCGATCCCGGCGCGCGCGGCCGGTGGATGGGCCGGGCCGCCGGCCCGGTACTGCGGCGGCGGGTGGCGGCGGCGGAGACGATCCGGCGCCGGCAACGCCTCGCGCCGCCGCTGATCGCGGCGCGGGTGCGCGAGTTCCGGCGGCGCCTCGCCCGCCTGGCGCCGGACTGGCTGGCGGAGGCGGCGGGGATCGCCCGGGGCGCCGGGGTGGACCTCGACGGGCTGCTGATGCTGAACTGCCTGCCGCCAGGGTTCTACCCGGCGCCGGCCTTGCACTGCACGTCGTTCGTGTCGGTCGATCCGGACGAGGTCCGGCTCTTCAAAATCCGCGACGAGCGCAACCACGTCCAGGCGTTCTGGATCTACCCGCTGCCGTCAGGCGCGGCCATCCAGGCCGGAGCCGACATCGGCAATCTCGGCCTGGCCCACGCGGTCTCGAGCGCCGGGCTGGCCGGCGCCAACAATACCGGCTCGCATACCAACCTCGTCCCCGACGCCCCGCGGCTCAACGACTGCCATATCCTGCGCTACCTCGTCGAGCGCGCCCGGTCGGTGGACGAGATTCCCGGTTTGTTCGAGCGGCTGCTCGACACCCGCGCGGCCGGCGGCGCGGGGGCGGGGCGCGGCGCGATCTACCTGTTCGCCGACGCGCGCCGCGGGCTGCTGCTCGAGACCACCGCCGCGGACTATGCGGCGCGCTTCGTCGACCGCGGGCGCCTGGTGATCGCCAACCATTTCCTCTCGCCGCGCGCCCGGTCCTGGATGTCCCGGCCTCCCAACCGCAACACGCTCGCCCGCAAGGCCCGCATGGAAGCGCTGCTCGGGCGCGCCGGCCGCCGGCCGGCGCTCGAGGCGGTCTGGGCGCTGTCCCGCGACCGCGCCGGCCGGCCGCACGCGCTCTGCAACGACGACCGCGCCCATTTCTGGATGACGCTGTCGGCCCAGTTGCAGGTCATTCCGCGAGCGCGGCCGGGCACGGCGGTAAATTACGTCTGCTGCGGCAACACGCGGCACTCGCTCTATTTGCCGGTGCCCTTCGCCGCCCGCGAGTGCTACGGCCCGCTGCTCGACGGCCGGTTCTACGCGCTGGCCGACCGCCTCTACCGTGCCGCCGGATGCCGCTGGGTGATCCGAGGTCCGCAGCGGGCGTTCGAGCGCCGGGTGCTGGCCGGGCTGGAATCGCGCGCCGCGATGGAGGCCGCCTATGCCCTGCTGCGGCAGGCGGCCGCCGCCGGCCAGCCGCGCGGGTAAGCCGGCGGCGTGGTGGCGGAACCTGAGAGCGTCGCCCCGGCCATAGAGCGCGCCGACCGGCCAGGCGGCTCGGAGATTCTGCCAACGGGCAGGCCGGTCGGCCTTGCCTCCCGGGCACAACGCCGTTTACGGCCGCGCGCCGGATGTCAGGGTGGCAACGCCCGTCCAGCGCGCGCCGGGCGCCAGCCAGACGGGCGGGCGAATGGTCCCGGTCTCGACGCACACCAGGGTGCGGTACTCCTCGTCGCCGAGGTCGTCGAGCCGCCGGGCTTTCTCGATCCAGGGATTCCAGATCACCAGGTCGCGCAGGCCCTGGTTCTCGATGACCACCTGGCGCCGCTCGGCGCGGTCTTCCAGGACTAGGCGGTTGGGCGCGCCGGCAACGATCTGATCGGTCTCCCGCTCGATCAGCAGGGGATCGCATGGCGCCGGGCCGGGCCCCGTGACCGCCCCAGCCGCGACGCCGCCCAGGCCGCGCAGGGCCGTTTGGGCGATATCGGCCACGCGGAAATACGTGTGCAGCGCGGCCTGGAACGCGAATGGCGCCGGGCCGGGATTCTCGGCCGTCAGGGCAAGGGCCAGGGAATCTTCGCCCAGCGTCACGGCCAGTTCGAGGCCGAACGGGTGCGGCCAGAGCGTCCGCAGCGCGGCGTCGTCGGCCAGGGTGAAGACGGCGATCACGGCGCCGGAAGGCGCGACGGCGGCACGGCGCGCCTGCCAGGAGCGCGTGCGCGCGAGCCCGTGCTGGGGCAGCGGGCCGCCGCTGCCGAACTGCGGAAAAATCACCGGAACGCCGCCGCGGATCGGCGCGCCGTCGCAGAACCGCGAGCAGCGGCTCAGGAACAGGAGCTCGCGCCCGGCGGCGTCGCGCCAGGCAGCGACATGGGCGCCGTGCAGGAATACCGCCGCGCACGCGCCGCTGACATGCCGCAGTTCAACCTGCGGCAGCCCGCCCGGGCCGGCAATCCGGCGCACGCGGCCGGACATCTCGCAAGGGTCCGCCATCATCCGGCTCCCGGCGCGGATCGATTAAAACGTCGCGCCCAGCAACCGGAACATCGGGCGGCCGGTAAACTCGTCGGGCGTCAGGAACCCGCTGCGGTCGAGGTCGAACCGGCGAAACGCGTTGGCGGACGTGTTTCCCCAGGCCGGGATGTCGGCCAGCTCCCGCGCGGACAGCCGTCCGTCGCGGTCGGCGTCTACCTTCGTGAACGCCGTCTGCCAGTCGGGCGACGGGTTGACGTTGCCCCACTCCTCGCGGGTCACGAACCCGTCGCGGTCAGCGTCCAGTGTTTCCTGGGCACGCTGTTTCAGGAGTTGGCTGAACTCCGCGCCGCTGACGCGGCCGTCGCCGTCACGGTCGGCCTCGGCCAAGGGCATCGGGGTGACGGCCCGGGGGTCCGTCCTGGGTTTGGCGTGGAAACACCGGCAGCCGGCGCCCGCGCCCAGCGCTGCCGCACACATGACGATCGCGATTGCCCGCATGGAGCACCTCCCGGGTTGGCGTTGCGGTCATCCTAACACGCCGCGGGCGCCGTGCAAAGCGTGGAGATGGCGGCCCGGGACGGGCGCGTACGCCGCGGCCAGGACGGGCGGACCCAAATCCGCGCGTAAGCACATCCCTGTTTCGTGTTCGTATTCACGTTCAACCG
>CAZEVX010000178.1:1786-6926 GCA_964515705.1 uncultured Verrucomicrobiota bacterium | reverse complement strand
GGAGGGCGAGGCGCCCGCCTACGCGGCGCGTCAAGCCGCCGCTACGGCGCGCATGGGTGCCGAGCCGCAGGCGCACGGTCTGGCGCCTGACGGGGCAACCGGGGAAGGCGCAACTCCCGCCGTGTTGGGCGGCCGCGCACGGCACCGGGCGCGCGGCGCCCTAATACCGCCCGTAACGGTCGGCGGCCGCGAAGAAGGCCTCGAGGTTGGCCCAGGGAATGTCGGCGTTGACCAGGTGCGAGGGGGTCATCAGATAGCCGCCGCCGGCGCCGACCGTCTCCATGCGGAGCTTGACTTCGGCGGCCACGTCATCCGGCGTGCCGAACGGCAGGGTCTGCTGGACGCTGATCCCGCCGAAGAAAACCAGGTCGCGCCCGTAGCGGCGCTTGAGGTCGGCGGGATCGAGGACTTCCGGCTGGATCGGATTGAGCACTCGCACGCCGATCTCGATGAAATCCGGGATGATCTCGCCGATCTGGCCGTCGGTGTGCAGAAAAAAGACGGTCGCGGCACCGGGTTGCCGCAACGCCTCGATGATCCGGCGCAGGCGCGGCTTGAACAGCTCGCGCCAGAGGGCCGGGGCGACGAGCAACCCGCGCTGGGATCCGAGATCGTCGCCGATGCCGAAGATCTCGGCGCCGGCCAGCGCCGCGGCGCGCGCGTGTTCGACGGCGATATCCGTCATGGCGTCCAGAAACACCGGCAGCCAGTCTTCCTGGTAGCCCAGGTCGCAGAAGAACTGCTCGCGTCCGCGCAAGGCGAACGGCGTCTCGAAATCGCTCACCGGCCCCACGGCGACGGCCGGGAACCCGGCCGCGTGGCAGGCGTCCACCCGACGCCGCAGGTCCGCGAGGTCCGGCGGCGGCGGCCGCCAGCGCGCCATCGCGGCCCGGGCTTGTTCGGGCGTCGTTATCTCGCGCAGAGCCCGGCCGACCTCCGGATCGCGCCGCGGGAGGGACACGACGTGAATCCCGCGCAAATCCTGGCGGAACCAGTCGCGGGGATGCTTGCCGCAACGGGCCTGGAACAGCTCGAGCGTCGAGGCGTTGTACTGGTCAATGGCGACGTCGTAGAGGGCGCGCGGCACGGCGTCGGGCATCCGCCCGGCCAGCACCGCCTGCACGCGTTCGCGGGAGGTCATGGGGAAGGAAGGCAAGAGGGTTCAGGGTTCAGGGTTCAGGAAGAAGCTGGAGGGGTGTGGGGGGAATGTTTATATCCAACTGGACCGCCCATGTCTGCAAGCCCTCCGCCGTTGGATGCGTGTGTGTCCATCCGTGGTTCATTGCCGTCTGTCTTCCGGCGTCCGGCCTCTGGCGTCTGGCCTCCGGCGTCTGGCGTCTGTCTTCCGGCGTCTGGCGTCTGTCTTCCGGCGTCTGGCGTCTGGCCTCCGGCGTCTGGCGTCTGGCCTCCGGCGTCTGGCGTCTGTCTTCCGGCGTCTGTCTTCCGGCCCTCACTCATAACGGCCGAACCGGTCGCGCAGTTCGCAGAGGTAGAGGTAACTTTCGGCGTTGGCAAGCGAAAAGACGCAGCCTTCCGTGCCGCCGAGCAGGAACCCGCCGCCGGGCATGCCGGCCTCGATGCACGCCAGGGCCTCGGCGCGGATGCGCGGGCGGTCGCCGGACGCCAGCAGCGCGAGATCGTCGAGCGTCCCGGCCAGGGCGATCTCCGCACCGATGCTACGCTTGAGGTCGGCCAGTGAAATATCGCCCTGCGGCGGCTGCTCGCAGGGCGAGAGCACGTGGGCGCCGAGCGCGGCCAAGTCCCGGTGAACCCTAGATATTTTCCCGTGACAATGGCACCAGGTATAGCCGCCGGCGCGGCGTATGGTTTGGGCCACGGGACCGTCGAACGGCGTCACCAGGCGCCCGAACCATTCCGGGCCCAGCAGGGTCTGCGAGGCCAGCTCGGCCCCCGACTGCATAAACCAGCGCACGCCGCCGGCCAGGCAGGCGGCGGTCACGTCAAGGATCGAGCGGTTGACCCGCGCCATCAGCTCGAGGACCCGGTCGGTGCTTTCGGCGCAGGCCGAGACCACGAACTGCTCCGGGCTGAACCACAGGCCGGGACAGCAGAGCGCGTCGGCGACGTGCGCCAGAACCACACCGTCCTCCCCCACCCGCGCATCCCAACGGCGGTACTCCGCCAGGTCCACGCGCGCCGGCGCGTAGGGGATCGCGAGCGCCTTCTCGAGGTCGTCCGCCGTCTCGAAAAAGTGCCGTTCGGCCCAGTCCATCATGTCGGCTTCGATCCGCACGACGCGGGTCAACGGGCCCTTGGGCGTGTCGAGCGTCTCGGTGCGCAGGTCGCCGCGCGTCTCCGTGCGCAGCCGCTCCTGGGCTTCCTGCCCGAGAAACAGGCCGACATCCGGCAACAGATCGAGGTACAGCACGATATCCGTGGTCCGGATGATCCGGTCGGCCAGCGCCGGGCCGGCGTTCTGGAGCCATTTCGGGTCCAGCCGCGGGGCCACCGGCACCTTGTCGGGAATCCGGCGCTCGAACACGGCAGTCAGACGTTCGCGCGAGGTCATGGGATATGGAACTCAGGAACTCAGGAAAAAAGATCGTTCGCTTTTCCGTTTCCTGAGTTCCTTATTGCAGGGTCCGGAGGAGTTGGTCGAGCTGGGCGCGTTTGACGTCCAGGTCGGCTTCCGTGTAGAGCCGCACGTGGGCTTCCGGGTGGTAGCCGAGGTCGGGGTCGCGGGCAACCAACGCGCGGTCGGCCTCCACGAGGCGGCGCTCCGCCACGACGATCCGGCGCAGACGCGCCCGCGCGCGGCGCCGGGCCGCGGCGCCGCGCACGGCGGGCAGCGCCCAGGCCTCGGTATGGAACCGGATGAGATGGACGGTGGCTTGCAGGCAGTGGCCGATGTGGCAAGCCAGCCGGTACTCGCGCCGCAGCGCCTCCGACCCGGGATTGGCCGCGAGTGCCGCGCGATAGGCGGCAAGCCCGCGCCGCCACTCAACCAGCATCTTCTCGAAGGCGGCGGTCACGACGGCGCCGTCGAAGGGCGCCGGCGACGGCGCGCCGAACATCTGGAACCGGCGTTCGGTGTTCGAGAAGCGCAGCCAGCGGTCGGGATCGAACCCGGCGACGATATGGCCGCGGCGGTCGCGCGGGAGTTTTAGCCAATTGGATGGCATGCGCCGGCGGGTGCGCCGCAGGCTGAAGGGGAACGCCGGGGCATAGTTCATCGGCCCGGTATAGATCAACGGCATGCTGAAAGGATACTCGCGCCAGGCGCGCGCGACGTGGCGCCAGGCGGCCAGCAGGGCGGCCGGCCGGCGCGCCCCGAACACCGTCCGCGCCAGCCAGCGCAGCGCCCGGTCGGGGGTCAGGACCGGCGCGCGCGAGAGGCGGCCGCCGAGCCGGCTCATGGGGTTGAGGTCGCCGCCGAAGTTCCAGCAGCCGAGGAACCCGCTGACGCCCGCCCGGCGCAGGCGCGCCATTTTCTCGGCCAGCAGCGGGTACAACGGCAGGTAGGGCACGGCGGCGAGCTCGTGGGTCGCGCCCATCATCAGCTTGGCCATGACCCGCAGCCCGCGGCGGCGCGCCAGGCGCGCTTGCGCCAGGAAGCGCGGCGACGGGCCGAGCGAGGAGAAGCTGTACTCGTCCACGTAGCACGTCCGGCCGAGGACCTCCTTGAACCCGCCCCGTTCCCAGTCGCTCATGAGGATCACGCGCTTCGGCAGCCGCGCAATCAGGCCCGGCTGCGGATCGGGCTCGACCCCGCTCCACGACCAGGTCCAGACGATCACCGGCACCCGGGGCGCCGCGGCGTGGATGCCGCGTTCCAGGGCGGCAATCACCTCGGCCGTGACCTCGACCTGGTCGCGCCGGATGCACCGCGGGCAGGTCATCCCGCGGTCCCAGGCGGCGCGCTGCTCGGCGGCGAGCGCCGCGGCCTTCTGAACGATCTCGAGCGGCGCATTGATCTGCCAATTCACCTTGATCGCCGCGCGCGCCGGGGTCGGTTTCGGAAAATAATGCGAGTAGCAATGGGTGAAGGTTTCGCTGGCATTGATCAGGAAGGCGCCGCCCAGGCCGGGCGTCTGGCGGAAGAGCGCGGCGGCGCTCTCTTCGAGGAAGGCGCGCACCGCCGGCTGGCTGGTGCACAGCCGGATAAACGAACCGTTGAACTGGGGCAGCACGCTCTGGACCTTGCCCGGCAGGCCTTTCAGGTCCGGGTGCGCCTTCCAGAAGGGGTCCGCGGCGCGCAGCGGCTTGGGCTCGTTGAGGTACACGAACACCCGCACCCCATGGCGCGCCGCGCGCGCCACGAGGCGGTTCAGGCGGTCGAGGGGTTCCGGGCCGACCTTCGGGAACAACCGCGACGGGACCGTCTCGTGCAAGTCGAGCCGCACCCAGATCGCATCGTAGCCCGCCGCCGCCAGATCGGACAGCCACGCATCGCTATAGGCTTCGAGAGCCGACTCCAGTTCGTTCCCCCAACAGTCGGACCGGTGCGACCGCAGGATGCGCGGGGCAAATACATAGGAATTCGAACGATCGGGCATGGGATCATCCGTTCTGGAACTCAAGAACTCAGGGAAAACAGGAAACTATCTGGAACTCAAGAACTCAGGGAAAACAGGAAACGATTTACATTGAAGACTGTGCACGCTCTCTCCCCACACGTTTAGCGGTCAGGGGCATAGAGGCAAAGTTCAGGAGGAGACCCGATCCTACTGCTGCGGCTTTCATGTAGGAACGCACGATGGAAAAATGGATCGGTTCGAGTTCCCTAACCGCCTTGAGTTCCACGACCAGCTTGCCGTCAACCAGCAAATCCAGGCGATGGTCCCCGATTGCATGGCCTTGGTAGATAACCCGCACTATTCGCTGGCGCTCGAAAGCAATGTTGCGGTCACGCAACTCCCAGCATAGGGCTTCCTCATATATCGTCTCCAGAAATCCCGGCCCCAGTGCGGAATGAACCGCGATGGCAGCGCTGATCACCTCCCCGCTAAGTTCCTTGTCCTGAAGTTCTATAGAAGTACCAGCCACAGAACACCATGCTTGGGGTTTCTGATCGTTCCGGGTCTTCCTTGAGTTCCTGAGTTCCTGATCGTTCCGGGTCTTCCCTGAGTTCCTGAGTTCCTGATCGTTCCGGGTCTTCCCTGAGTTCCTGAGTTCCTGA
>CAZEVX010000178.1:0-1686 GCA_964515705.1 uncultured Verrucomicrobiota bacterium | reverse complement strand
TCGTTCCGGGTCTTCCCTGAGTTCCTGATTGGTCAGGCCAGCAAATCGAACCCGTAAAGTGTCACGAGTTCGCGGATCGCCGGCGCGCAGGCGGAGGGGATCAACACGCAGTGATGGGCGCGCATGTTCTCGATGAACTGGCGCGGTTCGGCGCGCGGGCGCAGGTAGGCGAACGGCCAGACACCGAGCACGTCGAAGAACCCCTTGCGCGAGTGCGGGAGATCGAGCGTGTCGCCCTCGGCCAGGTGGACGACGTAGCGGCCGTCTCGTCGGCCGAAGCGCACCAGAGTCGCCGGACCGGCCGGCAGCACGAAATGGGTGCAGGCGCCGCCCTGGCAGAGCGATTTCTGCTGCTGCTCGTCCCAGGTGCCCTGGCCTTCGGGGCAGTCGCCGAGTTCGACGCAGCCGGGTCCGCCGGCCAGCGACGGAGGCGCCATGCCGCAGTTCAGCAGCCGGATGACGTTCTGCTCGAGGTCATAGTGCTGGATGTCGGCGAACATCGCCGGGCGGCCGGTCAGCCGCTGGGCCACGAACAGGCCGAGGGCGTTGTTGATGTCGTTCTCGCAGGACACCACCAGGCCCTCGTCGTTCCAGAGCGCGATCGGCAGGCAGGGCGCGAGGTAGGTGTCGATCAGGTCCGGCTGGCACTGGATGCCGGCGAAGGCCCAGCCTTTCTCGGCAAAGACCTGTTTGCCGGCCAGGTAGAGCCGCGCCGAGCGATCGAGGGCGCGTTCCTGGCAGCGCACGGCCTTGAACTGGCGCTTCCAGCGGGACACCAGGCGCAGCGCGTCGGCGGCCGGCAGCGCTTGCGCCCGGCCGGCCAGCGTCCCCTGCTCCATCGGGTCCACATGGATGCCGAAGATTTTCCGCAATTGGTTGTCGTCGGCGCTCATCGGGATCATCTCGAGGCAGCGCCCGCCGATTTCGCCATAGACCGCGCCCCAGAACGCCTGTTTGACAGCGCAGGCCTGGGCCCAGGCGCGGATCACCGCCAGGCTCTCCGGCCGGTCGTCCCCGTAATGGACGCGGTGCCGGATGCCGAGCTCGTCGAGGGCGCCGTGGGCCACGCCGAGCCCGATGAGCGAGGCGTCGTCGCGGTTCGGGACCGCCCACAGCAGGCAGGGCAACCCGGAGAACTGGGCCGCCCCGGCGGTAACGTTCGAGCGGTGGAACCAGGCGATGCGCAGGATCAGGCCGCAGGCGCCGCCGGCGCGCATGGCCTCGACCGCGGCGCGCACCTTGGGCTCGGTGTCCACCACGGTCTCGGCGGCAATCACGTCGAGGCCCTGCCCCTTCAACGCCTTGGCGAGGCCGGCTGACGTCTTCTGGATGTCGGCGAACATCGTCGGCCCGAGACGCGGGTCGGCGATGGTCAGGAACCCGAGGCGCGGGGTCAGGGGGCGGCATGTGTTCATGAGGGCGTTCCCGTTGTGTGTCCGGCGGTTCCGGCGTCGCCGGAGGGTTGCATGGAAGACACGGGCGGCACTCTAGCGCGGCCGGGACGCCGGCGCAAGCCGGCAAATGGAACCCCGATTTGCGGGAGTTGCGCTTGTCCGCGGTCACTCCCGGCGCGATCCGTGCACGGGAACGGCTCAGCGCAGCTTCGCCCTCCACGGGGAGTCGTCAAGGAGCGCATGCACGCTGACCGACGGGAGGACGTGGAGGGCGAGGCTCCCGCCTGCGCGG
>CAZEVX010000177.1:0-6927 GCA_964515705.1 uncultured Verrucomicrobiota bacterium | reverse complement strand
GCACGGATCGCGCCGGGAGTGACCGCGGACAAGCGCAACTCCCGCAAATCGGGGGTCGGGTATCCGTCTTGCGCGCTCCCGGCCCCTGGGATATCATAGTCATCAGTCGGCAGCGGCGGTAGTTTCTGGAGGGGGCGATGTCCATGCCTTCCCGGCAAACGGTGGCGCGGCGGCGCGGCGCGCGCGCGGCGTTGGCCGGCGCGGCGTTCTGGGTGGCGGCGCTGGCCGCGGGGAGCGCGGCGCCGGTGCTGGACGGCTGCCCGGTGTTTCCGGACGACCACATCTGGAACACGCCGGTGTCCGACCTGCCGCGCGATCCCCAGTCCGACGCCTACGTCGACGCCATCGGGCGCGGGGCCAATATGCACGCCGATTTCGGGTCCGGCCTCTGGGACGGCGGCCCGATCGGGATTCCCTACAACGTCGTGTCCGCCGCCCAGGCGGGGGCGCCGGTGACGTTCGACTACGCCGACGAGAGCGACCCCGGCCCGTACCCGATTCCGGCCAACCCGGCGATCGAGTGGGGCAGCGACCATCACCTGCTGATCGTGGACCGCGACCGCGGCGTGCTGTACGAGCTCTATGCCGCGGCGCGGCAGGCGGGCGGGCGCTGGTACGCGGGGTCGGGCGCGATCTTCGACCTGCGCGGCTACGCCCTGCGTCCGGACGGCTGGACCTCGGCCGACGCCGCCGGCCTGGCGATCCTGCCCGGGCTGGCGCGCTACGAGGAAGTGGCGGCCGGCGAGATCCGGCACGCCTTGCGCTTCACCGTGCCGCAGACCCGCCGCGCCTATGTCTGGCCGGCGCGGCACTATGCCTCGTCCCTGACCGATCCGCGCTATCCGCCGATGGGCCAGCGGTTCCGGCTGAAAGCCGCCTTCGACGTCTCCCCGTTCCCGGCCGAGGCGCAGGTGATCCTGCGGGCGCTGAAAACCTACGGGATGATGCTGGCGGACAATGGCGCCGCCTGGTACATCACCGGCGCGCCGGACGAACGCTGGGACAATGACGCCCTGCACACGCTGCACCAGGTGACCGGCGGCGACTTCGAGGCCGTGGACGTGTCGTCCCTGATGCTCGACGCGGATTCCGGCCGGGTGCGCCGGCCGTTCGCGGCGCACCCGGAAATCCGCGCCAACGGGGCGACGGGCACGGTCGTCCTGGCCGGCAGCCAGGCGCTCTCGGTGACCGTGAGCCTGCCGGACGGCGGCGCCTCGGGCGCGGACGCTGACTGGTGGGTGGTGGCGGCGGCGCCCGTCGGGATCTACTACTACGTGTATCCCGATCTCTGGTTCGCGGCGGCCGGCCTCGAGGGCATCCGGCCGGCGGCGCAGGGCGCGCTGTTCGATCTCGCGCCGGCCGAGGTGCTCGCCATCTCGGGGCTGGGGCCGGGGACGTACTGGTTCTATTTCGGGGTGGACCCGGCGCCGAACGGCGTCGTGGATTACGACACGCTGCGCTATGCCGCGGTCGAGGTGCGGGTCCAGTAAACGGGCGCCGGCGGGCCCGGACCGGGCCTTCGAGCGCGGATCATCCGGTATAGCCCTGGCGGGGGCGATGCGCATGAGCCTGTCGAAGAACAATCTCCTGCAGGAACTGGCATCGGCGGCCGGGCTGTCCCGCGCCCAGGCGGCCAAGGTCCTCGACAGCCTGGCGGCGATCGCCTATCGCGAAGCCGAGCAGGGATTCACGCTGCCGGGTCTGTGCCGCCTGAGCGTGGCCACGAAGAAGGCCTGCCGGCGCCGGAACCCGAAAACGGGACAGGTCCTGATGATCGGCGAGCACCGCGTTCTGCGCGTGACGCCGCTGAAAAAGGCGCGGGACGCCGTGGCGCCCCGCCCGGCTAACCTGGTCGTGCCCGTGACGGACGCCGCGCCGGTCCCGGCGCCCCCGCCGGCCGCGGGTCCGCCGCCGGCGGAGGCGCCCGCGGTGCGGGCGCCCGCGGCGTCGGCCGCGACGGCGGAGCCCGCCGGCGAGATCCTCTTCCGGTGCGTGCATTGCCGCAGCGTGCTGGCGGCGGCGCCCTCCCAGGTGGGCACGGAAGGCGCGTGTCCCTACTGCAAGGGCAAGATCGTGGTTCCGGCGCGGGACGAATCCGGCGCCCTGCCGGCCCCGGCGCCTGCCGCGCCGGCCCCCGCGCCGGGCGCGCCGCCGGCCGGGCCGCGCGCGGACGATTTTATCACGTTCGTATGCCAGACCTGCGACCAGGAGATCGAGGCGCCGGTGGACCTGCTGGGCAAGGACGTCAATTGCCCGGCCTGCGGGGCGGTGATCCACGTCGCCCCCGCGGCGGAGCGCCCGCCGGCGCCGGGCATCCAGAAGACGCGTCCCGCCATCGACCGGTCGGCGATGACCATTCGCATTGATTTGTCGGCCTTGCAGGACAAGACGGGCGGCACACCGCGGTAAGGCAGCGCATGCGCTTTTTCTTTGGTCCCAAAGCCATTCCCCCGCAGCCGGAGACAAGCCCGCCCTCGCCTGCGCTCCAGCCGCGGGTTGTGCCGGCGCCCATGCCACCGCCGCGGGCGGTGCCGGCGCCCGCGCCCCAGCCGCAGGAGGCGCCTCCGGCCGCGCCGCGGCCACCGGAATCGTTTCCGTCGGCGCCGGTCTGTGCGGCGCCCGTCGCCGCGCCGGCGGCGGCCGGGGGGAAGGCGCGCGCCATCGCGCTCTACCAGGCGCTATTATCGGGGTTGTACGACGGCGTGCTGATCGTGGACGCCAAGGGTCACGTCATGGCGAGCAACCAGCGCATCCTGCACTTCACGGGATTCACCGAGGCGGAACTCTGGAATATGCCCTGCGACCGGCTGATCGCCGCGATGACGCCCCGCGTGCTGGCCAAGATCACGGCCTATGTGGAGGCCGGCCGGTTCACCGTCGTCAACGCGGAATGCCGCCGCAAGGACGGCGCGGTGTTTTCGGCCGAA
This sequence comes from uncultured Verrucomicrobiota bacterium, assembly GCA_964515705.1. GTDB lineage: Bacteria > Verrucomicrobiota > Kiritimatiellia > JAAZAB01 > JAAZAB01 > CAZEVX01. The sequence goes on along the minus strand of CAZEVX010000177.1, from coordinate 4,000 downwards.
ATCGCCATCAGCCGCATCCATTTCCTGAACGAGGGCGACTTCGTGTTTTCCATCCGGAACCTGGACCGGCGCGAGAAAGCGCGCCTGCGGCACGAGCTGGAAATTGACGCGCTCACGTGCGCCGGAGCCGGCATCGCCGTGTGTTCGCTCGATGGGATCATCGAGTACGGGAACCCGGCCCTGTTGGAGCTGCTCCAGTTGCCGGAGGAAAAGGACATGGTCCGCCGGCCGGTCGCGGACTGTTGCGCGGCCCCGGACGCGGCGCGGGCCTTGTTGCGCGACACGGTCGCCCAGGGCTTCGGGTTCGGCCGCCTGGACCTGAAAACGCGGGACGGCGGGAGCCGGCCGGTGATCGTCACGGCCGGCGTCTGCCCGGCCAAGCCGGACGCCCCGGCGCGCCTCGTGCTCACCCTGACCGCCCTGCCCAAGTCCATCGGCTGAATCACAGCGCCACGCGCACCTCGGCGTAGCCCGAGCCGGAGAGCTTGACGCGCCACTCGCGCGTGGCCGGGTCGGTGACCGCCGGATCGGCCAGGCCGTCGCCGTCGTAGTCGCCCGCCAGGAGCGGGCTGAACGAGCGGCGCCAGCCGCGGTCGGAGGCGCTGAAGGCGCTGGTGGCCACGCCGCGCCGGGCCTTTACCCAGTAGTAGTAAGGCGTCCCGGCCGCCGCGGAGCGGTCGTCATAGGGCGGCGCGGCGACTGTCGCCAGGAGCGTAGCGGCGGCGCTGGTATTGGCCATATGGCGGAACACCTGGTAGCTCGTGCAATCCACGAACCAGCCACTTCCCGCCAGCCGCCGTTATCCTGGCTGGAAAACGTCGCCGCCGCCCCCGGCCGAAGCAGGACGCCCGGGACCAGGGTCCCCATCGCAACATACCACCGCAGATTCATGGCGATCTCCTTTCGGGTTGACGGCGCGTCGGATCGGTGTTCATCCGGCTGCTGTCGTTTGCGCGCGGCTACTCGAAGTCAATCCTGGTGCGCCGGCTGCTGGTGAAATGAACGAGGTTCGACCCCGGCTGCGTCACGGCCAGGACATCGAGGCCGCGGCCGTCGGTCGAGAGCCGCAGGCGCTTGGCGCCGATCCGCTCGCCGCGGGCGGCGGACTGCCGGAAGAGCGTCTCGATCCGCCAGGAGCCCGGGGTCCCGCGGGCGTAGCGGATCTGGCCGACCGAAGCCGACTCGTACCCGCCGACGTGCGAGGAAGCGAGGTCGGAAAACATGATATGGGCCGTCCCCGCGCTGTCGAAGGCCAGCAGGGGATAGAGCCCGGTGAAATGGCCGCCATCGGTTCCAAAATAGCCGTCGGCGGTGTCGGCCAGCATCTCGCGCGACCAGGACCCCGGCGCGGCGCGGCGGAAGACCAGCAACTGCGAGAGGGCGTCGGACCCCGTCAGCACGTTGTATTTCAGCCAGGCGGCGGCGGCCGGCCGGCCGGCCGGGTCGAGCGCCAGGCTGACGGCCGGGAAGAAGGCATCCCAGCTGGCATGGGTTTGGTGGGCGGCCGTTTCGGCGGTCCAGGTCCCCCCGGCGTTGCTGAAGTAGTAGAGGGTTCCCGGCCAGGTGCTTTGGTCGTTGGGATGGTATTGGACGCTGGCGAGGGCGTGGGCAGTGCCGGCGGCATCCACGGCCAGGTCGGCGGCCCACAGCCAGCGGTTGGTGCCGACCGTCAGCCGCGCGGTCTGCGCCTGCCAGGCGCCGGTGCCTCCGCGGAAATAGTCGAGCAGCAGCGTGTCGGGCGCCGCGGAATCCCATCCGACGGACAAGACATGGAAGTTTCCGGAGGCATCCCGGCAAGCATACGGTCCGCGGCCGCTCTGTCCGCTAACGGCCCCGAAGCGCTCGTTGGTCCAGCCCGTGCCGGTGCGGTAGAGGTGCGCGATGGGGGACCCGTAGAACAGCGTGAAGACATGCGGTGCGCCGGCATCGTCCACCAGCAGGGCCGCCTGGCCGCCGCCGGGGAAGGGGAATCCGTCCTTGAAATAAACCGGCTCGTCGCTCAGGACGGTGCCACCGTGGCTGCGCAACTGGAAGCGCGAGGTATCCATGACCATGCCGGGATCGCGCCGACCGTAGAGCAGGCCGACCGCGCCATCGGCCGCCGGCGCCGCCGCTTGCAGCGTGGCGCCTGCCTGCACGAGGTTCGTCTGCTGGAACGTGCCCGGCTGGTCCGCTCCGCGGGCGAACCGGATCTCGATCTCGGCGGGGGATGCGCGGAAGAGCGCCGGATCGGTCAGGCCGTCGGCGTCGTAGTCGCCGGGCGCCGCCTGCCAGGCGACGCCGCCGAACGCCAGCGTCAGGGGTCCGTAGGCGGACTGGGACAGCCGACCCTGCCAGGTCCCGGTGGCGGCCCCGTAGAGCATCGGGTCAGCCAGACGATCCCCGTCGTAGTCGCCCGGCGCCGGGACCCACGCCGCCGTTGCCGTGCGGTCTGCCGGCGCGCCGCCGGCGCCCAGCACGGGGGCGGTGACGGTCGCGTACCCGCTGCGCGACAGCCGCGCGGAGATCCAGCCGGTGGTCGGCTGGATGACCGCCGGGTCGGCCAGGCCATCGCCGTCATAATCGGCGGCGGCTGGCAGCCAGCCCGGTCCGCCGAAGTCGAGGGAGACCTCGGGATAATTGGCGGACGACAACCGCACCGTCCATCGGCCGGCGGCGGCGCTCCAGACGGCCGGATCGGCCTTGCGGTCGCCGTCGAAATCGGCGGCCACCGGCAGGGCCGCGCGCGCGGCGAACGCCAGCGACACCGCGGCATACCCCGCGGACGACAGCCTGACGGTCAGGCGGCCGTCGGCCGGCAGGAACACCGCCGGGTCGGCGCGTCGGTCGCCGTCGTAATCGGGGGCCAGCGGCAGGCAGCCCGGCCCGCCGAAAGGGAGGTCCGCGGTCGCATAGCCCGAGGCCGAGAGGGCGATGCGCCAGAGGCCGAAAGCCGGGCAGAACACCGCCGGGTCGGCGCGTCGGTCGCCGTCGAAATCGGGGTCGCCGAGCGGGAACGCGGCCGCGGCGCGGGCGGCGCCGGCGGCGAGACCGCCGGCCCCGAGCACGGTTGCCAGGAACAGGCCCGCGGCGCAATGCCAGCCATTGCGGGTTCTCGATAACCCCCCGTCTGCGATGCCGTTCACAGGGCGCCTCCCGCGCGCGGCTTCAACGGCCGCGGAGATGCCGGGCGACGAAGACGATCAGCGTTCTTGCTTGCGTGATGGCCGCCCGCGCCTCGGCACGGGTAAACACCTCGGCGGGAATAAGGTCCGGCAGGCCGTTTGGATAGCGGGTGGGGATGTAGAGTTTATCGAGCGCTTGAGCGGCCGACAGGAGGGTGCGCATGGCGGCCCGCAGCGCCGGATCGGGAAAGGCGCGGACCAGGCGCACGATACTATGACCCCACGGGTCGCCGCCGTGCCAGAACCAGAGCGCCTTGAGGGCTTTTTCGCCGGCTTGCTGGCCTTGAAAGGCAGCCCATTCGTGGCAGCCGGCTTGCGTGCTGGCGCGTGCCGCCTTGAGATCCGCGCGAGCTTGCGCCAGCCAGCGGCGGGCATCAGCCCGAAGTTTTTCCAGACTCATACAGCACCTTTCCTTCGCGCAGCGCCCGGCGGACAAACCGGTTGTCCCGCAGGCTGGCGAATTCGGCCGGCGTGTATACCAGCAATTCCACCCCAACCCCCAGCCGTTCCACCAACGGATCCAGGTAGCGGCTCAACCGGTCGAGAAATGGCTGATCGGTGGCTTCCACTAACAGCAGGTCAACGTCGGAACGCGGCGTGGACGTGCCCCGGGCATACGACCCGAAAAGCACTGCCAGTCGGGCCCCGTTCTTCCGGGCCACCGTCCGCACGTGCGATCGGATGACATTCACCGTCAGCATGCGACCTACTATAAGCGGCCCCAGGCTGCTGTCAAGGGCAGCCGCGCGTCGCCGAGTTGCGGGAGTTGCGCTTGTCCGCGGTCACTCCCGGCGCGATCCGTGCACGGGAACGGCTCCGCGCAGCTTCGCCCTCCA
>CAZEVX010000176.1:0-7127 GCA_964515705.1 uncultured Verrucomicrobiota bacterium | reverse complement strand
CATCGAGCCGCGACGCCTCTGGCCCCCGGAAACATTCTCCCTTCAGTCGAACGGCGACACCCGCTACCAGGCGGTCTCCTGCCGCCCGGGCGCCGACCCCTGGACGGCGACCGTCCGCGACGGCCAGGACGCCTGGTCGTTCACCGCCCGCCTGCCCTGGTCCTGGTTTGGCGGAATGGTCGCGCCGCCGCACCCAATCCGCCTCAACGTTCGGTGCCGCGCCGACCTGGACCCGCCCGGCACCCAGGTGGTCGCCAGTTGGGCCGCGCCGGCGCAGCTACCGGGCAGTCGGCTGGCCTACGGCCCGTTCAGCTCGCGCGAACTCGGATGGCTCGTGATGCAGTCGCGCGCCGGCTGAACGGCCGGCGATATCCGCCCGACAACCCCCGACCCTTCCCATGGACGGCCATCCCGACAACCCGCGTGACGGTGCGCGGCCGCGCGCCGGCCCCGGGCGCCTGCCGCCCTGGATTCGCGTGCGGCTGCGCGCCGACGGCGCGGTCGGCCGGGTACAGGCCGCGTTGCGCGGCGAAGCCCTGCACACGGTCTGCGAGAGCGCCCAGTGCCCGAACCGCCTCGAGTGTTTTCATCGCGGCACGGCCACGGTGATGATTTTGGGCGACGTCTGCACGCGCCGCTGCCGGTTCTGCGCCGTGCGCCAGGGGCGCCCCGCCCCACCCGATCCCGAGGAACCGGCGCGTGTGGCCGTTGCGGCGCGCCGCCTGGGCTGGCGCTACGTCGTGGTCACCAGCGTCACCCGCGACGACCTGCCCGACCGCGGCGCCGGCCAATTCGCCGCCACGATCGCGGCCCTGCGCGGTCTTCCCGGCGTGCGGGTCGAGGTGCTGACCCCGGATTTCCTGGGCGAGGCCGAGCGGGTGCGCGAGGTCCTGGCGGCCGCCCCGGCGGTCTTCAACCACAACCTGGAAACCGTCGCCCGCCTGCAAGCGCCGGTGCGTCCGCAGGCCGACTACGCGCGCTCGCTCGGCGTCCTGCGGACAGCCGCCGCGTGGCGTCCGGCGGTGCCCGTGAAATCCGGGCTGATGGTCGGCCTGGGAGAGACCGCGGCCGAACTGGAAGACGCCATGCGGGACCTGCGGGCCGCCGGCTGCCGCCTGCTGACGCTCGGCCAGTACCTGGCGCCCAGCCGCCGGCATTGGCCGGTGGCGCGCTTCGCGACGCCGGCGGAGTTCGAGGAATATCGCCGGCGGGCGCTGGCCCTGGGATTCGCGGCCGTGGCGGCCGGTCCGCTGGTCCGCTCGTCCTACCAGGCGGAGTCCCTGGCGGGCGGCGGGACGGCGGTCGCCGCCGCGCCAAATCGCTAGGGTCGGTGACGTTCCGAGGGCCGCGCTCCGCGCGGCCGTCCGAGCGGGGCAGCGCGGCAGGCGCCGCGGCGCCTGTCAGGTCGAGCATCGCCAGAACTCTCCGATGCCATGGACTCGTGGCGGCCGGAGACAGGGGCGCGCATGGCCAGGGTGCTGATCTTTTACGTGATGCCGCAGAGCGGCCACCATGCCGCCGCGCGCGCCCTGGAAGCGGCCTTCCGACGGGTGGACCCGGCCGGCACGGTGCGCTGTCTGGACCTCCTGCGGGTGACTCACCCGGTCGGCGGGGCGCTCGTCCAGCGGACCTACCTCGGGGTCGTGCGCCGCACACCGGAACTCTGGGACGCCCTGTATGACAGCGCACGGCTGGAGTCCCTGACCCGGCGAGTGCGCGGGTTGGTCCGGCAAGGACCGCCCGCGCGCCTGGCGCCCCTGCTCGAGGCCGCCGATCCCGACCTGATCCTGTGCACCCAGGCCTATCCGCTGGGCGTCGTGCAGGCGGCGCTCGCATCGCGTCCCGCGCCCCGGCCCGCGCTCTGGGGCGTGCTGACCGATTTCTGGCCGCACCGCTTCTGGGTGCAACCCGGCCCGTGCCGCTACGCGGTTCCCCACGAGGGCGCCGCCCGGCGTCTGCGGGACCTGGGCGTGGCGGCGGCCCGGATCCGCGTGGCGGGCATCCCGATCCATCCTGACATGGCCGCCTGGGTCGAACGCCCCAGGCCGGCCGGTGTCCGGCCGCGCCTGCTCGTCATGGGCGGCGGCCGCGGCCTGGGCGTGCGCTACCGCACCATCGCGCAGCTCGACCGCGCCCGGGCCGCCTTCGCCCTCGACGTCGTCACCGGCACCAACCGCCTGCTGCGCAACCTGCTCCGGCTGCGGCGCGCGGCCTTCCGCCATCCGCTGCGTGTCCGGGGATTCAGCCGGCGCATCCCGGCCCTGCTGCACCGGGCGGACCTGGTGATCTCGAAGGCGGGCGGCATGACCTGCGCCGAGACTCTCGCCCTGGGCGTGCCCATGCTGATTGTCCGCCCGCTGCCGGGTCAGGAACAATACAACATGGAGTTCCTGACCCACCGCGGCGCCGCCCTGCACGTGCCCCGTGAACGCGCCCTGGGGCAAGCGGTCGATATGCTCTTGACGAACCCGGCGCTGTTGGCGATCATGCGCCAGAACGCCGCGACCCTGGGACAACCGGACGCCGCAGCCCGCATCGCCCGGCTAACGCTGGCCTCATGAACGACGATTACCCCAGGTATTTCCTGGCGCAACTCGTCAGCCGCGCCCTGCCGCGCCGCTTTGCCTACTGGCTCGGCCTGCGGATCGCCGACCGTTTCTACCGCCACGACCGCCACGGACGGCGGGCGGTCATGTCCAATTTCCGCCAGATTCTCGCCGCCCGCGGGATCCGCGCCTCGCGCCAGACGCTGGCGTCCATGGCGCGGCAAAACTTCCAGTATTTCGGCAAGTACCTGGTGGATTTTTTTTCCTTCGCCCGCTGTTCGCCGGAGGCCATCCAGCGCCTGGTCAGCATGGACCATTTCGAGCGTCTCGAGCAGGCCGAGGCGCTTGGCCGCGGGGTCATCCTCATGACCGCCCACCTTGGCAACTGGGAACTCGGCGGCGCCGTCCTGGCCGGACTGGGCCGCACGATCCACGCCGTCTTTCTGCCCCAGCCCGCCGGCCGTGTCAACGATCTGTTCCAGAAGTTCCGCCGCCAGCGCGGCGTCCGCTGCATCCCGCTCGGCCGCGCCGCGCGCGGCGTCATCGCGGCCCTGCGCCGGCGCGACCTCGTCGCCATGCTCGCCGATCGCGACTTCACCGCCCACCCCGCGCCGATCCCGTTCTTCGGAAAACCGGCGCACCTCTCGAGCGGGCCGGCGCGCGTGGCGCTCAAAACCGGGGCCCCGATCCTCCCGACGTTCCTGCTGCGCCAGCCGGACGACACGTTCCTGCTGCGGTTCCATCCCGCGATCGTGCCGGACCCCGCGACCACCCTGGAGTCGCTCCAGACCCGTATTCGCGACGTGCTCGAAACCGAAATTGGCAGCCATCCGCTGCAGTGGTTCATGTTCGACGATTTCTGGAACCCGCGGACCCCCCATGCCCCCTCGCTTGCCGCCACCCCGTCCGTCTAAAGCCGCTGGCTGCGCCGTGGTCCCGGCCTACCAGGAGGCGCGCGCCATCGGCGCCGTCGTCCGGCGCGTCCGCGCCTATCTCGACACCGTCGTGGTCGTGGATGACGGATCGACCGACGGCACCGCCGACGCCGCGCAGGCGGCCGGCGCGACGGTGCTGCGCCATCCCCGGAATCTCGGCAAAGGCATCGCCCTCAACACCGGATTCGCCTACGCGCGCGACCACGGATGCGAGGTGCTCGTGACCCTGGACGCCGACGGCCAGCATGACCCGGACGACCTGCCGCGCTTTCTCGAGGCCTACGCGCGCACGGGCATTCCGGTGCTGGTCGGCAACCGCATGGCCGCGCCGGGCGCCATGCCCCGCGTACGGCGCTGGACCAATCGCGCCATGAGCTGGTTCCTGAGCCGCGCCATGGGCCAATACGTGCCCGACAGCCAGTGCGGGTTCCGCCTCTACCGCTGCGATGTGCTGCCGTTCGTCGCGACCCGGGCGGCGCGTTACGCCGCGGAATCGGAAATCCTGCTGCACATCGCCGAACGCGGCATCCGCATGGATTCCGTGCCGGTGTCCGCCATTTATCGCGATGAACGCAGCAAGATCAACCCCTTCCGCGACACCTTGCGCTTCTTCCTCATGCTGCACCGTTACTATCGCACGCGGCCGCGCGCCGCCCGTCATGGCTAAGCCCGCCGGCGTTGCGCGTCCCCACCCGGAGATTCCCCTCATGACCCGCCCGCCCGCTCCTCCCGACGACGACGCCCGCCGCGCCTACTGGACCGCGCAGATGGAGGCCGCCTGGGACATGATGGAACGCTGCCGGCGCTATCCCGTCGCGGACTGCGGCGAGCCGCTCTCCGACCTGCGCCGGGCGGCGGCGGAGGCCAAGGTGCCGCTGGCCTTTTCGGACACGCCGGTGCTGGACGGCGTGCCGCGCCTGTTTTATCTGCGGGCCGGCCTGGTGCCCGCGCTGCTGGCCGCGGCGCGCGCCGCGGCGCGGCGCGGCTGGGTGCTCAAGCTGGAAGACGGATACCGCACCCGCGCCATCCAGACCGGTCTCGGACGCCAGCCGGCGGTCTTCGACCTCATCTACCGCCGCTGCGCCTGGGAGATCGGCGGGCGCGATCTGCCGGTCGACTTCATGTTCCGGCGCCTGACGGCGCTGGTCGCCACGCGGCCGACGATCGGGACGCACATGTCGGGCAGCGCCCTGGACCTCTCCGTGATCGAGGCCGGCAGCGGACGCGAGGTCGACCGTGGCGGGCCGTATGTCGACCTGTCGGAACGCGCGCCGATGGCCTCGCCATTCGTGTCCGCGGCCGCCCGCCGCAACCGCGAGACCATTACCGCGCTGCTCGCCGACGCCGGTTTCCGCGCCTACCCCTTCGAGTTCTGGCACTACAGCCAGGGCGACGTCTTCGCGGAAGTCCTGGCGGGTCAGGGCGTGCCCGCGCGCTACGGCGCCGTGGATGCCGACCCGCCGCGCGACCTGGCCGTGACCCCGCTGGCCGCGCCGGACGCGCCGTTGCACGCGCCCGCCCACATCGCCGCCGCCATGGAAGCCGCCCGCGCCCGGGAAACGCGGCGCGGCGCCGAAGGTTGACCCGTTTCCGAGCGCGCGATCCGTGGGTACAGCCGCGCGCGGGTCAGCCGTCGGCCCCGGGACCGTCGGACGTCTTGTCGGCCTCCGCGCCATCCTCGGCGTCGCCGGGCACGCCGTTGGTGGCGTCGTCCGAACCGGCCGCCGCGGCGCCGGAGGTGTCCTTGAAGCGATGGGCGACCAGCAGCGCCTCCTGCCACTGGCGGAAGGCCGTCTCGTTGCGCCGCATCCGGACATAGCGCGCCAGTTCGGGGCGCAGCGACTCGAAGACCGACCGGTCCGCCGGGATGCGCGCATCCACGTGGCCGATGACCATCCCGCCCTCGAAGGGAATCGGCTCGGTCAGTTCCCCGGCGTTCATCGTCAGGATTTGGCGGGTGAGGGCGTAGAACGGATCGGGATCCTCCGGCTCCAGCCCGCCGCGCACGGAGAACGGGTCCGTGGTGACGACCTCCAGCCCAAACGGACGCAGGGCGCCCGCCAGCGTGGCGCCGCGCGGCAGGGCCGCGGCCGCCGCCTGCCGCACCCGGCCGGCCGTCTCGTCCAGCCAGTTGGAGACCGCCGCCGCCCGGGCCGCGGCGCGGACCTCCGCCTGGATCTCGGCGTAGGGCGGAATGCGCTTCTCGGTGCGGTCGTCGTAGGCCAGCAGGTAGTAGGCGTTGCTGCCGCGGACGGGATGGCTGAAATAGTCGTCGGGTGTCCGGCGCAGGTCGAAGGCCGCCCGGTTGAAGGCCTGGTCCACGGCCAGGCCGGCAACGGCGCCGGTCCGCGTGAAATACCCGCTGCGGGCGACCGCCAGCCCGGCCTGGCGGGCGGCGTCCTCGAACGCGGGCGCCTGGCCGCGCCGGTCGGGCGCCAGGGCCACCTCGAAGTCGGCGGCGCGGTCGCCGGCCGCGCTGATCGCCCGTTCGAGGGCCAGACGGTCGCGCAACTCGTCCTCGATCGCCTCGAAGGATGGCGCCGACAGCAGGTCATTGGTGCCCGCGGCCGTGAACTCCTCGATGTGCTCCTCGTAGTACGTTCGCAGGTCCGGCTCCACGATCGCGCCTTCGTCCAGGTAGGCCGCGAACGGGAACGTGACATAGGCGACGCGCCGGGTTTCCGGGACGGCAAAGGCGTCGCGGTGCGCCTCGTAATAGGCCTGGGCCGCGGCGTCCGTGACCGTCACGGCGTGGGCCAGTTCCTCGCCGCGCAGCACGGTGTAACTGAGCACAAAGGTGTCGTAGAGCTGGTGGAACATCTCCTGCAGTTCCAGCGGCGCCACCCAGACCGCCTGGCTCACGAGGACGCGCGCCTTGGCCAGCAGCAGTTCCTGGCGGATATGCTCCTCGAACTGGCGCTCCGTGGCGCGCAGGCCGCCCAGATATTGCTGGATGAACGCCCGGTAGCGCGCCTGGTTGAACTGGCCATTCTCCTGGAAGACCGGCTGCTGCTGGATGGCGGCCACGATTTCGTCCGGCGCGATTTCCAAGCGAGCCTCGCGCGCGGCCCGCAAGGACACCAGCCGGCGCCAGGCCATCTCGCGCAGGGCCTTGTCCGTCCGCGGGTTCGACGGCACCGGGCGCCCCATCATCAGCGACATGCCCAGCGTCGCGTGGAAATAGGCGTCGCGCCATTCGGCGGCCGGCACCGGCTGGCCGTCCAGCATGCCCGGCGCGGCGTCGGCCCCGCCCGTTGCCCTGTCCGTCCGTGTCTGCCAGGCGACGAACGACAGCACCACCAGCCCGGCGAACACCGTCCACACCACGCGGTTTCGGATCAGGCTGTTAAACCGGTAAATCAGCATCATGGGCGGCACCTCGCGCGGGGTTGAATGCCGCACACCCTAGCGGGCGCTGGGCGGCCGGTCAATGCGGAAATTGGAGCCGCGCCGGTGCAGTCCCTGGCTAGTCGGGGGTTGCCTAGTCCCGTTTCCCCCGCTATAGTAGCGCCACATCCCCAGGAATCCGCCCATGACACCATCCCGCTTTTACGTCACGACCCCGATCTACTACGTCAACGACCTGCCGCACATCGGGCACGCCTATACCACCATCCTGGCCGACGTCCTGGCGCGCTACCACCGG
>CAZEVX010000175.1:6012-7155 GCA_964515705.1 uncultured Verrucomicrobiota bacterium | reverse complement strand
AGCCGCTCCATCGTCTCCATGAGGATATCGGTGATGCGCAGCAGGCGGTCGGCGCGCGTCCGCCCGGCCTGGGCCCGCAGGACCTCCATCTGGGCCGGGGTCAACTCCAGCGCCGTCAACGCCTCGCCGGCCTCGAGTGTCACCAGCAGATTGCGCCCGTGGTCGAGGAGTTCCTGGACGAGGCGCTGCATGTCCTTGCCGGCCTGGTCGAGCGCCTCGATCCGCCGGATCACGGCGGCGGCGTCTCCGTCCAGCAGGGCCGCGGTGAGTTCCTCGAGCGCCGCGCGCGACACGAGGCCGAAGGCCGCGAGGACCGTTTCCTCGCCGATCGTCTTGCCCTCGAAGGCGATCAACTGGTCCAGGGCGGATTCGGCGTCGCGCAGGCCGCCGTCGGCGGCGCGCGCCACGGCGAGGGCCGCGTCGCCTGCGAGGGTCACGCCTTCCGCGCGGGCGATGATGCCAAGGCGCTCGACCAGCAGCGGGATGGGAATGCGGCGCAAGTCGAATCGCTGGCAGCGGGACAGGATCGTGGCGGGGATTTTCTGCGGCTCGGTCGTGGCCATCAGGAACTTCACGTGCGCCGGCGGCTCTTCCAGGGTCTTGAGCAGGGCGTTGAACGATTCCGCCGTCAGCATGTGGACTTCGTCCACGATGAACACCTTGAACCGGCCGACGGGGAGATACTTGACGGTCTCCCGCAGGGCGCGGATTTCGTCGATGCCGCGGTTCGAGGCGGCGTCGATTTCCTGGACGTCGAGGCTCGATCCGGCCATGATCTCGCGGCAGGCATCGCAGCGATCGCAGGGCGTCGCGCTCATTCCTTCCCGGCAATTCAAGGCCTTGGCGAAGATGCGCGCGAGCGAGGTCTTGCCCACCCCGCGCGGTCCGACGAAGAGGTAGGCATGCGCCACGCGGTTGCGGGCCAGGGCATGCGTGAGCGTCCGGACGACCGGGTCCTGGCCGACCACCTCGGCAAACTGCTGGGGACGCCATTTGCGCGCGAGCACTTCATAGGTCATGGCGCGCCGCTCCGGTTCAAGGCCCGCGCCGCGCGGTAGAGGTTCTCGAACAGCGCGGGCAAGCGATCGGCCGGTACGGCCGAATAGGCCAGGCGGATCACCCCGCCCATGGCGATGACGCCAG
>CAZEVX010000175.1:0-6002 GCA_964515705.1 uncultured Verrucomicrobiota bacterium | reverse complement strand
TACTCGGTCAGCAGCGCCTGGCGCACCGCTTCGGGGTCGGCGCCAGTCAGGCGCACGCACATGAAGTAGCCGGCGTTGAAGGGCAGCGCGACGAACTGCTGGGCATACTCGGGGTGGTCGGCGAGGATGCGGTGGACGCGTTGATAGCGCGCCTTGAGGGTCTCGCCCCGGGCGCGCTTTTCGCCGGCGCAGGCGGGATCGGCATAGGCCGCCAGCAGCAGGGACTGGCCGAGGTTGGAGGCGTTGGAAATCGAGCCGCGGACGGCGCCGGCCGCCTTGGCTTCGAGCGCCTCGTAGACGGCCGGCGTCGCGCCGCGGAGGCCGAACGTGAGGAACCCGACCCGGAACCCCCAGACGTAATCTTCCTTGGTGGGAGCGTCGAGCTTGACGGCCAGCAGGCCGGGATGCAGGTCGCAGAGCAGGCCGAAGAGCGATTCCCGGAACACGCCGTCCTCGTAGACCAGCCCAAAATAGGCATCGTCGAGGCCGACGACCAGCGGCGCCCGCTGCGCGGCCTGGCGCAGGACATCCGCCAAGGCGCGCGCCTCGGCGACGGTCGGCGTGTAGCCCGACGGGTTGTTGGGGAAATTGAGGAGCACGAAGGTCCGGCCCGGCCAGGCGACGGCCAGGCGGTCGCGCAGGGCCTCGACATGGAACCCGCCGCGCTGGGTGAAGGTCGGGAACGGGTCGAGCACGGCATCGTAGGCGCGGGCAAAGATCAGCTCATAGTTTTCCCAGAAGAGGTCGGGCAGCACCACCCGGTCGCCCGGGTCGCAGAACAGATAGCCGCAGAGGTTCAGGGCGTGCGTCAGGGCGCTCGTCACCACCGGCGTGCCGAAGGGTTTACCGGCGAGCAGCGGATTCTTGACCGTCAGCATCGTTTTCCAGGCCGACCGCAGGGCCGGCAGGCCGGCGCTGGGCGCATAGGCCACCGCCTGGGAGGGCGGCAAGGCGATGCGCCGCCCGATGCACGGCAGGTGCATGGGCGCGCCGTCGTCTTCGAGGGCGATACCGATGGTGGCGTCGATGGCTTTGCCGCGGGCCTGCGCCGACTGGGACAGGATGCCCTGTTTCGGAAAATAGATGTCGCGGCCGCGGCGGGACAGCAGACGCGACAGCAGCGGGCAGTCCTTCTCGAGAATGGCATTCAACTGGCTTGCCTGCGAGTCCATGGCGTGTTTCTTCCTCCCGCGTACTGGAGCCCCCCACTCTACCGGTTTCCCGCCGGTTGTAAAATCTGAAATGCAGGCCACGGGAGGGGGCGCCAGCCGCCCCGCGTGCGGGATGACCAATGGGAGGACCAGGTCAAGGCGGCGCCGAGCCGCCGCCCGCCGTGCGGCTCGGCACCGCCTCGCCCAAATGCGGGAATGACGGCGGATTGTTCGATGGAGGGCGAACCTGTGGTGAGCCGCCAAGGGGTTTTGCAGGTGACGTTGTTCTCTGTCCCCAACGCCCCATGGAAGAGAATCGGTTTACGATAGCGGGCGACGAGAGCGGATGACGAGGAAACTGGAACCGTTGCCCGCTCTCGTGGCTCGTTATCATCGGCCGATGTATGCGTTTCGGCAGTCGGTGCTGAGCAGTGACGTCGCGTTTAGGGTTGCGGCATGGTCGCCCTGTGGTATGGTAGCGACATGGCATGTCTGGAATCCGCGGCGGGCGTACTGACGGACCGGGAGTTGCAGGAACGCACCCTGCGGGACCTGCTGCGGACGGGCGCGTTCCGCTTCGCGGACGACGACACGCCCTGGTTTCCCTACACCTCGGGCCAGATCGGTCCATACTACGTCCAGAGCACCGCGGTGGAACGGGACGGCGCCGCCTATGCCGCCGCCATCCGGGCGCTGGCGCGCCTGAGCGCGGCGGCGCCCGCGTTCGACGCCATCTCCGGGGGCGAAACCCGCGACTGGGACTTTTCGAACCCGGTCGCCGTCGCGCTCGAGAAGCCGCATCTCAAGCTGTACAAGGACGGGCGCCGGCTCGGCGCCGACGTGGCCGGACGCGCCTTCCTGCACGTGGCCGATCTCAACAACGAGGGGTCCTCGGTGCGCGATGCCTGGCTTCCGGCGGTGACGCGCAACGGCGGGCGGCTCGTCGGCGTCCTGTCCCTGGTGGATCGTCTCGAGGACGGTGTCGGCGAACTGCGCCGCCTGGGGCTGCCGATCCTGAGCGTCGTGCCGCTGGACGCCCGGGCTTGGGGTCTCGCCCGCGCCGCCGGGGCCGTGTCCGAAACCCTTTACGCGCAACTGCTCGACCGCCTGTCGGACCGCCAGGGTTGGGCGGAGCGGACCCTGCTGGCGCACCCGGACTTTTTCCGCCAGTTCCATCGCGCGCCCGCGACCCGCGACAAGGCCCGCAAGATTCTGCACGCTTATCCGCGCGCGGCGCGCGATCTCCAACGCCTGGTGTCCGATGACGATTGACCCCCACGTCCACTGCCGCGACGGCCGGCAGGCGCACAAGGAAACCATCGCCCATGTCCTGCGGCTGTGCGACGCCCAAGGTGTCGACGTCGTCTGCGACATGCCGAATACCGACCCGCCGATCCTGACGGAGGCGGACCTCGAGGCGCGCCTCGCCCTGGTGCCGCCGGGCGCCCGGGAGCGCTACCGCCTGTTCCTGGGCGTCACGGCGGACGACGCGCAAGTGCGGGCGGCGGCGCGCCTGGCCGGCGACTGCCCGGCGGTGGCCGGCCTGAAGCTCTACGCCGGGCCGTCGGTCGGGCCGCTGGCCGTGGTGCGCGAGGCCGACCAGCAGCGCCTGTACGCCGTGCTGGCGGAGGCCGGGTACCGCGGCGTGCTGGCCGTGCATGCCGAAAAGGCGGCCCTGCTGGCGCCATCGCGCTTCGATCCGGCCCGGCCGGCCAGCCACTCGGCCGCGCGCCCGCCGGAGGCCGAGACGGCGTCGATCCGCGACCAGGTGGCTTTTGCGCGCCAGGCCGACTTCCGCGGCACCCTGCATATCTGCCACGTGACCACGGCCGCGGCGCTGGCCTGCATCCGCACCGCCCGCGCCGACTTGCAGGTGACCTGCGGCGCGACCCCGCACCACCTGCTCTGGTCCGACGCCCAGATGCACCGGGGGCCCGAAGGCTTGCTGTACAAGGTCAATCCGCCCCTGCGCGCGCCGGCCGATGCCGTCGCCCTGCGCCGGGCGCTCAAGGACGGCGCCATTGACTGGATCGAGACCGATCACGCGCCGCACGCGGTGAGCGAGAAACTGTATCCGCCCTACGAGTCCGGCTATCCCTCGCTCTGCCTCTACCGCGGGCTGGTCGACGAGATGCTGCCCTACTGGGGGCTCGACGACGCGCGCATCCGGGCGGTCACGGGCGGCACGGCCCGCCGGATGTTCATGGAAAGGACCCCCTGACATGCACCTCGACCAGCTGCGGCACGAGACGGTCGGCCTGTGCGCTTCCGGCGGCCTGGACAGCCGGACCCTGGCCAAGAAGCTGACGGATCTCGGAATTCGCGTCCTGGCGTTCACCGCCGACCTGGGCCAGCCGGACGAGCCGGACATCCGGGCGCTCCGCGCGCGCATGGCGGCCTGCGGCGCGCCCGCCGCGCTCGTGGACCTCAAGCGCCCGATGGCCGAGGCCTGCTTCGAGGTCATCCGCGCGCAGGCGACGTACGACGGCGGATACTGGAACACGACCGGCATCGCCCGGGCGGTCACCGTCCGCGGACTCCTGCCGGTCATGCTGCGCCGCGGCTGCACCGTCCTGGCCCACGGGGCGACCGGGCGCGGCAACGACCAGGTGCGCTTCGAGCGCTACGCCAACGTGCTGGCGCCGGGCCTGAAGGTCTACGCTCCCTGGCGCGACCCGGCGCTGCTGCGGGAGTTCCCCGGCCGCCGCCAGATGGCGGCCTATCTCCAGCGCGTCGGCATCATGGCCTCGGCCGGCTCCAAGAAACGCTACTCGACCGACGCCAACCTGGCGGGGCTGTCGCACGAGGCCGAGGACCTGGAAGACCTGGCGACGCCGGCGACAATCGTCAAGCCCACCATGGGGGTCTGGCCGGAGGCGGCGCCCAACCGCGCCGAACGCTTCGCGGTGCGTTTCGAGAGAGCGCGCGCGACGCGCATCAACGGCCGCCGGGTGTCGCCGCTGGCGGCCATGCGGCTGGCCAACGCCATCGGCGGCCGCCACGGGATCGGCATGAAGCACGCCCTCGAAAACCGCGTGATCGGGACCAAGAGCCGCGGCGTCTACGAGGCGCCCGGCATGGAGCTGCTGGGCCGCTGCCTGGCGTTCGTCTACCAGGCCGTGCTCGACCGCCGCGCCACGGCGCTGTTCCGCGGCCTGTCGGCGCTGGTCGCCGACCAGATTTACGACGGCCGCTACTATGACCCCGCCACCCGCGCGGCGCTGGCGGCCATCGCCGTGCTGACGCACCCGGCGACGGCGTCGGTCGAGGTCGCCCTCTACAAGGGCAACCTGCACTTTCTGAAGCTCTCGGACTGCCCGGCCTCGCTGTACAACGCGGCCGACGCCTCGATGGAAGCCAGCGCCGGGTTGAACCCGGTGAGTTCCCAGGGATTCGTCGAAATCCAGAGCGTGGAAGCCCGCACCCTGGCGCGCGCCGGCCAGATCGCGGAACGGCTGCCCGGCGGCGGGCGCCCATGATAAGGTCGTCGCCGATATCCCGTCGGCGGCGGACGCAGTTCCGCCGGGCGGCACTGGGCGCGGCCGGCGGGGACGCCGGCCGCCACCTAGTGTCGTGTGTCAGAAGTCTCTTGACACCAGAAACGGTCCGCGCCCGGAGGTCGCGCGCCGCCAGACGTGCCATTTTCGAAGGTGGGCGCCGACCTCCGGGCGGCGCCGAATGTAAAGAAGCGTTAGACTCAGTACACTATCGGGCGGCCCGTTCGGCGCCTTGGGAACCGGGACGCGCAGCGTGACCCTCATGACGAACGCGGCCTTCCGCGCCAACAGAGGGAGACGCTCTCAGGCGGCCCCGTACCAGGTCAGAAGCTGTGAAATAATCGCCCGGTGCGGGCACCGGGCCTACAACAAGGGGCGAAACGTCCAGGAAAACTGTAGGCCGCTTGCCCCACCTGAGGCGGGCAAGCCGCACGCGGCGTCCAGATTAATTATTTCACGGCTTCTCAGGCCCCGCGGGCGGCGCGGATGGCGTCGCCGCAGCCGAAGATCGTGGCCAGCAGCGCCACGCGAATCCACATCCCGTTGCGCACCTGGCGCCAATAGACCGCGCGCGGGTCGCGGTCCACCTCGACGGCGATTTCCGCGCGGCGCGGCAGCGGGTGCAGGATGACGGCATGCGGCTGCAGCCGCGGCAGGTGTTCGGCGCGGAAGGAAAAGCGGGCAAGGTCGATGGCCTGGCTCTCGCCGCGGGCGCTGTCCCACTCGTCCTGGATGCGGGTCATGTAGATGGCATCGGCCTCGGGGATGACGGCCTCGAAGTCGTCGCCCAGCCGGAAGGCGCATTTCGCCGCGCGCAGCAGGTCCAGGATATCGCCGCCGATCTGCAGGGAGGGGGGCGCGATGAACGTCTGGGTCACGTCCCGGTAATGCGTCAAGGCGTCCGCCAGCGACCGCACGGTGCGGCCGCGGGCGAGGTCGCCGACGAACACGATGTGTTTGCCATCGATCCCGCCGCGGGTCTCAAAACTGCGCTGCAGGGTATAGACGTCCAGCAGCGCCTGGGTGGGGTGCTGGTCCTTGCCCGAGCCGGCGTTGACGATCGGCACCGGCCGTTCGGTATGGGCCAGGGCCCACGCCATCTGCTCGGCCAGTCCCCCGATGGCCGTGCGCATGATGATCACGTCGGCAAAGGAACTGAACGTCCGGATGGAATCCTCCTGGGTTTCCCCCTTCATTTCGCTGGAGGTCGATGTATCGCGCACCTCGACGGTCTTCATCCCCAGGATCTGGCAGGCGGAATGGAAGGACAGGAACGTGCGCGTGCTGGGCTGCGTGAAGTAGAGCATGGCCGTGCGGTGCGACAGCAAGCGCCGCAGGGCATCCATGCCCGTCT
>CAZEVX010000174.1:0-7158 GCA_964515705.1 uncultured Verrucomicrobiota bacterium | reverse complement strand
TACGGCTGCGTGCCGACCAGCTCGGCCGTGTGCGTCGAGTCGATCACCGCCGACCCGGCGTTTTCGAACCCGGCTGGCGGCGACTATCGGCTGACGGCCGCGTCGCCCTGCGTCAACCGCGGCCTCGACGAGCCGTGGATGATCGGCGCCACGGATTTGGGCGGGAACCCCCGGGTGGACGGTTTCGGGCGCCGCGTGGACATCGGCGCCTACGAATTCCGGCCGGCGGGCATGCTGTTCCTGGTTCACTGAGCGAAGGCGCCAGCATTGGCGGAAGACACGCACATGGCCAGCCCATACAAACGCTTTCACGTCCCGCCGCGGGAAATCTTTCATACCCATGACTCGCGCCTGCACGCGACGGAACGGCGGATTGCCGAGGCCTTCGGTTTCGGGCGGATGAAGGACCTGTACCGGATCACGGTCGGAGACTGGTACGGCCGGCGGATGGTGACCCCGGCCGACGTGGACGCCTCGCTGGCCATTCAGGCCGCACGCGGCATGCAGGTCATCGTGTGGCGCACGGTGTTCCGCGACCACAAGGCCCGGTGGTTCGACGTGCGCGACCCGTCGCTCTACGACCCGGCGCGACACAAGGACTACGCGGCTTACATCGCCGCTTACCGGCGCCATACCGAAGCCGCTTTTGCGGAAGGTGCGGACCCGAATGCCGTCGCCGTCGAACTGATCCGCGAATACGGCATGGAGGCCTGGCACTGGGGCGACGGCCTCTTCGACAACGGCGCGCCCGCGCACGTGCAGTACGCCGGCCTCGCCCCGTTTCCATCGGAATCGAAACTCCAGGCGGCGCGCCCCGCGATCTGCCGGCAGGACCGGTTCGGGCACCCGCAGTATGGCGTCTGGGAATACCGCTATCCGGAGGCGCGCGCGGCGACGGTCCAACGGCTGCTCGAGGAAATTGCAGCGTATGATTTTTCGGGCATGGTGCTCTCGACCCGCACGCACGCGGTTCCGGCCCTGGACGGGGAGCAGTTCGGATATAATGACGTCATCGAGGACGACCTGAAACGGCAAACCGGCGTCGGGTTCCGCGACGCCGCCTACCTCCGCCATCCGGTCGCGCAGGAAGCCCGGCGCCGGATCGCGGGCGAATCGGTCACGTGGCTGCTGCGGGACTTGCGCGCGGCCTGGCCGAGGGACAAGAAACTGGTCATCGGCATACCGCGCGGGGACTACTGGGGCCCGCCCTATGGAAACCTCTTCATAGACTGGCGGACCTGGCTGGCGGAGGGGCTGGTGGACGGACTGATGCTGGGCGAAGTGAGCGGCAAGGCCCTGTACGACTCGGCCATCGAACGCGGGCAGTACCGGAATTACCTGTGCGACGACGAAGCCGGCATCGGCCTGAACCCCTATTTTTACGATTTGGAGCACGTGTACGCGCCGGCCTGCCGGGCGGCTGGCGCGGAATGGGTCGTTTGTCCGGACTCGGCCTCGATGATGCAGGCCTGCTGGGGCGCGACCCGCATCCCGAAGCTCGAGCGCGGCCAGCAGCCGGACTGACACCGGAAACGCGCTGCGCCGCCGCGGCGGCGCGGCGCCAAGGAACGCCATGCCAACCCGTTTGGACCTGCCGGACATGCCGGTCTGGCCCGCGCCGGTGGCCTCGGCGGTGTGGCCGGGTCTGCGCGCCGGTATTCTGGCGCGCGGGCGCGCCGATCTCGGCGGGGGTCCCGCGGCCCGCGGTCCGCTCGACGCGCGCTGCCTGGACGAGCAGGCCGGCGACGGATACCGCCGGCTGCGCGTGTCGTTTAACGCCGAGCCCGACGATCGGATCACCGCCTATCTGCTCGTGCCGGACGCCGGCCGCGCGCCCTATCCGGCCATGATCGCGGTCCACACCTCGGCCAGCGCGGGCAAGGACGCGACGGTGGGGCTCTCGGGATTGAAGCCGGGCGATCCCCCGGACCCCCTGGCCTCGTACGGGCTGGCGGCCGCGCGGCGCGGCTATGTGGTGCTGGCGCCGGACATGGACACCGTGGGCGAGCGCGCGCCCGGCGGGTGCCCGTGGGATTCCGGTCCGTTCTACCAGCGCCACCCGGCCTGGTCGCAGCTCGGCAAGGCGGCCTGGGACCTGTCGCGCTGCGTGGATTTCCTGGACACGCGCCCGGACGTGGATCGGCGGCGCGTGGCCTGCATGGGCCATTGTTTCGGGGCCTACACCGCGCTCCTGGGCGCAGCGTTCGAGGATCGCATCCAGGCCGTCCTGCTCAACAGCGGCATCTGGACGTTCCGCGGCGCGCGCTGGTCGCGCAACGGGCGCGATCCCGCCGCCGTGAACTACAGCCGCGGCTACTGGGGGCCCCGGGCCGGCGTCTGGAGCCCGTTGCCCTGGCGGGACGAGGACGCGCGCTTCGCGTACCATCTGCCGGCGGTCGATTTCTACGAGCTGGCCGCCTGCCTGGCCCCGCGCCCGCTCTGGCTGAGCACGCCCGACGCCGACCTGTGGTACCGCGACCCCGCCAAGCCCAACCACGACGCCTATCGCTACGAGGTTTCCCGGCAGTGGCTGGCGGCCGTCGGACAGGTCTACCGCGCCCTGGGCTACGCGGATCGGTTCGAATCCTGGGTGTTCGACGGGCCGCACGGGTGGGCCCCGGAATCCGCCCAGGCGGCGCTGGATTTCCTGGAACGCCGCTGGCCGGCACGCACGAAGGAAAGGAATGCATGAACACGTCCCGCTGGCCATGGGTCGGCCTGGTAGTACTGCAGCTCGCCACGGTTGTCGTCGCCGCGGACCGGCTGATGCCGGGCGTCAAGATCGGGGTCTTCCACCCAATGTCGGCCGGCGGCAGCGGCGATTCCTGTCTCAAGGTCATGGCCGTGCTGCAGGAGGACCTGGACCTGGACGCCTCGTTTTTCGGGACGCTGGCGGAGGTGACGAACTATCCGGCGGTGATTTTTTCGTGCGTGCTGAGCGTCGGCGACCAGCCGGCCGACTGGAAGAGCCGGCTGCGCCGCTACGTGGACGCCGGCGGCGGAGTCCTATTGATTCATGACAGTTGCGGACGGCTGCACGCCCTGAGTCCGCCGTTGTTTCCGGAGGTGGTCGACGGGTCGGACCGGTTGATCCGCCAGGTCAACGAGCCCGCCGCCGTCGCGGCGGCTGGCCATCCGCTGGCGGAGGGTCTGACCGCCGTGCCGTTTCAGTTGGATCAGTACCCGGATCTGAAGGCGGGCCCGCAGGGCACGGTGGTGATGCAGACGGCGTCGGGAGCGCCGACCGCGATCGCCGGTTCCGTCGGACAGGGGCGTGTGGCCGGGTTGGGCACGATCCCCGGGTGGAGCACGGCAGACCCCGGACACCCCGAAAACAGGCTGCTGCTGAACGCCGTCTACTGGACCGCGGGCGCACCGCCGGCGGCGGAACGACGGGCGGCCGAGACCGGGCCCGAGGGGGTACGGGGCATGCGCCGGGCCGTGATGCGGCTCGAACGACGGCTGGCCGAACTGGAGCAGCGTGTTGCGGCGTATCAGCGTCTCGCGGGCAACCGCCGCCGCCTGGACGATGCGGAGTGATCGCGCGCCCGGCGCGGCAACGCCGGGCGCCACGCGACGGGGAAGGAATCGATCATGCGAATATACACAGGATGCGCGCGGTGGCTGGGCGGGGCGGCGGTGCTGGCGTGGTCGGCCATGGCCGCCTGCGCGGTAACGGTCGGCGTGTTTGACATCCAGGAACAGCCGACGATCGGACGCCGGCTCGTGTCCGCGCTGGAGGGCGTCGAGGGACTGACAGCCGACGCGTTCGGGAACCTCGATCACCTGCCGCGCTACGAGGTGCTCGTGTTTCCGGGCACGTCGGATGTCGGCCGGCAGTCGGCCGCCTGGCGGGACCAGGTGGTGGCACACGTCGGCCAGGGGGGCGGCGTGGTCCTGCTGTCGTTCAGTTGCGGCTGGCTGCGGCCGCGCGCGTGGGCGCGGGATCCGGGCAATCGCAGCAAGGTGGACTGCCTCTTCCCGACGATCCTGAGCGTCGCGGGTGCGTCGGCCAAAATCGAGACGCTGCCAGTGCGCGCGGGCGCGGCGTCGCCGCTGCTCGAGGGGCTTGCCGACCTGAGTGTCTTTCAGGGACAGACCGCCTATCCGCTGACGCCGGGGCCGCGGGGCGACGCGCCGGTGCGGTACGGCGAGCGCGCGCTGATCGTGACGGGCGTGATGGGCGCGGGCCGGGTGGTGGGGATCGGCGTGGCCATGGGAATGGACAAGGCGGCTCCGGAGTACGAAAAGCGGCTCCTGTCGAACGCCGTCCGCTGGGCCGCCCAGCCCGTGCCGGAGACGCTGTCCGCCGAGGACGACACGCGGATTCAGCGCGCGAGGTTGAACATGCTGCTGGACGAGTGGAACATCCAGCGGCGCGCGGCGCGCAACCGCGCGGCGCTGGGCCTGGACTAACCGGAGACACGACACATGAAAAACCGAGCGGCATGCCTCGTGGCGGCGGGACTGTGGGCGGCGGGCTGGGGAGCGGGCGCGGTTCATGGCGCGTCCGACACGAACAGGGCTCCAGCGGCGGACTCGGAGCGCGAGGCATGGCTCCAGGAATGGAGCCTGGGATTCGGCGACGCTGCCGGGTCCGATGACACGGGCCTGCCCGAGACGCTGGATCTGTCGTTCGAGGGCCTGGGCGGCCGCACCATGATCTGGTGCGGGCCGCTGTGGTTCACCTACTACAAGGTCTACCAGGACAATCCCAGCGCGGCAGCCGTGCGGGAATGGTATGACCGCGCGTTCGAGGACTTCGAGCGCATGGGCGTCACGGATGTCGCCTTCAACGGCGGGTTCACCGCCCCCTGCGGCACGATGGCGGGGATTTCCGGCGCCGAGT
Organism: uncultured Verrucomicrobiota bacterium; assembly: GCA_964515705.1. Taxonomy (GTDB): domain Bacteria; phylum Verrucomicrobiota; class Kiritimatiellia; order JAAZAB01; family JAAZAB01; genus CAZEVX01. The sequence goes on along the minus strand of CAZEVX010000174.1, from coordinate 2,309 downwards.
GGGAGTTGCCGCCGCTCTGCTTCCCAGGCTGGAACATGAAGGGCATGCGCGAGTTGGGCGTGGAGCCGCTGAAGGAATTCGCCGAGCGCTGCCGCCGGCATCGCATGAAGCTCTGGCTCGTCATCCGCTCCCTGGCGGACCACGGGTGCTCCAATCCGGAGATTGTCGCCGCGCGCTCGCACTTGTACGCGCGGGACGCGAAGGGCACCCCCTACAAGGTGTTTGCCGAGGGCGGGCTTTATGACTTTTTCAACGAGGACACCTATCGCTTCGTCTTTTCGCAGATGGACTGGGCCAAGCGGAACCTCGAACCCTACGGGGTGTTCCAAGGGTACGTCTACGACGAGCATGAAGCCTGGATTTACGACTGGCACGAGGATGACGTGGATCGCTTTTCCGCCTTTTGCAAGCAGCAGTTCGGCGAGCCGGCGCCGGCGACGATCGCCGAAAAGTTCGCCTTGAAGGGACGCTGGAACGACCCGAACGACCTGTGGTGGCGGCGGTACGTGTTGTGGCGGATGGACACGATCACCACGATCCGCCGGCGGATGCAGGACCATCTCCATGCGCTGGGGCTTCAGGCGTTCGATTATTTCGAGGCCTGCGTGTGGAACTTTGCCGAGGATATCCGCCGGCTGGAATCGTGCGATGCCGTGCGCTGGTGCCACCGCCAGGCGCCCTATTCGGACGCGATCTACATGGATAACGGCTTCATGCTGGGCCACATCTTCAAGGCCGGCCTGGGCCGCAACCATGCCATGTTCCCGTGCGGCAGGCCGGCCTCGCTGTTCGCTTACGATTCCCAGATCAATTTCATGCGGTACAAGGACCAAATAGCTTCCCTCGCCGTCCGCGACAAGACGATCCCGATGCTGTTGCCCCGGCCGGAGGACGAGGCGGCCATCCTCTTCCGCAATGTGCGGCGCTGGGACGGCGCCCGGAGCCTCTGCCGCGCGGCCCTGCTGCGCTACCAGACGGGAAACCTGCTCCGCAATCCCAGCGTGCGGGGGCTGCACGCGCAGGACGATCCGGTCGTGGCGGGCGTGGCGGCGCGCCAGCAAGCGCGCATCATCGATATCGATCTGCCGCGCTATTTCAAGAACTACGACGTCCTGCTGGCGCCGCCCAACGGCGTCCGGGACATGCCCCCCGACCGGTTTGCGGCCCTGATGGACTATGTCCGCTCGGGCGGCGTCGTGATCTCGCTGAACACGGAGTGGACCACGGCGCGGCGCGATTTGACGGGAGACACCAACGTGACCGCGGAGGCGTTGGGCGTGGCCTATGCGCCGGGGCCGGTGACGCCGACGGAACTGTCGATGCGGTATAACGCGCCCGGGCTGGCGGCCGTCCGGCTCGAGCTGGGCCCGACCACCGGCCGGCGCGTGGCGCGCCTGCGCGACGGAGTCGAGGTCCTCGGCGACATGCTCATCGGCACGGAGAAGGCGCCCGCCGTCACGCTGAACCGCATCGGCAAGGGGGCGGTGCTCGGCCTGCACGTGGACGTGAATCCGCTGCTCACCGACGAACTGCGCCGCGGATTTGACGACGTGTTTGTGACCTTTTTCGACCGCCTGATGGCGAGCTCCGGCAAGGCGCCCCTGGCGTGGACGCGCGGCCAGATCCAGATCGGAGAGGCGATGCAGAAGGGCCGGGACATCGGGATCACCTTCCTGGGGCGGATGGGCTTGAACGAGACCGCGCATCAGGGACCCTGGGCGTTGCCGGCGTCGGGCAAGGCCTGGGTGTCGGCCGGGATTCTTCAGCCCGGCGCGTCCTACACGGTCACGCGCCGGTCGCGCGGCATCCCGGAGCGGGTCTTGTCGCCCGCCGGCAGCGAGACATGGAGCGTCCAGGACCTCTCCGAGGCCGGCATCCCGGTCACCATCGACGCGCGGCGCCAGTTCGAGTTGCTGGAGATCGAAGCGGGTCGTTGACGCCGGCGCGTGACCGAGGCCACGCCCGCGCGCCTGCTGCTGGCGCCCGAGAGTGGCGGCGCGCCGGTCGCGGTCCCGCTGGCGCCACCCCGCCCCGAATAGCGCGCCGGCCGCCGGCGCCAGAATGCGTGGAGGGAGAGCAACGCAATATGTCCTGGTATTCGTGAAGGGAGGCAAGTCATGCACGCATCGCTGAAACGGATCCTGGCCGGCATAACCTGCGGACTTCTGGCGTGGGCCGCCGGCGCGGCGCCCCATTACGTGGTGCCGCCGGGCACCCCGGGCGGCAAGGAATCCCCGCCGTTCGACGCCTGGACAAACGCGTCCACGAACATCCAAGCCGCCCTGAACGCGGCGGTGTCCGGGGACGTG
>CAZEVX010000173.1:0-7162 GCA_964515705.1 uncultured Verrucomicrobiota bacterium | reverse complement strand
CTCCAGCCGCGCGCGGGCCTGCCTGCCGAATTCGGTCGGGGAGGCCGCGACGCGCTCCAGCTCGGCGGCGGCCCGCGCCCGTTTGCCGTTGCGGTAGAGCGCCTCGGCGTAGTAAAGGCGGGTGTGTTCGGCAAACGGCTGCTGCGCCAGGGCGCGGGCGAACACGGCCTCGGCCGCGTCATGACGCCCCAGGGCCAGCAGGCAGACGCCGTAATTGCCCAGCGTCTCCGGGCTTCCGTCATAGAAAAGCGCGATTTCGTAAAGCTCTGCGGCGCGCCCCCACTCTTGCGCGCGGAACGTGCGCACCGCCAAGGCATTGGCGGCCTTGGCCACCACCGAGCCCTCGCTGTCGGTCAAGCCGCCGCCACGCAGGCTCAGGCCCAGCGGCCACTGGATGATCTCGCGGCAGAGCCCTTCGGCCTCGGCGGCCCGGCCGGACAGCTCCAGCGCGTGGGCGCGGTTGTAGCGCTCCATGACGCGGTTGACCTGATAGCCGCCCCAGTTGCGGCAGGTCAGGCCGGCGGCCGCGGCCAGCGGCAGCAGCGCGGCCGCGGCAGTGCGCCAGCAACGCGGCCGCAGCGCCCGGCCGAGCGCGTGCAGCCAGACGCCGCCGCCCACGGCCAGCAGCGGCGCGACCGCCTGACGGTACTGTCCGGCGACAAAGAAAAGCACGACCGAGAGGGTCCAGGCCACGAGAAGCAGAAAGATGAGGGCGCGGACAGGCGCCTTTTCAGACGCGCCTGGGTCCTGGGTCCTGAGTCCTGAGTCCTGTCCGGCGGACGTGACAGAGCCCGTCCCTCCAGCGGATGACTTAGGCGCGGGCCCGTAAAAGCGCCTGGGCAGGGCCAGGCCAGCCAGTCCCAGCGCCGCCAGCAAGGGGAACGAGAGCGGCAGGTGGCGCAAGACGCGGCTGGCGGCGCGCCCGGCGGCCGGCTCGGAGTTCAACCGCACCTCCGGCGCGCCCCAGAACAGGCCCAGTTTGAAGGCCATCAGCCGCAGCCAGCGGCCGGGATCGGCACGGATGTGGCCCAGAGCCTTGCGCGCCAGCATCCGGCCTGTGGCGCTGTCGGACAGAGGCTTGCCATCCAGCAGGGAGAGGCCGCGGGTCAGGGCGGCGTTGTCGTCGGTGCGGCGGTATCGGCCCAGGTCGCCGAGGTCGCCGCTGAACATCCCGCTGGCCGCGGGCCCGTTGCCGATGTAGAAGTTGATGCCGCCGTTGGAGGAGATCAGAACGAACTCGCGCGCCACCAGCGCGTTGCGGACGGTGACCGGCAGGATCGGCAGGCAGGTGGCGGCGGCCAGCAGCAGCGCCGCGCGCATGACCGCCAGCATATTCTTTTTGGCACGCCAGACTGTCCAGCCGACCCAAGCCGCGGCCGGCGGCGCGCAGAGCAGGATGTTGGGGCGGAAGAGCGCGCACACGCCCATGGCGAGGCCGGCCGCGGCCAGCCAGCGCGAGCGGCGCGTTTCCGACCAGCGCAGCAGGGCCCAGAGCAGCAGGGCCGAGAGGGTCCAGGACCAGGCGGTGTCGAGCAACTGCGCCTCGTAAAAAGGCGCGGGCCAGTAGAGCGCGAGCAGCAGCGCCGCGAAGGCACCGGCCAGCGGCGACGCGCGCCGGCCGATGGCGCGGACCAGAAACAGGCAGCCCAGGCCCAGCAGGGCCTGTAAAACGCGCGGCGCCCAGCCGCCGCTGCCGAAAAGACGGTAGCAGGCGGTCAGGAACAGTGCGTATCCCGGCGGGCGGAAATAGGCCTGCGAGGGGATGTCGGCGACACGCTGGCCGAAGGTGTCGGCCCACTCGCCGGAGCTCCAGGCCACGGCCCAGGCGTGGTGGAAGCCTGCGTCCAGGACCGGCATGCCGAAGAGCGGCGAGCGCGACGCCTCCGCCAGGTAGGCGGCGCGCGCGAGGCACGCGATCAGCAAGGCGGCGGCGAAAACCAGCCGGGCGGCCCGGTTACCGTGCGGCGTCCTGGAGGTGTCTGCCGCGGCTGCGCTCATGGTCACTTCCCGTCCGGGTCGGTTTGCGCGGCGGCGGGGCCAAGCGCGTCCGGGGCCTTGCGCGCGGCGGCCTGCCGGGGGTTGAGCTTGAGGCTTTGCCGGTATGCCGCGGCGGCGGCATCGCGGTTGCCCAGGGCCTCATGGGCGCGGCCGCAGCCCGTGTGAGCGGCGGCCACGTCCGGCGCGATCTGGACGACGCGGCTGTAGCAGGTGAGCGCGTCGGCCGGCACTTTCGCGGCCAGCAGCTTGTCCCCCGCGAAAAGCAGCAGGCGGATCAGGTTGTTGAAGACCTCGGGGTGACTTGGGTTGGCGTCGTGCAGCTTGTCCAGCATGTCCAGGCCTTGGGGCATCTGGCCGCGCGAACACAGCGCCAGCGCCAGGTTGTTGCTCCAGGCCACGCTGCCGGGCGTGATCGCCAGGGCGCGGCGGAAGGCGGTCTCGGCGGCGGCGGGGTCGCCCGCGGCCAGCGCGGCCACGCCGTGCCAGCCGGCCAGCGTGGCGGAGCCGGCGCAAGCCTCCGCGAGCAGGCGCGCGGTATCCACGGTCTCTTTGGCCACCGGCCGGCCGGATCGCAGGGCGGCGCAGACCGCCAGCGCGTCGCGCGCGCGTTCCGCGGCCGGGGCCGCGCCACCGAATAGCGCGGCGGGCAGCGGGTTGTCGCCGGGGGTCGGCCGGGGGCTCGGCTCGGCGCCGGCCAGCAGGCTGGCCGAGAGATTTTGCTCCGGGCGCCAGGAGTGCGCGGGACGCGCGCCCAGCAGTCCGGCCAGCGTGGCCGAAAGGTCGCACAGCGAAAGCGGGGTCTTGAGGCGCTTGCCGGCCGGCAGGGTCGCTTTACGCGCCAACAGCAGCGGCACGCGGTAGGCCGCGGCGGAAGTGTCGAACGACGACGGCGGCGCGCAGCCGGCCACCGCCACCAGCGTGTCGCGCTTGGCGTCGGCCATCTCCAGTACCTGGAAGAGCTTGCCGATCTCTTCATCGATGCCAGCGATGGCCGCGTCGCGGCTGTCCGGGAAAAAACGCGCCATCCTTTGGTCGGGCGTCGCCGCGCCGGGCGCGGCGACGAAATTGACCCAGAGGAACCACGGCTGCGCGGCCTTGTCCTGGCGCGCGGCGGCCAGGGCCGAGAAAAGCAGGTCGCCGGCCTGGCGCGTGACCTCGGCGGCGGGGCGCGCGGCGCGGTGGCGCGGCGCGTCGCCCAGCATCAGTCCGTCCGTGCGGGCGGCGCGGGGTTTGGGCGCGTCGAAAATCTCGAAGCCGCGACTGATGCCCGACTCGCTTGCCAGCGCGGGGTTGGCCACGACCGCGGCGGTGCGGTAGCCCTGCGCCTGCAGCAGCGGGGCGAGGATTTCGACGGAGCCGTCGAGCGGACCGGACACGTCGCCGGCCTGCGGCGCGCCGCTGAAAAGCGCCAGGTGCGCCGGCAGCGACAGCGTCGAGGCCGCGCGGGCGTCCTCGATCAGCACACCCGCCAGCGCCAGGCCGTCCAGCACGGGCGTCGGGGTGCGGGCCGGGCTGGCGTAGCAGCCCATGCGTCCGGCGTCCAGACCGTCAACCGTGATCAGCAGCAAGTTGCGCGGGGCGGCGGCTTTGGCGGCGGCCGCGCGCTTGCCGCAGCCGGCGGGCAGCAGCGCGAGCGCCAGCGCGGCAGACAAGGCGGCGCGGCAGAGACTTCTGACATTCATGCGTTTCATCCCTCAGTCTTTCTTTTCCTGCTTGTCCTTCCGCGGTTTCTTCACCAGGCCGGCCGCCTCCAGCGTGCGGAAAGCGGCGGCGATCTTGTCGGGGTCGAAGCCGGCCTGACTGATAACGTCGCGGGCTTTTTTGCCGGTGCGCTCTTCCCATTGCGGCCAGCGCCCGGGGTTGGCCGGCGGCACCTCGCCGGCTAACAGTCTGAGCTTGAAACCGGTCTGCGGCGTCAGTCTGGGCAGGCCGAACCGCTGGCTCCAGAAGCCGCAGGCGGCCATGGCCTCGGGCTCGAGGTTGTGCGGCAGCGCGGCCAGCCCGGCGACGCCGTCCAGCGGCACCATCAGCGAGCGCGGGTCCCTGGAATATCCCGCGCCCAGCAGCGCGGCGAAGGCGCGGAAAACGACCTGGCCGCAACGGGTGACGGCCTCCTCGCCCCGGAACCCCTTCAGGTGGGCGGTGTTGACGACGGCCCAGCGGCGGTCGAGCGCGGTGAGCATCAGCGGCAGCTCGTCCTCCGGCGCGTCTGCCAGCAGCACGAAGGCGACCACGTTGGTGCCGGCACGGGCGCGGAAGGCCTCGGCGAAAGCGGCGGCGGAGGTCTCAAGCGGCGCGTTGTCCAGCGTCAGGCGCACGGGCAGCATCAGTCCCTGCTCAAGATCCCGCACGGTTTTCTCAAGGTCTGCCGCCTTAAGGCGGGGCTGCTTGCTGACCAGCGCCAGATGGTTCACGTTGCCCGCGGTGGCGACCGCGGTCTTGTAGCGCTCGATCAGCTCGGCGGCGGCCTTGGCCGGAGCCTCCTGCGAGAAGGCCGGAGAGACCGAAAATAAAACAATGCTCAACATCCGCAAAAGCTTCATGGGCATAACGTCCTTTCCCTGATCCTTACAAACCTGCCGGTCAAACCATATTCTTACCACAATTATGCAGACGTGTACAGAGTGGCGCGCAGAGCCGCCAGCAGTTCTACTTTTGCAGGGGACGCACCGTAGTAGAAGCGGCGTCCCCGCCGCTTTCCCAGACATTTCACGCGGCGTCCCCGCCGCTTTCCCAGACATTTCACGCGGCGAGGACGCCGCTTTCCCAGACATTTCACGCGGCGAGGACGCCGCGTCTACGAATCAAACCACACGTTCTCGCCAAATTTAGATTTGATGGAAGAGCTGCCGTAACCGGCTGACTGGCCCGGTCCGCTGTGTTATACTTGCGGCATGAAAACTTTAACGCGCCGCGATTTCCTAGGCGGCTCCGGCGCTCTCGCGTTGGCCGGCGGATGCCGCCGCCGCGCGGCGGCGACGGCCGGGCGCCTGCCCGCCGGCACCAACGTGCTGCTCATCGTTGTGGACACGGTCGGGGCCGACAGCGTGTCCTGTTTCGGCCTCGGCAGCCCGCTGACACCCTCGATAGACAGACTGGCGGCCTCGGGTGTCGCTTTTAAAAACGCCTTTTCGCCTGCGCCCTGGACCAAACCGGCCTTCTCGTCCATGTTCACCGGGCTCATGCCCAACCGCTGCGGCATGTCCCGCGTCACGGCCGTGCTTGAACCGCGCTTCGAAACCCTGGCGGCGGCCTTCGCCAAAAAAGGCTATCAGACCGCGGCGGTCATCAGCCACTTTCTGGTGGGCGCGCGTTTCGGCATGGGCCACGGCTACGCGCGGTACGACGAGACCCCTTCGCGCAACCCGCGACCGCACGAGACCATAACTTCGCCAATGGTCACTGACATGGCCGCGAATTGGCTAGACGCGCGGGGAGCCGGGCCTTTCTTCCTGACCGTGCATTTTTTCGACCCGCATTACAATTTCTACCAGCACAAGGATTTCGACCGCACCTCCGGCTACCAAGGACCGCTCAAACCCGGCATGCCGATAGACGAGCTGCTCGACCTGCGCCCGCGCCTGACCGCCGCCGACATCGACTACCTGCGTAATCTCTACTTCGAGGAGATCGCCTTCACTGACCATCACATCGGCCGCCTGACGGCTCATCTGGAAGCGGCGGGCCTGGCAGACAACACGCTGGTGATACTGGCCGCCGACCACGGCGAGGAGTTCATGCAGCGCGGATGGATCGGGCACACCGTGTCGCTGCACAACGAGCTGATCAAGGTGCCGCTGCTGGTCAGGATGCCGGGGACAATCTCTTCCGGCATCTGTCACACGCCGGTGTCCACGCTCGACCTATGGCCCACACTGGCGGAGCTGGCCGGACTGACACCGCCGCCATACGGTTTGGACGGTCGGTCGTTCGCCGCGATGCTGGAGGACACCGCGGATCCCGGCGACCCCGGGCGCATGATCTTTTCCGAGGTCGATTACGTGCCGATGAATGACCGCAAGGCCAAAGACGAGCTGATCGCCTTCAAGACCGCTCTCATAATGGACGGGCACAAGCTGATCCACAACCGCCGCGACGACAACTGGCTGCTTTACGACCTAGCCGTCGATCCGGGGGAGAAAAAAAACCTGCTTGGGGCACGGCCCTTCGAGGCCTCCATGCGCCGCGAGCTGACAAGTTGGGAAAAAGACCGCGCGCCCATCAGGGTCGACGCGCCCGACTTCCTCAAGCCGGACGAGATCGAGAAGCTCAAGAGCCTGGGTTATTTGCGGTAAGGGACGGCGCGCCGGGCGCGCCCTACCGGCGGCTCGCGGGACGCTCGGCAATCAGGAAGGACGCAGGACCCAAGACCCAGGACTCCGGAACCGCCCATTGCCCATTGCCCATTGCTCCCTGCCTATTACCTATTGCCTATCTCCAGCGGCGCGACGCGGATGCCTTCCGCGAGGTCATAGGCGCGGGGGCCGGGGTAGATCACGGTCAGGCTGTCGAGGCGCAGGTCTTTTTTCGCGATGCGCATCGACGGGGTGAGGCGCGGCGCGTCCGCGCATTTGAACTCGAAGCCGTACCGCCTGCCGCGGCTGATTGTGAGGAGGTCCAGCTCGGCATGGTTCTGGGTGGACCAGAAGTACGCCTCGTCCGGGCGCAGGTGTTGCAGCGTGTTTTCCAGCGCGTAGCCTTCCCAGGACGCGCCGTATTTGGGGTGGCCGCGCAAATCACGCATCCGCCCGCACCCCAGCAGCGCGTGCAGCAGTCCGCTGTCGCGGAAGATTATTTTCGGGGATTTGACTTGGCGCTTGCCGATGTTCTCGAACCACGGCTGCAGGACGCGGATCATGCGCAGGTGCTCGAGAAGGTCCAGGTAACGGCGCACGGCGGATTCGCTGACCGCCAGCGAGCGGGCCAATTCGGCGCCGTTCCAGATCTGGCCGTGATAATGCGCCAGCATGGACCAGAAGCGCCGCAGCGTGACCGGCGAGACCCCCACCCCGAACTGCGGCAGGTCGCGCTCAAGAAAGGTCTGGATGAAATCTTTGCGCCAGGCGAAACTGTCTTCGTCGCTCCGCGCCAGGAACGCCAGCGGAAAGCCCCCGCGCAGCCAGTGCCGGTCTTTTTGGCCCGCCCCGGCCTCGGCCAGCGAGAA
>CAZEVX010000172.1:0-7203 GCA_964515705.1 uncultured Verrucomicrobiota bacterium | reverse complement strand
TGACGGCGACGGTCACGGGTCTGACGCCGGACACGACGGCGGAGTTCAACATCACGGCCGGGCCGGCGACGCATGTGGCGTTCACGACGGAGCCCGGGGACACGGCGGCGGGCGTGGCGTTTGCGGCTCAGCCGGTGGTTGAGATTCGGGATGCGTACAGCAACCTGGTGACGACGGCGACGTCGAATGTGGTGCTGACGCTGACCGGCGACGGGGTGTTGAGCGGGACGACCGCGCTGGACGCCGCGGGCGGCATCGCGACGTTCTCGGGGTTGAGCATTGACAAGACGGGGGCCAAGACGCTGACGGCGACGGTCACGGGTCTGACGCCGGACACGACGGCGGAGTTCAACATCACCGCCGGGACGGCCGATCCGACCCAGTCCACGATCGAGGCCGATCCGACGGAGATCGAGGCCAACGGGATCTCGACCTCGACGATCACGGTGACGTTGAAGGACGCCAACGGGAATCCGCTGACGGCTGGCGGGGACACGGTTGCGTTGACCACGACGACCGGCGGACTCAGCACGGTGACCGACAATGGGAACGGCACGTACACGGCGACGCTGACCTCCGGGACGGCGGTGGCGACGGCGACGATCAGCGGCACGCTGAACGCCGTGGACATGACGGACACGGCGACGGTGGAGTTCACGCTGCCTGTGGAACTCTGGCATTACAGCGCCGGGTTCCGGTCGCCTTCGACGAACATGGTGGTCAGCAATATGGTGACCTGCCCGAATAGCAAGATTCTGAAGTACCTGGTCTGGACGCCGGCCTTCCCGGCAACCAACTGGTCGCTGAACAGCGCGGCCGGCGACGCTACTCCGTCGGTGTCCGGCTCGAACATCGTGTTTGCCGGGCCGTTTGCCAGCACGCAGGTGGTCTTTACCTATCAAGTCAATGTGGGCGGTAACGCGGCGGTCTCGAACAACCTGTCCGCGACGGTGACCTATGCCTACACGGGCTCGGATACGACGAATCAGGCAGCCGTGGGCGCGGTCACGATCTTCCGCTATCACAGTTCGGACTTCCGGGCGCCGACGCGCCGGGTGGATGCGTTCGAGCTGGGCTACGTGATGAGTTACTGGCGCGCTGGCGGGTACTACCCGAAAGCCACGCGCGACGGATTCTCCTCCACGAATGACGGCGCCTATGCGGGCAGCACGAACGAAGGGCTGCACAGCGCGGACTATGACGGGACGTACTGGGTGATCAGCGGCACGGAAGTGCTGAGGCCGCTGGCCTACTGGCGGGCGGGCGGTTATAGCGTGGACCTGACCACGGAAGACGGGTACGTGAACGTCCGAACGGGTCCGGGCCCGGCCATGCGCACGCTGACGGCGTCCCTGGCCCCCGAGATCGTCCTGACGGGTCCCGAGCGCTACACGCCGGGTCAGACGGCGGTCTTCACGGCGACTATGTCGGCGCCGGCCTCGACACTGCTCGGCCTGTGCTGGATACCGCAGGTGCCGGCGGGCTGGGAAGTGCTCTCGGTCTCCGGGGATGGCGTGCCGGAACTGGTGCGCGGCGAAGCGGTCTGCGTGGGCAACACGCTGCCGCAAACGGGCGCCACGCTGTCGTTCACGGTCCGCGTGCCGCAAGGCGCAAACGACCTGGCAACCGTCGGGATGCGGGCGGCGATGGTGCTCGACGGAGTGTCCATGACCGCCAAGTTGGACGCCGAGCCGCTGACGGTGGCGCCGGTGGGCGGAGTGAACCAGACGATCACGTTCCCGGCGATTGCTGACCAGGCGCTGTCGGCGACGGTGCGGCTGGCGGCGACCTCGGACAAGGGGCTGCCGGTGGCGTTCGCGGTGGTCTCCGGCCCGGCGGTGCTGGGCGAGGGGAACGTGCTGCGGTTCACGGGCCTGGGGGCAGTGACGGTCGAGGCCAGCCAGGCGGGCGGCGGGTTCTACAACTCGGCGGCGCCGGTGACGGCGACGTTCCAGGTGGTGGCCGACCCGACCGACCCGGTGGATCCCGGTGCGCCGACGGACCCGATCAAGGCGGACCAGGCGATCGTGTTCCCGGCGATCGGGGACCAGGTGCGGACGGCCAAGGTGGCGCTGAAGGCGACGGCGTCCTCGGGCCTGCCGGTGGCGTACGCGGCGGAGGGTCCGGCGGTGGTCGAGGCCGGGGTGCTGCGGTTCACCGGGCTGGGGACGGTGAGCGTGACGGCGCGCCAGGCGGGGAACGAGAGTTGGAACGCGGCGGCGCCGGTGACGGTGACGCTGGCGGTGCAGCCGGTGCCGGTGCAGGGGCTGGCCAATGCGGACTTCGACGGGGATGGCGTGTCGGATCCCGGGGTGTACGACGAGAACACGGGGGTCTGGACGGTGCTGCTGTCCGGGTCGGGGTACGCGGCGCAGACGCTGAGCGGGTTCGGCGGGCTGGGCTGGAAGGCGGCGCCGGCGGATTACGACGGCGACGGCCTGGCGGACCCGGCGGTGTACGAGGAAGCGACCGGCAACTGGTCGGCGCGGTTCTCGGGGATCGGGTACGAGCAGGTGGACCGGGAGTCGTTCCTGGGCGGCGCGGGCTGGGTAGCGGCGCCGGCGGACTACGACGCGGACGGTCTGGCGGACCCGGCGGTGTACGAGACGGCGACCGGGGACTTGAAGGTGCGTCGGTCGTCGGAGGAATACGCGGCGGGATCGCTGGCGGGTCTGCTGTCTGGAGCTGGGGTAAAAACGGTGGGGATGGCGGCGGTGCCCGGGGACTACGACGGGGACGGGCTGGTTGACCTGGCGGTCTACAACGAGGCGGCCGGGTCGTGGGTGGCGCTGCTGTCTGGGAACGGATATGAGGCGGCGGCGCTGCCGCGGGCGCTGGGCGGCATGGGCTGGTCGGCGGTGCCCGGCGACTACGACGGGGACAAGGTGACAGACCTGGCGGTGCGGAACGCGGCCGGGGAATGGCAGGTGATGCTGTCGTCGGATGGCTACACGCCGCGGACGCTCGGGCTGGGTCTGTGAAGAGAGGCTGACGGATGTAGGCCGTTGGCTGTAGGAGACAAGCGAACAGGCGGCCCGGGCGCAAGCCCGGGCCGCTTGCGTTTTTTAGGGGGGGGCAACTCCGCACCACGAAGGTCACGAAGAACAAGAAGGAGAGAGGCTAAGCGGGTCGGCACGCGGTGCCGACCCGCGAGGCGACAGGAGCGCTCCATTGGCGCACGCAGCGCCGTAGGCCGGGACCGCGTCCCGGCGCATTGCCGGCGCCGGAGCGCGGGCATCCTGCCCGCCATCCAAACTCTCGATTTCCCTGTCTCCTGGCGACGTTCCGGCGCCGCAACCGGACGCCGCGTGAGGCTTGCCCGCCTCAGATGGGGCACGCGGCCTACAGTTTTCCTGGACGGTTCGCCCCTTGTTGTAGGCCCGGTGCCCGCACCGGGCGTTTTTTTACAGCTTCTGAAGCAGTCCCCCAAATCCGCGCGTCAGGGGCTTCGGCGGCATGCGGTCTTGTGGATGTTCCCCTTGACCGGCGCGGCTCGCGAGGAGTCTCGCCCGCTCATCCAAGCGGCCGCACAGGCTGTGCGGCCCTACCCATGCCGGGCATCGCAGGTAGGGCGGGACAGCCTTGTCCCGCCGCTCAGCGGCCGCACACGGAAGGACGGTGTCGGGAACATACCCGGCCCGCGCGGGCATCCGGCCGGCCGCCGGAGCGCGGGCGTCTTACCCGCCATCCAAACGTCGGGAAAATGCCTTGACACGATGCAACCCGACATGCGATAGTTTCTCGTAATTAGTAAGCTCTATTCCGCGTGGGCATGGCAGATGGTTTCTGTTCAGGTAAGCGCGGTTTTTCGTGGTCGGTATCGGCAGTCTACCGTCCTTTCGACCCGATACCGATAGCGACTCCGGCCACGATGCCATTGACAGACGGAGACCGCTGATTAGGGACTTGAGCAGTTACGGGAGATGTCATCATGAGGTGTCATGGCGCTGTGCGCGGTCCGCGGAGAGGCCACCCGCCGGACGCAAACCTCGGCTCGGTCATTCGACGTGATGGTGTCCTCGAACGCCTACTGTCTCGACGCTTTGCTTTTCGGGCGGCGATTCTTGTTTCGATGGCCTTGCTCCCAGTATGGGGCGCCTGGGCCGGCGACAACACCTCGTTGCCGTTCACGGACGATTTCGAGTCCTATGCCCCCGGCACGCCGCTGGTGGGCGGCGCCAACGGCTGGTACGGCTCGACCACGAATATCAAAGTCGCGGCGGGCGCCGGACGGGGTCCCTCGCAGGGGGCTCTCATTCCGGTGGACTCCACGCTGTCCAATCGGTTCTCCGGGATTACGGCCACCAACGTCTACGTCCAGTTCGACATGGTTCCCAGCATCTTCAACAGCACCAATACCCCGGCCGTGGACACCAACGCCGCGGTGCTGTTCTACATCAATTCCAAATCCAATGTTGTGGTGTGCAGCGGCGGGGCGACCACCAGTTGGGTGGAAACCGCCCAGTCCGTCACGGCCGGCCAGTGGGTCACGGTCGGGATCAACGAGAACTTCAACGCCAAGACGTGGGATTTGTATGTCAACGACGCCTTGGTCCAGCAAGACATCGGCTTTGTAAAGCCACTGACCGCGTTCACCGGGTTCGAAGTCTATAACGGCGCGACGACCTCCTACCTCGACAACGTCATGGTGACGAACGCCCGGCCGGTGGCGGAGACCGTCACGGCCACACATGTCGGGCCGGCCGGGTACTTGCCCGGCTCGGCCACTTCGCAGGTGATCACGATCACTAACACCTTCGACTACCCCACAACCAAGAGCTTGCTGTATTTGGCGCTGACCAATGGCCTGCCCGCCGGATGGGTCCTGACGACCAACACCAGCGGGCACGGCACGAACGAGGTCAATACCAATGACAACTCGATCGTGTTCACGGGCACGCTGCCGACCAATCATCCGGTGGTCTTCACCTATGCAGTGAAGATTCCGGCCGGCGAATCGGGCACGAAACAGATCAGCGCCGTCATGATCTATCGGTTTGTCGGGGACACGGAAGCCACGGAATTGCCGATCGAGCCGGATCCGCTGCCCATCTATCCGGCCACGCTGATCCGGGTGGAGACGGCGGCGAACGGATCGGGCACGGTGGTGTCGGCGCAAGGCGTGGTGTCGGGGGCGGCGATCACGAACTACGCGATTGCGCGCAACGCGGCCACCCAGTTCGTGGCGTTGGTGACGGAGGCGGTCTGGACGACGGAAAATGAGACCGGCGGGGTGACGGACACCGACCTGGTGGACAACGACGACGGCTCGGCGAAGTTCACCGGCGCCCTGGTCGGGACGGCGACGATCAAGGCGGCGCATGGCGCCCTGACGCCGACGGAGTCGGGCACGATCACGGTGATTGCTGGGGCGGCGTCGCAGGTGCGCGTGGAGACGGCGGCGAACGGATCGGGCACGGTGGTGCCGGCGCAGGATCTGGCCTCCGGATCGCCCCTGACGGTCTATGCGATCACGCGCGACGCGGCGGGCAACTTTATCGAGAACGTGGCGGCTGATTTGTGGGCGCTGATTGACAAGACCGGGGGGGTGGCGGACGGGGACTTGGTGCCGGGTGGCGACAGCAAGAGCGCGACGATGACCGGCGCCCTGGCGGGAACGGCCAAGATCGAGGCCACCGAAGGCGCGCTGGCGAAGACGGCCTCGGGGCTGATCACGGTGGTGGCGGGGCCGGCGGCGCAGATTCGGGTGGAGACGGCGGGGAATGGGTCCGGCGGGGTGGTACCGGCGCAAAGCGTGACGGCGGGGAATGCGATCACGGTCTATGCCGTGGCGCGGGACGCGTTGACGAACTTTGTGGCGCTGGTGACGAACGCGGCGTGGGCGTTGACGAACAAGACCGGGGGGGTGGCGGACGGCGACCTGGCGGACAACCTGGACGGATCGGCGACGTTCACGGGGAACGGGGTGGGGACGGCGAACATCCGGGCGGCGTCCGGGGCGCTGGCGCCGGTGCTGTCGGGGCTGATCACGGTGCTCGAGCCGGCGGCGGCGTATTACGTGTCGCCGGACGGCGGGCATGTGCCGCCCTTCACGAACTGGGCGACGGCCGCGACGAATGTCCAGGACGCGGTGGCGCTGGCGAACCAGTCGGGGGGCGGGGCGACGGTCTGGGTCTCGAACGGGACGTACGTGCTGTCGGCGTCGGTGGAACTCACGAACGCCGTGACGGTGCGCGGGCATGGCGGGGTGGAAGACGTGACGCTGGACGGGGGCGGGGCTTGGCGCGGGGTGCAGGTGGGGCACGCGGAGGGGGTGGTATTCGGGCTGACGATCAGCAACTGCGACGCGGGGGCGGGGCCCGGGGGCGGGGCGCAGGTGGGGCCCGGGCTGGTGTCGGGCTGCCGGCTGGTGCGGAACGCGGCGGGGTCCGGGGGCGGGGCGGAGGTGGGGACGGGCGGGCTGTTGCGGAACTGCCTGTTGTGGGGGAACACGGCGACGAACGGGGGCGGGGTGGCGATGCGAGAGGGCGGGCGGCTGGAGAATTGCACGGTGGCCGGGAACACGGCGGAGGCCGCCGGGGGCGGGCTCTATGCGGAGGCGGCGGCGACGGGCATCTGCGTGAACACGATTGCGTACGGGAACGCGGCGGCGGCGGGATCGAACTGGGCGGCGGCGGCCGGGCAGGTGCTGCGGTTCACAAACAGTTGCGTGGCGCCGACGAACGGGACGGGGATCGAGGCGAGCGCGACGATCGGGGAGAACCCGCGGCTGGTGGACGCGGCGGGAATGATTTGCCGGCTGGCGAAGGACTCGCCGTGCGTGGACACGGGGTTGGTCGAGGGGTGGATGGCGGGGAGCGGGGACATCACGGGCCTCAAGCGGGTGCGCTTCGGTCGCGTGGACATGGGCGCCTACGAGTGGTATCCGCGCATCCGGATCAACGGCGTGCCCTACGAGCGGATCAAGTTCCTGGACGGCGCCGAACCCCGCGTGATTGACGGCGCGCCGTGATCCGGCTTGCGGCGGCCCCGCCCGGTCCGAGCGCGGGCGTATGGCCAATATCGAACCACTGTACGGCCGCGTGCCCCATAGTCCTGTATGCGTATTGAGGCTGTCACAAGGTTCTTCGCTGATTTCAGCGGTCAACGGGAACGGCTCAAGCTAGTCGCGTATTCCAGCGGTCGCACAGGCTGTGCGGGCCTACCCGTTGCCGGCGTCGCGTGTAGGGCGGGACAGCCTTG
>CAZEVX010000171.1:0-7236 GCA_964515705.1 uncultured Verrucomicrobiota bacterium | reverse complement strand
ACCCATTCCGGGCATCGCAGGGAGGGCGGGACAGCCTTGTCCCGCCGCCGCTGTGCCGCCCCCTGAGCCGTGTGACGGCCACCCGTACCGGCCAGCGGGGCGGGCGCCGCGCTGACGCCATACCCGCCGCTGGCAATAGCGAGGAACCTACGCGGATGCTGTGGGTATGGATCTCAGCGCCGGTGTCCGCCGAAATGCCGGACGCCCGGGCGCCGACCGGCCGGGGCGGCCGCGTGTCCGCCGCCGGGGCGGCGGCCGGACGCCGCGGACCGATGGCCGCCGCGCGGCGGCGGCCGCGCGGCCGGGCCTGTGGCCTGCCGGGCGGTTTCGGAGTGGAATGGGTGGCGGGCATCCACCGGGATCGCCGTGCGGAGCAAGCGTTCGATGTCGCGCAGCAGATCCCGTTCCTCGGCTCCGCAGAAGGAGATCGCGTCGCCGTCGGCGCCCGCGCGCGCCGTGCGGCCGATGCGGTGGACGTAGGTTTCCGGTTCCATCGGCAGGTGGTAATTGATGACGTGGGTGATGTCCTCGACGTCGAGACCGCGGGCGGCGATATCCGTGGCCACGAGCACGCGCACCGCGCCGGCCTTGAACCCGGCCAGCGCCGCGGTCCGCGCTCCCTGGCTCTTGTTGCCGTGAATGGCTGCGGCGCGGATACCGGCCCGCTGGAGTGTTTCACAGACCTTGTTGGCCGCGTGCTTCCTCTGCACGAAGACCAGCACCCGGTTCATCCCGGTCTCCTGTAGCAGGCGCACGAGCAGGGCGTCCTTGTTGGCACGGTCCACGAAGAGGATCTTCTGGGCAATGCTTTCGACCGCCGGCTGGTCGGGGGTGATCGTGACGTGGACCGGGTCGCGCACCAGGGTCCGGGCCAGGGCGACGACCTCCGGCGGCAGGGTGGCGGAGAAAAACAGCGATTGCCGCCGCGCCGGCAGGCGGGCGATGACCTTGCGGATGTCGTGGATGAACCCCATGTCCAGCATGCGGTCGGCTTCGTCGAGCACGAAGATGTCGACGCCGTCCAGCCGCAGGAAGCCCTGCTGCATCAGGTCGAGCAGCCGGCCGGGCGTGGCGACCACGATCCCCACGCCGCGCTCCAGCGCCAGTTCCTGCGGCCGCTGGCCGACGCCGCCGAAGATCACCGTGTGCGTCACCGGGAGATGGCGTCCGTAGGCGCGCAGGCTCTGGCCGATCTGCGCCGCCAGTTCGCGCGTCGGCGCCAGGATCAGAGCGCGCGGCCGGCCGCCGGCGTTCGGGCGAGGCTCCCGGGCGAGGCGCTGCAGGATCGGGAGCGCGAAGGCGGCGGTTTTTCCAGTGCCCGTCTGAGCGCAGCCCAGCAGGTCCCGGCCGGCCAGCAGCGGCGGGATGGTGCGCGCCTGGATCGGCGTCGGCGTGACGTAGCCCTCCTCGGCCAGGGCGCGCTGCAGCGGCGGCAACAGCGCGGAAAACACGGATCCGTCCTCCGGCGGCGCGGCGCTCGCGGCCGGGGGTATCGCGGGAACCGACGGACAGACAGGCCGGGATGGCGGCGGGCACACCGATAGCTGCGTGGACAGGGTCATCGAATCCTCTTCGTCGTCCGGCAGGTGATCTCTCTACCCGCCGGACGCGTGGAGGAGAAACGGCCGCGGTAATCGCGGCATCGCAGTCCGTCGCGGACTGCCTGTGTACATGCCAGAAACGGACGTTAGCGCCGCGCCGGCGGAAGTCAAGGGAATATTGGCGCGGGATGTCGGGGCATGGTCAACCCCGCCACGTTCGGTACGGCGTTGCCACCAGGCTGGCATTGTCGTAACGGTGGTCGCCGGTGACGTCCGCGCCGATCCAGTCGGGGCGCTCGAAGGGCTCGGTTTCGGCAGCCAGCTCGATTTCGGCGACGACCAGGCCGGCGTTGGCGCCGGCGAATTCATCGATTTCCCAGGTATGGCCGCGATGATCGAGCACCCAGCGGGTTTTCTCGATCAAGGGTTTCAGGCAAACGCCGTCCAGGAGACGGTCGGCGTCCGCGGCGGGAATGGGATACTCGAACTCCGCGCGGGCCGCGCCCCGCGCGCGGCCTTTGACCGTCAAGAAACCCTGCCCGTCCGCCGTGCGCACGCGCACGGTGCGGTCCGGCGCCGTGCAGAGGTAGCCCTGCCGGCAGGCGATCGGGCGGGCGCCGGCTTTCCAGGCCTGGCCGCGGACCAGGAACTTGCGTTCGATCTCGATGTGCATGGGAACGCCGATCATCCGGGGGTTGCGGGCGGCGATCCGGCGCTCAAGCCGGGCGCGGACCGAACAGGTCCCGTGCTTTCCGGGCGATGTTGGCGCCGAGCTTGAGGCAACGGTCGCGGTACAGGTTGTCGTCGGGCGCCTTGCACGATACCGCCCCAAAATGCAGGTACGGTAAACCTTCCGCGATGCCGCCCGCGTAGACCAGCATGCCGAGCACCAGCAGGGCCGCGATGAGGGTCATTTCCGCAAAGCTGGCGCCGCCCCCGCCGGGCCAGTTCTGCGACACGAAGACCCCGGCCAGTTTCCCGGCCAGACCTTTCGGCCCGGAATCGAGGTAGCGTTTCATCTGCCAGCTGCAGGACCCCTCGTAGGTTGGGGAGCCGAAGATGACGGCGGCCGCGTCCGCGACGTAGGATTCGTCCACCGCCTCGATCCCCATGCATTGCGCCTCGACGCCCGGAACGGTCAGGCAGCCCTGTCGGACGAGGTCCGCCATGGCGCGCGTGTTGCCGGTTTCCGAGTGGTAGAGAATGGCTATCTTCATGCGGTGCATCCTTTACGGCAACGGTGCGCTGACGACACTGGCGGCTTCAGGTCGAAGACTCGGTCACCGAGATCATGACCTGCGTGCCTTCCGGCGTCGTGTTCACCATCACGGTCGCCTGGCGGTTGCCCTTCTTGAAGGTCAGGCTGCGCATGCCGCCCATGTCGAGGGTACTGTCCGCCGTCCAGCCCTGGGCCTTCATGCCGGCCGCATAGGCGTCTGCCGCGGCGGCGGGGGATTGCCGGGTCTCCAGGTGCAGCACGTAGCCCTTGGGATTCTTGGCCGCCAGCCGGATGGCCGCCTCCTGTTCGACAAACACGTCGGCGGGGAAATCGGCCGGCAACGCGACCGTCCCGGCGGTGCCGGCCGTCATCTCGCCGTCCTTGGTTTTAACGGTGACCTGTTGGTCGCTGATGTCCACGGCGGCGTCCTTGACGCCGGCACGGCGCAGGCTTTGTTCGGCGATTTGTTCGGCGGTTTTCTCGCGGGCTTTCCCGCAGCCGCCCAGCGCCAGCGCAGCGCCGCCCAACGCCGCCGCCCCGACGATCATCGCCGCCGTCCGCCGGATAGCCTGGATCTGCATGTTGCCTCCTGCCGCTTGTCTACTTCAGGAACCCGTTGGCCTCGACCAGCAGGTTGGCGGCCGTCGAGAGCCGGACTTTCCAGTTGCCGGTCGGCGCCTGGAACACCCCGGGGTCCACGATGCCGTCGCCGTCGTAATCGGCGGCCGCCGCGGCGTAGCCCGGCCCGCCCACGAACCCCGGCAGCATGAAGATGCCATACGAGAGCGAGGAGAGCCGCGCTTTCCAGTCGCCGGTCTGCTCCTGGTACACGCCCGGATCGGCGATGCCGTCCCCGTCGTAATCCCCGAGCGCCGGCGTCCACGAGAGCCCGCCGAGGAAGTTGGGGAGCGTGACCCGGCTGTAGTCACTGGCCGAGACCTGGAACCGCCAGGTACCCGTGGCCCGGTCGTAGGCGCCCGGGTCGGCCGGGCCGTCGGTGTCGTACGGGCAAGCCGCCGGCAGCCAGCCGTAACCGCCCACGAGGTTCGGCGCCTGGACGAGGAGGTAGTTGGCGCTCGAGAGCCGGACGCGCCAGGTGCCGGTGGCGGTCTCGCAGACCGCCGGATCGGCTTTTCCGTCGCCGTCGAAGTCGGCCGGCGCCGGCAGCCAGCCGGGCCCGCCGAGGAACCCGGCCACCTCCACGAGAAAATAATTGGCCGTCGAGAGCCTCACGCGCCAAGTCCCGGACAGTTCGTGGTACACGGCCGGGTCGGCCCAGCCGTCGCCGTCGAAGTCGGCCGGCGCCGGGAAGACCACGGGCGACAGGAACACCTGCTTGATGGATTCGCAGAACGAATGGGAATTGTTATACAATGCTCCCGAGACGTAGCCGCGGGCGCGGAGATAGATGTTGGTGCCGAACGGCAGGGCGACACCCGCGCGGCGCCAGCCGCCGGTCATGCGCGTGCCGGGCCCCAGCATGGTCCAGGTCTGGCCGTCGTCGGACCGCTCGAAGGTGGTGCGCCAGACTTCCGGACTAGCGCCCGCGCGCCGCCAGATGATCTCAGTGCCGTAGGGATTGACCTCGATCGCCTGACGGGCGGCGGTCGGCTGAGCCAGGCGTCCGATGCGGCTGCGGGCGAATCCGCCCAGGGTAGTGAACTCGCCGCCGGTCAGGATCTTGCCGTCCGATTGCAAGGTCACGGCGACCACGCGGTTATTGGCGCCGCCCGGCAGATCGAAGGTCGGATCGAGCGTGCCGTCGGCATTCAGCCGGCCGATATATGGTCGCGGCTGGCCGCCCAGCGTGGTGAACATGCCGCCGAGCAGGATGTTCCCGTCGGTCTGCAGTTGCAGGGAATAGACCGCGTTGTTGACCTGCGGCTGGAAGGCGGCATCCAGGGCGCCGGACGGCAGCAGCCGCGCCAGGAACGGCTGTGCGGCGCCGCCGATGGTGGCAAAGGCGCCGCCGACGAGGATGCGCCCGTCGGGCTGGGTGACCGTCGTCAGCACGGCGTTGTTCGGGTCCGGGTGGAAGGCGCCGTCGAGTGTGCCGCCGGGGAGCAGCCGCCCAAGGCGATGGCACGGATGCCCGCCCAACTGGGCAAACCCGCCTCCGACCACGATGCTGCCGTCCGGCTGAATGGACGTGGTATAGACGGTTTGATCGGCCACGGGATCAAAGGCGGCGTCGAGCGTCCCATGGCTGTTCAGCCGCCCGAGATAGTGGCGCGGCTGCCCGCCCAACTGGGTAAACCCGCCCCCGGCCACCAGCTTGCCGTCCGGCTGAAGGCTGAGCGAACCGACCACGTTGTTGGCGCCGGGATTGAACACGGGGTCGATGGTCCCGTCGCGATTCAGGCGGCCAATGCAGGCGCGCGGCGCCCCCGCCACGATCGTGTATTGTCCGCCCGCGAACAGGTTGCCGTCCGGTTGGATTCCCAGGCTGTAGAGCACCCCGTTGACCCCGGGATTGAACGCGGGGTCGATGCGTCGGTCATGGAACACCCTGCCGATCCTGCTGCGTCCCGTCCCACCCAACGTGGCGAACGCGCCGCCGACCACAATCGTCTGGTACCCCTCGAAGGCCATGGCATACACCGCGTTATCCGCGTCGGGGTTGAAGCGTTGGTCGAGGCCGCCATCGGGATACAGCCGCCCGAGATAATTCCGGACCGCTCCGTTGAGTTGCAGGAACTTGCCGCCCAGGAGCACTTTGCCGTCCGGCTGCACGGCCAGTTCGCTGACGACGCTGTCGGCATGGGCGACCGCCATGAACCCGTCGTCGAGCGCGCCGTCGGCGTGCAGGCGCCCGATTCGCGCGCAGGGCGCTCCTCCCAACTGGGTAAAATCTCCGCCCACCAGGATCTTGCCGTCCGGCTGCACGGCCAGCGCATACACCGGGGCGTTGGCGCCCGGATTGAAGCCCGTGTCCAGCGTGCCATCGGCGTGCAGCCGGGCGAGGCGTGCGCGCGGCTGGCCGACCGCCGTGGTGAACGCCCCGCCGATGAGGATATTGCCGTCCGGCTGCAGCGCCACGCAGAACACGGCATTGTTGGCGGCATTGGTAACCGCGAAGGTCGCATCCAGGGCGCCGCTGGGATGCAGCCGCGCGAGGCGCAGGCGTGGCTGGCCGGCCAGGATCGTGAACAGGCCGCCCGCCAGAATGCCTCCGTCCGGCTGGCGC
The DNA here is from genome assembly GCA_964515705.1 of uncultured Verrucomicrobiota bacterium. GTDB lineage: Bacteria > Verrucomicrobiota > Kiritimatiellia > JAAZAB01 > JAAZAB01 > CAZEVX01. The sequence goes on along the minus strand of CAZEVX010000171.1, from coordinate 1,289 downwards.
GCCAAACACATCACCGGCGCGTTGGCCACGGGATTGAAGGCTGCGTCCAACCGGCCGTCGGCGTGCAGCCGCCCGATGAAGTTGCGCACCGTGCCGGCCAGGGTCACAAACATCCCGCCGACGAGGATCTTGCCGTCCGGCTGGCCATCCAGGGCTTGGACGATATTGTCGGCCCCCGGATCGAAGGCGGGGTCCAGGGTCCCGTTGGTCTGCAGCCGCGCCAGGAACGCGCGCGGCTGGCCATCCACATGCGAGAATCCGCCGCCGGCCACGATGCGTCCGTCCGGCTGCACCGCGAGGGCAGTGACCGGGCTATCCATCCCGGTCCCGGGCGCGAACCCGGCATCCACGCCGCCATCAGGGAGGACACGCGCGATCTTGGCGCGGGGCATGCCGCCGATGGTCGTGAACACCCCGCCCACGACCGCCTTGCCATCCGGCTGCACCGCCAGCGCCATGACGTCGTTGTTGGGCGTGGGCGCATACCGATCGTTACCGCTTTGCCCAAACCCGGCCACGGGCGCCAGCGCCAACGCCATCGCGGCCAACAGGGATTCCCGTGAGGTCATGGCCCCTTCCTTTCCCGGCTTGTTGAGGTCCCCGGTGGGACACATTCCGGTTCTGTCGTTCCAGGCGTTCGGCCACCATCCCGTTCTGCCACACCGTTGCCGTTGGCTCCGCCGGACACACGGCCCGCCCCGGCAGTGCCATCCGCGCTGTTCGCACTGGGCCCTTGCCTGCTACCTACTTCAGGAACCCATCGGCCTCGACCAGCAGGTTGGCGGCCGTCGAGAGCCGGACTTTCCAGTTGCCGGTCGGCGCCTGGAACACCCCGGGGTCCACGATGCCGTCGCCGTCGTAATCGGCGGCCGCCACGGCATAGCCCGGCCCGCCCACGAACGCCGGCAGCGAAAAGATGCCATACGATAGCGAGGAGAGCCGCGCCTTCCAGTCGCCGGTCTGCTCCTGATAGACCCCCGGATCGGCGATGCCGTCCCCATCGTAATCGCCGAGCGCCGGCGTCCAGGTCAAGCCGCCGAGATAGTTGGTGAGCGTCACCCGGCTATAACCCCCGGCCGAGATCTGGAACCGCCAGGTACCGGTGGCCTCCTCGTAGGCACCCGGATCGGCCAGCCCGTCGGCATCGTAGGGACAGGCGACCGGCAGCCAGCCGTAGCCGCCGACCAGCGCCGGCGCCTCGACCTGCAGGTACGCGGCGCTCGAGAGCCAGGCGCGCCAGGCGCCGGTGGCGGTTTCGCAGACCGCCGGATCGGCCAGCCGGTCGCCGT
>CAZEVX010000170.1:0-7237 GCA_964515705.1 uncultured Verrucomicrobiota bacterium | reverse complement strand
ACCTGGCGCTGATCTACGGGGCCAAGGGGCTGTTCTATTTCCGGCACCCGGTGCTCGGCCGGCACACCGTGGCGGGATTTCAGAAGCTGTCGAAACAGATGGAGACCCTCGGCCCGCTCTGCCTGACGCCCGACCTGCCTCAGACCGTGGCCTACGACGTGCCGTTCCGGCCGGAGTTGAACAACGCCGCGCAGTATCCCGACGTACACGCCGTGCTGCGCCAGGCGCCGGACGGCGGGCTCGTGCTCCTGGCCGCCAACGCCCGCCCCTGCCCCGTGGACGCGACGTTCGAACTGTCGCTGCCGGGGGCCTCCGGGACCGTCCGGCCGCTGTTCGGAGAACGCGACCTAGACATGCGCGGCGGATCATTCGCCGAGCGCCTCGAATCCGTGGCGACCCGCGCCTACCGGCTGCCGGCGGCGGCCAAGGACCTGTCCGCCGCCCCGGTCCGCATCCGGGTGATCACCGCCGCGCATCCCGAGCTGGTGGCGCCGGAAATCGGCGTGCCGGAATCCGGCCGCGAGGGCAAGAAAAACCTGATTCCCAACCCGAGTTTCGAGGAGGCCGCGTTCCCTGGCTGGCCCGACTATTTTATCTGCAGCACGCCGGGGATGGGAATGGATTATTATCTCGGGGACCCCGATGCGCGCTACAGCCTGGACACCAACTGCCCGGTGGATGGCAAGGCGGCGGTGAAGATGGTCAGCCGGTCGCATGGCGGCACCTGGACCATGGTCGAAGTGCGGCCGCGCGAGCCGGCGCCCACCTCCTACGTCTTTTCGGTGTACATGAAGGCCGATCGCGCGGGGATGGAAGCCGGCTGGTTCGCCTTCAACGGGCCCCAGCGCACGGTCAAGCTCAGCACCGAATGGCAGCGGTATTGCGTCACGGGCACGGTGCCGGTCCAAGCCGGCGACAACCCGCTCTGGGGCGTGCGCACGGACGATATCGGCACGCTGTGGGTGGATGCTCTGCAGTTGGAACGCGGCACGGCGGCAACGGCGTTCGAGCCGTAGCGGAGCGCAAGTCCGGTAGGGCCCGGCCTCCCGCCTTCGCGGCACGGTACGGCGCCGCTACGGCGGACCTTGGCCGGCCGGGCCTGGAATGAACATCGTGTAAAGACATGACCCCTATGTCCGTCCACGCCAAAACGCTGTTGCTGCTGGCGCTCCTGTCCGCCTGGCGCACGGCGCCCGCCCTGACTCGTTACGAGCCGGATTCCGACACGATCTGGGTTTACGATTATCCGCGCCGCCTGCCCTGCACGCCGGCGCGATTGCTGGCCGCCGACCGCATGTTTGAATGGAACCGAATCGCTTATGACGCCACGACCGACACCTACACGGTCAACGCCAACCTGCGGGTGGGCAACGCCGACGGATCGGACACCTTTTTCCAACTCGGCAGCCCGGCGCAGCCGCGCGAAACCCTGCGGATGAAGGGCAACCTGATCCTCTTCCCGGAAACCATTACCGGCCAAATGCGCCGCGGGCCGAAAGGCGTGAACCGGATCACGATTGGGGTGCCCGACAACCCCGACGTGCGCGCGGCGCTCCTGTTCCATAACGCGCCGACGCAGCACCACACGTTGTTGTCGGGCGGCTTCGTTCAAGGGCCGGACACGGCTTCGCGCGTCGCGGCTTACGGCGGCCAGTTCTGCGTGTACCACGGAACGGTTAGCGCGGCCGTCCCGGACCGCCCGCACGCGATCGGCGCGGCGGGCGGCCGGCATCTTTACCTGCCCGGCGCCTGGGGCGGGCTGGTGGTCCTGCGCCAGGCGACGGTCTCGTGGGTGGCGGGCGTGATCGGGTTCGGCCTGGATGCCCGCGCGAGCGACCTCGACGGCACGGTGTTCGAGGACAGCGGCTACGGCCTGATCAATGGGCGGCAAGCGGCCACGAACTGTGTCTTCCGCCGCCTGGGCGTCGCCGTCAAGGACTGGGGCGGCCCGCTGGACGTCCTGCTGACTGACTGCGTCTTCGAGGACAACGGGGCCAACTGGTCGCTGAGCCGCGGGCGCCTGCGGTGCGTGGACTGCGCGTTCGGCGCGCCGCGCCAGGGCAACCGGTATGACAGTTGGCCGGAACAGCGCGCGGGCAAGACGCCCTATGCCTATATGCAGTCCAGCCGGCACCTGGTGGTCGAGGTGCGCGAGGCGGACGGCAAGCCGGTCCCGCGCGCCCGCGTCGAGGCGACGACGCCGTCGGATCCCCTGGCGCGCCTGGTCGCCCTGACCGACGCCCAGGGCCGGACGCCCGGCCGCGGGTCGGACCGGGCGTTGCTGTTGACCGAGCGCGTCGAGACGGCCACGGCGGTCACCAACCAGCCCGCGATCACGCCGTATCGCTGGAGATTGTCCATCAGCGCCACGAATTACGCCCCGGCCGTGATCCAGGACCTGGCGCCGGACACCAGTTGGCGGGTGATTCCCGTGACCTTGAACCGGAAACAACGGTAATTGTGCAATTCCTCACCACGATGGACACGAAAGTGGGTTTCGCGTACCCCTTCGTGCTCTTCGGGTCCTTCGGGGTGAACATCCTTTGTGTTCGGCCATAGCCCAAGGAGCGTGACATGACTTGCCGTTCATTGGCCGTTCTCGCCGCGACATTGCTGTTGCCGATGCGCATGGCACGGCCGGACCTGGCATCCCCGGCTCCGGTTACGGCCGCCGTTCCGCGCTGCGCGACGCCGCCCGTGCTGGACGGGCGGCTGGACGATCCCTGCTGGACGGCGGCGGCGCCGTTCACAAACTTTTTTGATCTCGACCGCCAGGTGTTTTCCGGCACGGCTCTGGCAGCCCGGGTGGCGTATGACGATGCCTGGCTGTATGCCGGAATAAGCGTCCGGCAGCCGGCGGACCGTCGGCGCCAGGCGCCGGCGGCGCTCGCGCATGACGGATTCGTTCAGCGGGACGACTGCGTCAAGCTGTATGTCGATCCCGGGACCGCCGGCCGCTGCTATTACCTGTTCAAGCTCAACACCCTCAATGTCCGTCAGGAACGTCGCGTCGTGGGCGGCAGCGATGAACTTGGATGGAACATCCCGTGGCGGTCGGCTGTGGCGTGCGATGCCGACGGCTGGACGGCGGAACTGGCGGTGCCCTTCAGCCAGATGCCGCCCTGGGAGGGACTTGGCAACGCATCGTTCGACCTGCTCAACACCCGGTTCGAGACGGAACCCGACGGGCGGGTCATCCGGACGCGCTGGTCGCTGGCCCCGCAATACGAAGCCCTGCGGGGCGGCCTCGTGGACCCCGCGCGGTTCCTCCGCATTCGCTGGGCGTCCGGACTCGACCCGCAGGCGCCGTTCCTGCCGTACCTGGTGTCGGCCGCCGCCGGGCCGATCCGCGCCGGCGACGGGGGCCGGTGGTATGACCTGGACGTGACTCTCCGGTCCTGTTCCGGCCCTGGCGGGAGCGTTGTCCTGCGCGCCGAGGAGCAGGTTGACGGCCGCACGGCGATCACGGCGACCAACCTGGCCGTGCCGACAAATGCCGGGTCGGTCTCGCTACGCCTGCCGGTCCGGCTCGCCACCCTGGCGCAGCGGGAGGTCGCCCTGGTGCTGGCCTCGGAGACCGGCGAGGTCTGGCAACGGGTCCCGGTGGACACCCGCCGCACCTTTGATTTCCTCGCGGCGTTTGCGGAGTTGAACTATTACACGTCCCAGAAGGAAGCTCGGATCCTCTATTCCCTGCATCTCGAGCCCGGGGCCCTGGGCGGCAAGGCGCTCGAGGTCCGGGATGGCGACGGCAACCTGCTGGCCGGCAGCGCGGTGGTGCGGCCGCGCGGGGTCCTGGACGTGCCGATCGAAGGGCTGGCGCCGGGCCCGCACGCCCTCGAGGCTTCGTTGCGCGAGTCGGGCAGCGTGCTGCAAACCATGACAGTCCCGCTCGTCAAGCGTCCGCCCAATCCGGGCATGGAATGGGCCATCCGCCGCCCGTCCGGCACGGTGCTGCGGAACGGCGTCCCGTTCCTGCCCTTCGGCATCTACGTCCACCAGCATGTTGCCCGGCCGGCGACCTTCCGGGACGCGGCGGACATCGGGTTCAACAGCATCGCCTACTGGCCCTATTCGATCGAACCGGAACAGATGGACCTGGCCCTGCGCCAGGCGGCGGACTGCGGCCTGACGGCCTTTGTCTATCTCGAGGGCCCGGCGCGGGAGATCGGCACGTCGCTGTTCGCCAGCGCGTTCAGCGGGCCCGACCTCGATGCCTTGCGCCGGCGGCAAGCCGCCAGGACCCTGACCGGCTTGAAGGGCGCCCTGATGACCGATCCGCTGCTGCAGCCGCTGCCGGAACCGGCCAAGGAACGCCTGTTTCAGGACTATTACACGGCCAACCGCTCCCGCCTGCTGGACGGAGTGCGCCGGGTGATGCACGCGACCAATCTGGCCGCCTACATGCACTTCGACGAACCGGCGCCGTTCCAGCACCCGGCGATGATGGACCTCTACCAGTCACTGAACGCCCTGGACGGGTACCACCCGGTGATCGCCTGCTACGACCATCCGTCGGTCGCGCGCTATGCCGACATCCTGCTGCACCGCGCCTACTGGATTCCCGCCACGCCGGGCGTGTACGGGACGCCCAACCACGTCACGCGCACCCTGGTCCCGATCCGCCGCTCGGCAACGGAGAAACGCATGGGGTGCTGGTTCATCCTCCCGATCGCCACCGCCTACCTGGGCCAGCACCAGCGCGGGTTTTTGCCGGACGACATGCGTTGCCAGACCTATGTGGCCATGATCCACGGGGCCAAGGGCCTGTATTATTTCTGCTACCCCATCGCCCACGCGGAGATCCGGAAGACGTTCGTCGAACTGGCGGACGAGTGGAAGACCCTGACGCCCTTCCTCGGCGCGCCGGACGTGGACCAGGAGATCGCCTACGCCGGCGGGCCCTACGACCTGGTCGCCGGCCCGTTCCCGGACGTGCAGTGCCGCCTGTTCCGTGACGCGGACGGGTCCTGGCTGCTGCTGGCGGCCAACACCAGCCCCGATACGCCGGCGGACGCGGCCTTCGACCTGGGCGCCCTGCAGCCGACCGACCGCGCCGAGCGGATGTTCGGCGGCCCGGCCCCAACGCTGGACGGCGGTCGGCTGCGGGACCGACTCGAGCCCCTGGGCGTGCGCGCTTACCGTTTCCGGGGCGTCGAGCCGCCCAGCGGGCCGGTGCCCCTCCCCGTGACCCAGCAACCGCTCCGCGACCAGGCGCGGCCGCGGGCACTCTCGATCCCGCCGGCCCAGATCGGGCCGGCCGCCAACGTCATGCGCAACCCCAGTTTCGAGGAGGCCGCGCTCCCGGGCACCCCCGACTATTTCTCGTTTTACAATATCCCGCCCGGCCGGCTGCTCGGCAGTTCGGAGGCCGTTTATCGGCTGGACCCCGCTGACCCTGTGGACGGCAAGCTGGCGCTGCGCATCGCGGTCGGCGCGCAACCCGGCGAGCAGCGCGCCTTGATCACCTACACCCCGCTGCCCAACGATGCCAAGCCGCTGGATTACGTCTTCTCGCTGTTTGTGAAGACCGACCAGGACGGCGTGACAGCCAAGGTCCGGATGGCCGGGAAAACCGTGACAATCCCGGTCGGGCGCGCCTGGAAACGGCAGTCCTTCGCCTGCACGGTCCCGGCGCGGCCGGATCCCGAGAACAACTTGTTCGTGGAACTGTTTCCCATCGGGACCCCCTACACCGTCTGGGTGGACGCCCTGCAGATGGAACGCGGCACGGACCCCTCGGCGTTCACCAACCCGCCGCCCGCCAAGGTCCAGCCATGACCCGGCGATTCGATGCCTGGGGGCTCGTCGCGGCCATGGCAGGCGCTCTCGGCCCCGGGCTGGCCGCCGCCAGCATTGTCTTCGAGGCGGCGACCGGCAGCCTGATCGTCGAGGATTATCCCGAAGCCCTGCCCTGCACGCTGCGCGAGTTGGCGATCGCCGACCGCATGAACGGCTGGGGCAAGGTCCGCTACGACCCAACCGCCGCCGTCTGCACCGTCTCGGCCACCCTGGTCATCGGCCGCGACAACGGCACCGAGACCTGTTTCCAGATCGGCGGCGCGAACGCGCCCGGGGAAACGTTGCTGATGAAGGGGCACCTCGTCGTGCACCCCTACCAGTTGCTGGACGAGCCGTCCGGCGGCGCCGAACGGACGCCGCGCATCAACCGGCTGACGCTCGGCGTCCCGGCCGGCGGCGCCGCCCGCCCCGCCATCCGCCTGGCGGGCACGCGCATCCTGGTCGGCTCGGCGCTCGGAGCGGATGACCGCATACGGCGCGGGGCGGGCGGCGAACTGCTCCTGTACCACGGGCTGGTAGCCGGCGCCGGCCAAACCAACCCGGCGCTTCCCTGTTCGGTGGCAGCCTGGAAGTGTACGTTCATTGCGCAGGGCGCCGAGTTCCGCCATTTCGCCGGCGCCCCGCTCGCCGGTCTGCATGCCTATATGACCTGCCGCATCGAGGATGGCGTCTTTGCCGATTGCGGGGCCGGATTCGGCGGCGCGACGCGCGAGCTCGCCTTCCGCAACTGCCGGTTCGAAGGATTTCGGAATCCCGTGTTCACGGGCGTACGCGTGGAATTGACGAGTTGCGCCCTGCGGACGAACGCCATGAACTGGGACTTATCCGGCGGCGGGTTCGTGCGCGCCGTGGACTGTGCGATCGAGCCGGGCGCCGCCCCCGACCGCTACGGCTATGGCAAGGATCCACGCCGCGGGCAGCCGGTCCCCGCCGAGGCCCTCGTGCAACGGCACATCGTCGTGCAGGTCATGGACGCCGCCGGCCGGCCCGTGCCGGGCGCTCGCGTCGCGGCCGTCCCCGACACCCCGGACGCCGCGGGCGGCGACCAGGCGGTCACCGACGCCGCCGGCCGGACGCCGGGTCCGGAATCCGCCGCCGCGCTGCTGCTGACCGAACGGCGGATCGCCGCCGACGATCCGGACGTCCGGCCGCGGCCGCGCTACACGATCCACGCGCAGGCGCCGGTAGGCGCCGGAACGGTCACCGGGGTTTCGCCCACGCGCAGTTGGGAAACGGTCACGCTTCGTCTGCAACCCGGCGTCGCATCGAACGCCGCGCCGCCGCACAGACGGCGGAATCCCATGGCAGCGCAAAATATTCCTTGGCCACCGGCGAAATAGCTATACCATACGCTCCTGCATGGATCAGCCGGACGGGACCCACCCAGATTTGCGGGAGTTGCGCTTGTCCGCGGTCACTCCAGGCGCGATCCGTG
>CAZEVX010000169.1:0-7252 GCA_964515705.1 uncultured Verrucomicrobiota bacterium | reverse complement strand
GCGCAGGGTGCCGAGCCGCAGGCGCACGGTCTGGCGCCTGACTGGGCAAAAGGGGAAGGCGCAACTCCCGCAAATCGGGACGGCACCTTTCCGGTTGCGCGGCGCACGCCGTTTCCATAGGATGCGGTCGCGGAGGTTGGCTGGCATTGGCCGGCGCGAACAGGGCAGGAGTGCCCCGGCCCGCCGGGGAACGGGAAGCAACACCATGAGCATCAGCATCGGCATTGTCGGGCTCGGCATGTTCGGCGGCGAGTTCGTGAACCTGTTCAAGGCGCATCCGCGGGTGAGCCGGATCGCTTTCTGCGACCGCGAGCCGGACCGCGTCCGGACCTACGCCGAGGACCCGTTTCTGAAGGACAAGTTCAATCCCCGGGACGCCTACGACTCGCTCGAAGCCATCTGCCGGTCGGACCTCGATGCGCTGGCGATCTTCACGCAGCCCTGGCTGCACGCCCCGCAGTGCATCCAGGCCATGGAACACGGCAAGCATGTGCTCAGCGCCGTGCCGATCATCCATGTGCCGGACGACCAGGAGATGCTCGACTGCTGCGACCGGGTGATTGCCGCGACCAAGGCGACCGGCCGGCACTACATGCTGGCCGAGACCTCGTTTTATCATCCCGAGGTGATGTTCATGCGCCGCCAGCGGGCGGCGGGCGCCTTCGGACGCTTCATCAGCGCGGAAGCCGAGTACAGCCACGACTACAGCGGCGCCTGGGGCGTCAGCCTGCGGCGCGTGGCGGCCAAGCGCATGGACAGCGCCGCGGGCCGGGAATGGAAAGCCATCCGGCCCAAATACAAAGGGATGAAGAGCGGGCCGATGCATTATCCGACCCACTCCGTGTCCGGCCCGATCTCGATCATGGATACCCACGCGCTCAAGGTCTCGGCGCTGGCGATGAACGCCACGGGCTACGACGAGTACATGAGCCCGGATGCCATCGCCAACGAAACCGCCTTCTTCCACCTGGCCAACGGGGCGACGCTCACGGCGCGCGAGTACCGCGAGGTGACCGGCGAGGGCTACGAGATGAACGTCTACGGAACCTGCGCCGCCTGGCGCGGCCGCCAGTGGCTCTGGACCAAGCGCGCCCGCCACATGCCCATCGAGCAGGTGCCCGAGCACGGGGAGCGGGCGCCCAGCGCGGCGGAGATGCGCGACCCGCTGCCGAAGGACGTCGAAACCGCCATCATGCGCGCGCAGAACCCCGCCCTGACGGAGGCGCAGGCGGCCGCCCTCCCGTTCGATCCTCACGGGCATTACGGATCGCATCCCTATCTGGTGCACGAGTTCGTCAGCGCCGTGGCCGAAGGGCGCCGCCCGGCGATCCATGCCTGGCTGGCGGCGCGCTTCATGGCCATGGGCATCATGGCGCACCGCTCGGCGCTGCAGAACGGCGCGCTGCTCGAGATCCCGGACTGGGGCGATCCCCCGGCGGCGTAAGGAAACGGACGCGGCAGGGAGGGCGCTTATGGCCGAGCGGTTTGACGTCATCATCGCGGGGGCCACGCTGGTGGACGGCACCGGCCGGGCCGCGGGCGCGGGCAGCCTCGGCATCCGGGACGGGCGGATTGCGGCGCTGGGCGATGTCCGGGGCGAGGCCGATCGCCGCGTGGACGCCCGGGGGTTGGTGGTTTGTCCCGGCTTTGTCGATCCCCACAGCCATGCCGACCGCGCCGTGCTGGACGACCCCGCCCTCGCGCACCTGATCGGGCAGGGGATCACCACCTTCGCCGGCGGCCAGTGCGGCAGCAGCCCGGCGCCGTCCGCCGGGACCGGGGCGCCCGGCCAGGCGTCCGCCGGACAGACGTTCGGCGGGTTCCTGGACGCCGTCGAAGCCCGGGGCTTGACGCCAAACTATATCCCGCTCGTGGGCCACAACGCCATCCGGCGCGCGGTCCTGGGCGAGCATGTGGCGCGCCGCGCCGACCCCGCCGAGCGCGCCGCCATGCTGGCCCTGGCGCGCGCGGCCTTCGAGAGCGGCAGCTTCGGCCTGTCGCTCGGACTGGACGGCGGCATGCCAGGCCATTTTGCCGATGTCGAGGAACTGGTTGACATGGCGCGCCTGGTGAAGGACTACGGCGGAGTCTTTAGCCCGCACACGCGCCATCACCAGAACCAGTGGCCGGCGCGGGAGCCGGGCGCGTACGCCTACGGCCTGTTTGACGCGCCGGCCGGCGAAGTCATCACTGGCCGCTATCACGGCCTGCTCGAGGCGGTCGAGATCTGCCGGATGGCCGGCGGCCCCCGGCTGCATATCGCCCACCTGACGCCCGCCTACCTGGTCCCGCAGCCGCACCCGGCCTCCCTCGACGAGGCGCTGGCCCGGGCCACGCTCGAGACGATCATCGATACGCCCATCGCCGAGGGGCTCGACGTCAGCTTCAACGTCATTCCGTCGGACAACAGCATCGGCGGCCGCCAGCGCATCGCGGAAGCGTTTTTCGGCGCCCATCAGGACCTGCCCAAGTGGCTTCGGGATCTGACGCCCGAGTCCCTGGCGCGCCTGCTGGCGCGCCGCGACATCCGTGACAAGCTGCGGGCCTGGATGCTGTCCGGGGGCATGAAGCTGTTCATGATCCACCCCGTCACCGATCCCTACTGGATGGAGGATTACCAGGTCTTGGACTGCGCCCGGGCGGACTACGAAGGCCAGACCCTCTGGCAGCTGGCGCGCGCGCGCGAGCCGGCCTATACGATCCGGGCCGTCTACGAGACCGCCTTCGAGGTGCTGTTCGACATCCTGGCCGAAGACCCCGATGCGACCTGGGCCTTGGTCAAGGACAAGCGCGAGGCCGGCTGCTGGCAGACCCTGCTGCAGCACCCGCGCGGCGTGCCCGGCACGGACTACGTGGCGCCGCGCGGCGCCGCGCGCTACGGCCAATCGCCCCTGCTCGGCCAGATGGCCCTGCACTTCCTCGACGTCATGGTCCGGCAGCAGAAGCGGCTGTCGTTGGAGGCGGCCGTCCACAAGCTGACCGGCTTCCCGGCGCGCGCGGTCTACGGGCTGCGCGACCGGGGCGTGTTGGAGCCGGGCGCCTGGGCGGACCTCGTGGCCCTGGACATGGACCGGCTGGCCGTGCACCGGGATTACCGGCATCCCGAGCGCCCGGCGGAAGGCCTGCGCTGGGTGTGGGTGAATGGCCAGCTCGTGTTTGACCAGAACGTCCTGCCGGGCGTCCGGCCCGGGCGCGTGCTGCGGAGGCCTAGCCGATGACGCCGACGGCCAGGCCGGTGGCGCTGGTGACCGGGTCGTCGCGCGGCATCGGGCGCGGCATTGCCGAGCGCCTGGCCCGCGATGGCTTCCATGTCTGGGTCCACGGCGTCCGGCCGGCCGCGGCGGGTGCGCAGGCCGCGCTCGACGCCATCCGGGCGGCGGGCGGCACGGCCGAGTTCGTCCAGGCGGACATCGCGCGGCCCGAGGGGCGCGCGGCGATCCTGGCGGCCCTCGAGGAGCGGGGCGGCCGGATCGATTTGCTGGTCAACAACGCCGGCATCGAGCCGCCCGGCATCCCGTACCTGACGTCCACCGAGGATCGCTTTGACCACGTCATCGGCACGAACCTGAAAGGCCCGTTCTTCCTGACGCAGGCCATCGCCACCCTCATGATCCGGAACCTGGAGAAGCAGCTCATTCCAAAGGGGCGCATCTGTTTCATCACTTCCGTGCAGGGCTACGTGGTGACGCGCGGCGCCGAATACTGCATGAGCAAGGCGGCGCTCGGCATGGCCGCCAAGGTGTTCGCCAACGGGCTGGGCGCCCATGATATCCCCGTCATCGAGATCAGCCCCGGTGTGATCCATTCCGACATGGCCGACAAGCACCAGGCCGCCATTGACCGCAAGATCGCGGCCGGCCGCCTGATCACCGCCCGCTGGGGCGAGCCCGAGGATGTCGCCCGGCTGGTGGCCGCCTTCGCGCGCGGCGACCTCGATTATTCCACCGGCGCGCGCATCGAGGTTGGCGGCGGGCTGGGGATGCCGCGCTGGTATTGAAGGGCGGGACATGCACGCGCCGATCGAGTGCGTCTTCGAGGGCATCTGCCACCTGGGGGAAGGCCCGCTCTGGAACGTCGGCGAGCAGGCGCTCTACTGGACCGACGTGTTCAACCGGCGCCTGTGGCGCTACGATCCGGCGACCGGCCGCAGCCGGGTGTTCTGGGAGGGGGCCTGGCAGGTCGGCGGCTTCGCCTTTGCCCGCGATGGCGCCCTGGTGCTCTGCGCGCAGGACCGGGTGTTCCGGCTGGCCGGCGGCGCGCTGACCGAGCTTGAGCGGCTGGCGCTGCAGCCCGGTGAGCAGTTCAACGACGTCACCACCGACCCGCGCGGGCGCCTGTTTGCCGGCACCGTCCACCGCCGGGGCGGCCTCGGCGCGCTCTACCGCCTGGAGCCGAACCGGGCTCCCGTCAAGGTTCTGGACGGCGTCGCCTGCAGCAACGGGATGACGTTTTCGCTCGACCAACGGACCTTCTTCCACACCCACACCGGCCGGCGGCAAGTGACGGCCTACGCGTATGACGCGGAGACCGGGGCGATCACCGATCCGCGCGTGGTCTTCCAGGGGACCGCGGCGCAGGGCTATCCCGACGGCCTGACGTTGGACGCGGAAGACCACCTCTGGCAGGCGTTCTGGGGGGCGGGGATGGTGCGCCGGATGACCCCAGCCGGCGCGGTGACGGCGGAGATCCGGGTGCCGGCGCGCCAGCCCTCGAGCGTCATGTTCGGCGGCGCGGCGCTGCGGGACCTGTACATCACCACGGCCTGCCAAGGCGCGACCGACCTGGCCTCCGGGACCGACGCCCAGGGGCGCTTCCTGGGGGGGCGGGTGTACCGCTGCGCCCTGCCCGTCGGCGGCCGTCCCGAATGGCCCGCCGCCTATCAGGGTCAGACTTAAAGTATAAAGTATAGTGCGCGACGTTGATCTAGCAGGCGGCGATTCCGGTGTGCGGCAGCGCGCCAGACGGCGGGGGCGCCGGCCGGCTCTCCGTGGCGCGGAACATTCCGGCTCCTGCCGGGCAAGCCGGCAGGGGATCCCGGCGCTTTGCCATTGTGTCGGCATGGACGGCTGCTATGATCTGGCCCTATGGTTCGTGTACCCGCGAGCGGTTCGTGCGCCATCTCGCGGCCTGTCAAACCCGCAACCCAGAGAGATCCGTTATGCCACTGGCCCCCTTTCCCCGCCGCGCAATCCATCTTGACTGCCACACCCCGCCCGGGGTCCGCGATCCCGGCCGCGACTTTGACGCCGAGGCGTTTGCCGCCACGCTGCGGGCGGCGCACGTGGAGTTTGTCACCGTCTTTGCCCGCTGCAACCTCGGGTTCGCCTATTACCCAACGCGCATCGGCGTGCCGTATCCAGGCCTGAAGAAGGACCTACTGGGCGGCATGGTACAGGCCTGTCACCGCCGCGGGATTGCCGTCGCGGCGTATTTCAACGCCGGGCTCGACCACGAGCACGCCGTGCAGCACCGCGAGTGGGTCAAGCTCAACGCCCTGGGCCAGGTCTACGGCATCAAGCTCAAGGCCGTCAAGACCCCCTCGGGGTACGCCGTCGAGCCGGACGCCGGACCGCACGGCCACTTCTTCCGCCGCATGTGCCTGAACACGGGCTATGGCCGGCACCTGCTGGCGATGACCGAGGAGGTGCTTGACCGCTATCCCGTGGACGGGCTGTTCTTCGACTGCTTCACCCTCGACCCGTGCTATGGCGAGGAGTGCGTGGCCGGCATGCGGCGGGCGGGACTCGATCCGCGCGACCCGGCGCAGGCCAAGGCCTTCTGCTGGCAAGTGACGCAGCGGTTTTTGGCGGACGTGCGCGCCCTGCTGCGCCGGCGGCGCCGCGCCCTGTATGTCTGTTTCAATGGCCTGCCGTATGGTCTGCAGCCGAACAAGAGCGAACTCGAGATTCTGCCGACCGGCGGCTGGGGCTACGACATCCTGCCGGCCTATGCCCGCTACGCGCGCACCCTGCCGCATCCCTGGTTCATGATGACCGGCCGGTTCCAGAAAAGCTGGGGCGACCTCGGCGGTCTGCGCCCGGAACACTCCCTGCTGTTCGACTGCTATAATGCCGTGGCCAACGGCGGCGGGTGTTCGGTCGGCGACCATCTGCATCCGCGCGGCCGGCTGGACCCAGACGTCTACGCGCGCATTGGGCGGGTGTTCGACCGCCTGCGCGCGCTCGATCCCTGGACCGACGGCGCCCGGGCGCGGGCCGAGGTGGCCGTGGTGTGTCCCGGCGCGCGGCACATGCCCTGCGCGTCGCTGGGGTTCACGGGCGAGGTCAGCCGGCCGCTGTTCGGAGCGGCGCGCATGCTGCAGGAGTTGAAGGTTCAGTTCGATGTCGTGGACGGTTTCGGCGCGCTGGATACCTACCGCGTGCTGGTCCTGCCCGACAACATCCTGCTCGATGCGCCGCTGGCCGCGCGCCTGCGCCGGCACCTGGCGCACGGCGGGTTTGTCATCAGCTCGGCCTGGTCGGGCCTCGACGCCGCCAAGCGCGTCTTTGTGCTGCCGCAGTACCGGCTAACTTGCGGCGGGCCCGAGCCTTGGCGTCCGGCTTTTTTCCGCGCCGCCGGCCCGCTGGCGCGCGTGGTGGGTCGCCGCGTGACGACGATCTACCGGCCGGGCGTCGTCCTGCGGGCACGCCGCGGGGCGGACGTGCTGGCGCGGCTGCACCGCCCGTACTTCAACCATGGCGAGTGGGACGGCCGGCACGAACACCTCTACACCTCGCCCGACCGCGACGCCGGCCGCCCGTCGCTGGCGCGCTGCGGGAGCGTGTTCCATTTCAGTTTTCCAGTCTTCGAGGGCTACTTCCAGGATGCCGTTGTGGAGTACCGGGAGATGGTTGGCTATTGCCTGCGGCAGGCGCTGCCCGATCCCCTGGTGCGGGCCGAGGGGATGCCCTCGTTCGGCCAGGTGACCCTGACCGCCCAGGGGCGGCGGCGCCGCCTGGTGCATCTGCTGGCCTATCTCCCGGAATTGCGCGGGCAGACCCAGGTGATCGAGGAACCGGTTGTCATCCGCAACGTGGACGTGGCCCTGCGGCGCGACGATCTGCCGGGCGCGCGCCGGGCCTACCTGGCGCCGGCGCGGGCCGCGCTGCCGTTGCGCGTCGAAGACGGCTACCTGCGGGTGACCGTGCCGGAGGTCAACGGCTATCAACTCGTCGTCTTCGAGACCTGACAGCGTGTCCCAAATCCGCGCGTAAGCACATCCCTGTTTCGTGTTCGTATTCACGTTCAACCG
>CAZEVX010000168.1:0-7311 GCA_964515705.1 uncultured Verrucomicrobiota bacterium | reverse complement strand
CAGCATCGACGACCTGATGGGGTTCGTCGAACTGTCCCAGGGCAACTTCGATCTGACCGGCTGGCCGCACTTCGCGGGCGCCGGCCAGAAACTGCGGCTGCGCGTCCAGGCCGGCGCCGAACGCCAGGACTACGAGATCGCCTTCGTCGAGCCCTGGTTTCTGGACCGCAAGCTGTCGCTGGGCGTGGACCTCTACAGCCGCAACCGCAGCAACCTGAGCCGCTACTACAACGAGCAGCGCACGGGCGGCGCCCTGACGCTCGGCCAGCCGCTCCCGGGGTTCTTCCAGCGGCTCAACCTGCAGTACCGCCTCGAACAGATCAACCTCTACGACATGTCGACCAACGCCCCCCCCACCGTGCGCGCCGACGAGGGCGTCTGGAACCAGAGCACCCTCTCCCTGACCCTGGTGCACGATACCCGCGACAATGTCTTCGTGCCGACGCGCGGCGCCAAGGTCACCCTCGGCGGACGGCTCTCCGGCGGCCCGATGGGGTTCGACGTCGACGTCTACGGGTTCGAGGGCGATGCCACGGTCTACCTGCCGACGATCTTCAACCACGTCCTCAGCCTGCACGGCTGGGCGGAGACCGTCCGGGAGTTCGGCGACGACCGCGATGTCCACCTCTTCGACCGCCTGTTCCTCGGCGGCCCGCGCACCCTGCGCGGTTTCAAATACCGCTACGTCGCCCCCTACGAAGCCGGCGAGCCGATCGGCGGCAAGAGCGCCACCCTGGCGACGGCCGAATACAGCATCCCGGTGTACCGCGACCTGCTGCGCGTGGCCGGCTTCTACGACCTCGGCAATGTTTGGCTTGATGCCTTCCGATTCGATCTGCTAGAGTACTGCTCGGACATCGGCGTCGGGGTGCGCCTGGATATCCCCGGATTTCCCATCCGCGTGGATTACGCCTGGCCGCTGGAAATCAGCGGCTCGGATATTTACCGGACCTCGGCCCGGTTCAATTTCTGGCTGGGCTACGGGTTCTGACCCGCGTGTGCACGAGGAAGGCTCCGCATGAACATCCGTCTCGCCTGCGCCTTGGCCAGCGCCGGGTTGGCCCTGCTGCCGGCCGTTTGCCTGCCGGCCGCCGAGGCCCGCATCGCCCTGGTGTCGATGGAACGCCTCTTCGACGACTATCACAAGACCAAGACCGCCAATCTCCAGTTGAAATCGCGTTTCGAGGACATGGACGCCCGGCGCCGCGACCTGATCGAGGCCGTCCGCGGCGCCAAGCAGCGCGTCGAAACCCTCGGCACCGAGGCGCGCGATAAGTCCCTCAACGACGACGCCCGCGACCGCAAGCGCGCGGCCGCCGAGGACGCCTTCGTCGCCTTCCGCGAAGCCGAGGGCAAGCTGGCGGAGTTCGACTCCGGCTACAAGAAGCAGTTCGGCGAACAGATGAAAGCGACGCAGCAGCAACTGGTGGGCGAGATTCGCGCCGTGATTGCCGCCTATGCCCGGGAGCATGGGTTCACCCTGGTGCTCGACGGGTCGGGAAAAACGCTCAACAGCGTCGAGACCGTGGTGTACGCCGAGCCGGCGCTCGACGTCACCGAGGCCATCCTGGCGATCCTCAACAAGCACGCCGCCGCGCCGGCGGCCGCGCCCCGAAAGACAACCCCATGACCCTGACCGTCGACGAGATCGCGCGCCGCCTGTCCGGGCGCGCGGAAGGCGATCCCCAGGCCGTGATTGCGCGCCTGGCGGGCATCCGGGAGGCCGAGCCGGGCGACTTGTCGTTCGTCGCCACGCCGCATTACGCCGCCGCCGCCGCCACGACGCGCGCCACGGCGGTGATCGTCGCCGCGGACTGGTCGCGCCCTTGCCCGGCAACCCTGATCCGCGTCGCCAACCCCGACAAGGCCTTTGCCGAAGCCGCGCTCTGGTTCGCCCCCCCGCCGGTCGCCTTCGCGCCGGGCGTGCACCCGACCGCCATCGTGGCGCCGGACGCCACGCTCGGGACCGGTGTCCACATCGGCCCCTACGCCGTCATCGAACCGGGAGCGATCATCGGCGACCGCGCGGCCGTCGGCGCCCACGTCTACATCGGCCACGGCACGCGCCTCGGCGCCGATTGCCGCCTCTACCCCCACGTGTCGATCCGCGAATACACCCAGATCGGCGACCGGGTCGTGATCCACAACGGCACGGTCATCGGCAGCGACGGCTTCGGCTATACCCAGGACGGAGCCGTCCGCCGCAAGATTCCCCAGATCGGCATCGTGGTCATCGGCAACGACGTCGAAATTGGGGCCAATGTGACGATCGACCGCGCCCGCTTCGGCCAGACCCGGATCGGCAACGGCGTCAAAATGGATAACCTCATCCAGATCGCCCATAACGTGATCATCGGCGACCACGCCGTCATCGTCGCCCAGGCCGGCATCTCCGGCAGCACGATGATCGGCGACCGCACGATCATCGCCGGGCAGGCGGGCATCGTCGGCCACCTGGTGATCGGCGCGGACGTCATCGTGGCCGCGCAGGCCGGGGTCACCAAGGATATCCCGGCCGGAACCTTCGTGCTCGGCTCCCCGGCCATGCCGTATGAAAAGTTCACCAAGCTGCACGCCCACCTGATGCGGCTGCCGGAGTTTAAAGACAAACTGACCGCGCTCGACGGCCGCTTGACGCGGGTGGAACAGGGCCAGGCGAGCGCCGCGACTCCCCCGGCGCCCGCGCGCGCCTGAGCGCCACCGTACGGCCGGGCCGCCGACGCCAACCGACCGGATGGCCGCGCCATGCGCCGACCCAACGACAGCGTCCACCGGCACGGCCGCGTGGTGTCCCTGGCGGCGGCGGCCGCTCTGGCGGCCGCCGCCTGGCTGGCCGGGGCCGGCCCTGCGCCGCGCCCCGCATCCGAGACGCTGGCGGTCTGCCAGGCCGCGATCGAGGACGAACTGTTCGAGACGGCCGAGGCGTCGCTGACCCGTCTGATGGCAGACCCGCTGGCCCCCGACGCGCGCCGCACCGCCGTGCTGTTGCTGGCCCAGGCGCGCCACGGGCTCGACCGCGGCGCCGCCGTGCGCGATCTCCTGCTGCAGTCCCGCGACCTGTTCGCCGGCAGCGACCAGGAGGACGCCTTCGCGTTCTGGCTGGCCACGGCCTATGCGCGCGCCGGTCAATGGGCCGATGCCCTGGAACCCTGCCGCCGCCTCGAACGCCTCCACCCGGCCTCGCCCCACCTCGCCCCGGCCCTGCGCCTGGGTGCGCAGGCGCTGCTCCGGCTGGGCCGGCCCGACGAGGCCAACGCCTGGTTCGCGCGCGCCGCGGCGCTGCTCGACGCCACGGACGACGGCCCGGCCAACCGCTTGGATTGGGCCGGCGGCCTGTTCGCCGCCAACCGCATCGCGGACGCCCGCCGCGTGTTGAGCGCCCTGCCGCCCCCCAGCGCCGAGACACCCTCCGGGCAGGACACCCTGCGCCTGATGGGGCGCCTGGCACTGGCCGAGGGCGACGCCAACGGCGCCCGCGCCGCCTTTCTGCCGCTGGCCAACGGAACGTCCGTGCCCGACGACGCCCGCGCCGCGGCCCTGATCGCCCTCGCCGACCTGGCCGACGCCCGCAGCAACCGTCTCGAGGCCATCGCCCTGCTCGACCAGGGACTGGCGCGCCTCGCGGAGCCGTTGCCGGCCGGCCTCTGTCGGCTGCGCAAGGGCAAATTGCTGATCGGCATCAACAAGCTGGACGAGGGCATCGCCCTGGTGCGCGGCTTTGTCGCGCAGCACACCGGCCATCAGGCCGCCCGCGCCGCCCAGCTCGACCTGGCGCAGAGCCTGCTCGATCGCGGCGCCCCCGATAAGGCTCTGACGGATTTCCAGTATTACCTCGAAACCTTCGGCGACCCCGCGGGGATCGCCCGGGCCCAGGAGGGCAAGGGAACGGCGCTGTTCCGGCTCGGGCGCCCGAGCGAGGCGGCCGCCGCCTTCGAGCGGGCGGCCGACCTGGCCGCGGCGCCCGCCGATCAGGCCCGCGCCCGGCTGAACGCCGGCCAGGCCCTGATGGCCGCCGGCCAATACAAGGCCGCGATCGAGCGCTTCGCAGGGGTGTCCGCGCGCTGGCCCGAAAGCGTGGTCGCCACCGAGGCGGACTTTCAGGCCGCCGCCTGCCGCGCGTTGCTCGGCGACGCCGACGGCGCCGAGACCCGCTTCTGGGAACTGGCCGACCGCGACCCAACTGACCCGATGGCCGCCGCCGCCCTGTTGCGTATTGCGGACCTGATGCTGCGGCGCCAACAGTGGCAGCAGGCCGGCGCCCTCTTTCGGCAGATCAGCCAGGCTTACCCCGATCCCGCGCGCGCGGAGGCCTGGCTCGGGTTGGGGCTGCTCGCCTACCGCACCGGACAGTTTGCGGAAGCCCTCGATCATGTCCTGCGGGTGCGGGACGCCGCCGCGCCGCCCGCGACCACCGCGCATGCCGCTTACCTGGCCCCCTGGTGCCGGTTCCGCCTCGGAGATGAACTGTCGGCGGCTGACGGGTTCCGCGCCTTCGCCGACGGCTACCCGGAGTCCCCCTGGGCGCCGGACGCCTGCTTCTGGCTGGCCGAGACCGATTTCAATCACGGCCGCCGCGCGGCGGCCGAAACCGGCTTCCTGGACCTGGCGCACCGCTATGCGGGCAGCCGGCTGGCCGACAGCGCCCTGTTCTGGGCGGGCCGCGCGGCGTTGTTGCAACACGAGTTCGAGCGCGCCAACCGCCACTTCGCGCGGCTGGTCAAGGACTATCCCGCCAGCCGCCGGCGCCCGGAGGCCCGCTTCTTCCAGGCCGCCGCCCTGGCCGAACTGGGCGACTTCGCGTCCGCGATCCTGATCTACGACGAAATTGTCAAGCAGGCGCCGGACGCGCCGTTGGCCCGTGACGCCAGGCTCCGCATGGGCGATTGCCAGTTCACCCTCGCCGGCGGGGATCCGGGTCGCTACGAAGATGCCCTGCGATCCTACCGGACGGTTCTGGAAGCGCCGGACGCCACGCCTGCCGCGCGCCTCGAGGCCGCCTACAAGATCGGGCGCTGCCTCGAAAGGACCGGCCGATCCGCGGCGGCGCTCGAGCGCTACCTGGCGGGCGTCTACCAGTTCTGGAAGACGCCCGCCCCCGGGCCGGCCGAGATTCTCTGGTTCACCCGCGCGGCGTTTCAGGGCGCGGCCATCGAGGAGGCGGCCACCCGCTGGCGCCAGGCAGCCCATCTCTATCAGCGCGTCGCCGACGCCGACGTGCCGGCCAGCCCCGAAGCCCGCGAGCGCATCGCGCGGTTGCGCCAGGGCCACCGGCTCCTCTCGCACTGAAAGGCAGGGTTATGCTTTCTCTCATGCACCTGGGCGGCATCCTGATGTGGCCGATCCTGATCGGCGGCGTGATCGCCCTGGCCGTGTTCCTCAACCGTTTCCTGCACCTGCATCGCGCCCGCATCCGAACCGACGATTTTCTGAAAGGCATTTTCAACATCCTCGCCCGCGGCAATACGGCCGAGGCCATCAGCATCTGCGACGATACGCCCGGCCCGGTGGCCCATCTCGTGCGCACCGCCCTGCAGCGCCGGGACCAGTCCGAGGCCGTCCTCGCCCGGGCCGTCGATAGCGCCGCCCTGGCCGAACTGGCGCGCCTCGAACGCGGTTTCGGCCTCTTGGCCACCGTCGCCCGCGTCGCCCCCATCCTCGGCGTGTTCGGCACGGTCGCCGGAATGATCCGTACCCTGCTCGTCATCCAACGGCAGTCTCCGCTGGTCCAGGTCGGCGACCTCGCCGCCGGAATTTGGCAGGCGCTCCTGACAACCGCCGCGGGTCTGGCCCTGGCCCTCCTGGCCTGGATCGCCTACAACCTCCTGGCAGCCAAAATCCAGGCGATCGCCAGCGACATGGAACGGGCCGCCGGCGACCTGCTCGCCTTCCTGGCCGCGCCGCCACCGCCGGCGGAATCCCCGGCCCGCCCGGCCGCCGAGGACCCGCCATGATCTCCGACCCGCTGACTCTCGGCCCCGCCCGCTGGCGGCGCTACCGGCCCGCCCACGCCCCGCGCAGCCGTCCGGAAGCCGCCATCCCGCTGCTCAACTTGGCGCTGCTGCTGTTCGCCTTCCTGCTGCTGCGCGCCCCGTACGTGCGCCAGCCCGCCCGCCAGGTGGTCTTGCCGCGGGCGGCCTTCCTGGACGGGGCGGCCCTCGACACCCCGGTCGTCACCGTGACCCAGGAAGGCCTGGTGTTTTTCGACGATACCCTGGTCTCCATCGAGACCCTGGGCGAGCGCCTGCGCCCCCTGGCCCTCAACCGGCCGGACCCCGCCCTGACGATCGAGGCCGATGCCGCCGTGCCGCACGGCACCCTGGCACGCCTCTGGAACCTGGCCTCGGCGGCCGGGTTCCGCCGGGTTTACCTGGCGAACCGCCCAACCTTCGGGGACGAGAGTCTCCCATGAATGCCCGCAATATCCGGCGCCGGCCCGGCTGGTTGGCCACGCCCCTCCTAACCGTGGCGATCCTGGGCGCGTTCGCCGCCTGGCGCCCGGCCCTGCGACCGGACCCGCGCCTCCCTCCACCCCCGCCGCCGGTGCTCGTTCATGCCCCGGCCGACGCCGCTATCGACGATTACCACGAGGCCGGCGGCGGTCGCCGGGCGGCGTTTTCCCCGGCGTTGTTCGCGCTCTCGGACCCCTGCCTGCGCCCACTCCCCGAACGGCTCGACCACGAGGCGGTCGTCCCGCCGCTGGATTTCCCGTCGGCGCCGGTCCGCCTGGCAGAAGCCCCTGCCAGTCCGCCCTTCGACGCCGTCGCCATCCTGTCGCCGCCGACTGCGGTGGTCCCGCCGCGGCTGCCCAGCCGCGCCGCCACGGTCCTGGTGCGGCCCTCGCCCGGCGCCAACCGGTTCCGCCTGTCCTGGCAGGGCACGCCGACCGGCGGCGCGGTCAACCTCGCCGCGCTGCTGTCCATCGCCGAGCCGGTTGACCCCTGGGCGTTCGAGGCGTCCCTGGCTTTCGACGACGACGGCCTCGCGCAGCGCGTGCTGCTGGAGTCCGCCAACCTGCCCGAGACCCTGCGTCCCTCCGTGATCCGCGCCCTGTATGCGTGTCGGCGGGTTCCCGCGACTGCCGGCGAAGGCCGCCTGGCCATGTCCGGCCCGGGCCGGCGCCCCTGACGCGCGCCCGCCCGCCCGGCGAGAAGGTTCCGCCGTCGTGCTATTCCCCACCTAGTGTAGTGCGTCATAAGTCCATTGACATAAGAGAGCGCTCATACCGCAATGATAGTGGCCTTGATGCGAACGTGACCGCATCGTTGCTGGCCGTATAGGTAAAGAACCGTTGGATGCACCACACGAGCGACA
>CAZEVX010000167.1:0-7374 GCA_964515705.1 uncultured Verrucomicrobiota bacterium | reverse complement strand
CGCCGCCACGGTAGACCACTCGCGGAGCAGAGCGATGCAGTCGCGGAGCAGCGGTCCGCCTTCCTGCTGGTACTTGCGCTCCGGCGGGAAGCCCAGCGCCTGGCAGAAATCCTCCTGGTGAACACGCGTGACCGTGCCGTCCGCACCGGTCGTGCGGTCATACCGCTGGACGACGATGCACGGCTTGTTGCCGACCGGGCGAATGGACACGGGAGGAACGTTCAAACCGACCGCTCTGGCCAGCGTCATGCAGAGAACCTCGGTGGCCACCAGTCCGGGGAATCGCTCGGGCTCCGGCTTGATGATGTGCGTGCTCGGCGTGTTGCCGAGGGGCAGCGCCATGGCGGCATTCCGAATCAGGACCGGCAATTTCGACTGCGCTCCGGCCAGCGAAAGCCGCAGCCCTTCGCGTCCCGCCATCAGCGGGCGGCGGGGCAGTTCCCCGACAATGTCTTCCAACTCTTTCTCGCTCAGTTCACGAACACGCGTCTCGCCCACGGTCGGAGCAGGCGCGTCTTCCGGCAGCAGGCTGACCGCTCCCGCGCATTCGCCGCCGATCCGCTCCAGCATGGCGAAGTCGTTGCGCTCGCTGATGCCGAGAATGGCGGCGATCTGTTGCCTGGGCCCCGCCTCTGGGAGGATACCGGCGAAGAACGGACGCGCATGCTTTCCCCGGAACGGTTCGCTTTGCAGCGGCAGCGACCGGGAAAGAGGCATGGCATCCGACCTGCCAGTCCATGCCGTGGCATAGCGGAACTCGAGAAGTCCGCTGTCATCCTCGTCCAATGCGCCGACCCGCTCGCCATTCAGATAGACGGTCAGTCGCTTCATGGCCTCTTGCCTGCGGCATCATCGCCGCTGAGGGGCGTTGTCTCGATGGCAAGTCCAAGCGCCTGCAACACCTGGAGCGTCTTGCCGATCTGGCAGGTGGGCTTTCCCTTCTCCAGATCGACGATGAAGCGCAGCCCTGTGCCGCAGGTCATGGCCAGTTCCTTCTGCGTGATCTTGAACTGCTTGCGCCGCGTTCGGATTGCCGTCCCGATCTGTTCTGCGGTTTTAATCTTCATAGTTCCCGAGCGGTAATATCGCGCGAACTTGGCGATCTG
This sequence comes from uncultured Verrucomicrobiota bacterium, assembly GCA_964515705.1. Taxonomy (GTDB): domain Bacteria; phylum Verrucomicrobiota; class Kiritimatiellia; order JAAZAB01; family JAAZAB01; genus CAZEVX01. The sequence continues at coordinate 6,268 of CAZEVX010000167.1, read as the reverse complement.
TCAACCGATATTTTACTGTTCGGGAATAATAGCGCCTGAACACGCCTTCGTGCGTCTGAATGTTCCCGACCGGTGCATTCCAGGCTATATTATACGATCTCAACTGGTGGATGTTCTGCCCGTAGAACACGCTGACAGAATCGTCTTTTTAGGATGACCGGAGCATGGCAAAGCACGGACCGCGGCCGAGATATCCGGCGTCGCCCACGGGGGGCATAGGGTCGGGCACAAAGGGTCTTGAACTTCAAGACCTGGTGAAAACGGCGCGGGACATGCGCCGCGCCAGCGGCGTCGAGGCGAATGGGAAGGAGTGGCGGACATGCCGAGCGCCGAGAGGGATGGAACGCGCCGACAGATGCGCGGGGAACATCGGCGGCCTTGGCCTAGAGCAACAGGCTGGCTCCGGCGAGCAGCAGGTCGATGTCGGCGCCGTCGTTCTGATAGAACCGGACATATTCGGCGTGGCAGGCCAGGCGGGCCGACAGGTAGCATTTCACCTTGACGCTGCCGGCATGGGAATCCACGCCTTGGTCGTCGCGATAGTAGCGGTATCCCGGGCGCAGCAGCCAGCGGGTTCCCAGGCGCTGATAGAGATACGCGCGGTATTCCTGGAAGTCATAGTCGGCATTGGTCTTGTAGCGTTGGGCTTCCAGCCGGATGCCCGTGCGGTCGTCCCAGAATAGCTGGTGGAGAAACCCCTTGACGTACCAGGAACAGTAATCGTCGAGCGCCCGGTAATACGCGCCCTGCGCGCCGAGGCGCAGCGACCGATAGGGCGCCCAGCTTAGATACTGGTAGACCTGATTGCCGTCCGTCGACCGTTCCCTGGTCGAGTAGCGGTATTGGGTTTTCGTGTAGAACGGCCCGAGCGGGCCGCCGACGCTGCCGTAATAATACTGGCGGTCGGGCGCAGCGTCCTGGTCGTAATACAGATAGCGCAGGTCGGCCCGCCAGGTGCTGCCGAGGGGGACGCTGAGCGTGCCGCCCGCGCGGAAGATATCCAGTTCTTGCTTGTTTTCCCAGTATTCGTAGGTGCCTGCCAGGCTCAGACGGCTGGCATGCAGGGCCTTCATTTCCGTGGAGTATAGGCGGCTGGGATATTGCGCATAGCGCGGATCGGTGTCGATCAAGTCGTGTTGATCGTCGGACGTCTGCGCCTCGCCCCGCAGCCGGAAGGCCAGGTCGCGTCCCACCACGGCGTTTTCGATGGGGCGGTCCCCCCACAGCATCTGTTCCTCTTCCTGGGCGTACCCCGGCGCGGCGCAGAGCATCAACGCCAACGCGAATCCGGCGATGCATCCTGGCGGATGACGCCGACCATGCGTTGACGGTAGGTGGTTCATACGGAGGAATCCGGCGTGTGTCCTGGCGTGCGCTGGCGTGCGACGCCGACCGGCGTCGCGGCATCTCAGCCGGGTCACGTAGGACAGGTGGGTTCCGGCGGCGGCTCCGGCGGGGGTTCCGGGGGCGGTTCCGGCCGCGGGTCGGGAGATCGCGAGGGCGACGGGTTCGGGGTGGCGACCGGGGTGGTCGAGGCTGGCGTATCCGACGAACTGTCTGCGATGTTGGGGGACGGCGGAATGGCGTCAACAATCAGCAGATCGCGGTATTCGCCGAAATAATCGTCCGCGGCATACAACATATCGAAGCGGATTTGGGCAAGAATCAAGGCCGTGGCGTTGGTGGCCGAGTTCGCGGTGGCGGCGACGGTCGGCGGCGTGTTGGAATCCGCGGCGGTGTTGGTGTCGGCGGCCGGGCCGGCGCCGCTCAACCCACAGGCCAGGAGTCCGGCAACGAGGAACGTTCGGTTCATGAAGGCATGACCCTGACGGCACACGGCAACTCCCTACACCGGTTTGCAGGAACAATCAAGGAGATTCCCGCCGACCCTCGACGGACACTTCAGAGCCCCAACGGAACGGAGAGCAGAACGTAACCGCTGCCGGAGAGCAGAACGCGCCAGACACTGCCGTCGGCCGCGCGGATGGCCGGGTCGGCGCGGCCGTCGCCGTCGTAGTCAGCCGGAACGGGAGTCCAGCCCGGGCCGCCGAGGAAGCGCGGCAATGTGACGGGCGTGTAGGCGCTTCCCGACAGGAGGACGGTCGACGTGCTGTCCGCGCGCGCATAGACGGCCGGATCGGCCCGGCCATCGCCGTCGAAGTCGCCGGCCATAACGGTCCTGCCCGGCCCGCCCAGCAAGCCGGTCAAGGTCAGCGGGGCGTACCTGGCGGACGACAGTTTGAGGGTCCAGGTTCCGGTCGTCTCCTGGTAGACGCCGCAGTCGGCGGCGCCGTCGCCGTCGAAGTCGGCGCCGATCGCCGCCCAGCCGGGCGATCCCAGGAAGCCGGCGCGGTTCAGCAGGGCATAGCCGCTGCCGGACGGCAGCACGTTCCAACTGCCGCTGGCCTCCTGGTACACGGCCGGGTCCGCGCGCCCGTCGCCGTCGTAGTCGGCCGCCGCCGCCGTCCAGCCTGGGCCGCCGAGCAGGCCGGGGAAGGTGAACGTCCCATACCCGGCCGACGAGAGCCGGACGATCCAGGTTGCCGTGAGCATGTTGTAGATGCCCGGATCGGCCAGGCGGTCGCCGTCGAAATCGGCATTGTGAATGCCGGCCAGCACGGGCAGGACCTTGACCGCCCCGAATTCCGTGGGCGCCGCCTCCCAGTTCAGGTTCCCCGCCTGGTTGGCCGAAACGACCACCGTCCCGGGCCGGGTGAAGCGCAGGAGCGTGCGGTCGGTCAGGACGCCGGGGCCGGACACCACGGCCAGCGACACCGGCAAGCCCGAGGACGCCGTGGCCGCCAGCCGGACCTGTCCCGTCACCAGCTGGTCGGGAACGGGCGGGAACCGGATGATCTGAATCGCCTTGGCCACGGCGAGCGTGCCGGCAGCCGAACCCTTGTAGCACGCATCCACGACCCGCGCGACCACCGTGTAACGGCCGGCGTTCACCGGCGCGGACGCATTGCCGCCGTACGTCACGACGATCGCCTGGACCGGCGGGAAGCTGGCAACGGACACCTTGCGCGGCGTGCCGTCATAGACCTGGCCAAGGTCCGCCATCAGCACCTCGGCCGTCGCCTTGCTGACGGAAAAAGACTGCGCCACCGGCGCGGCCCCGTTCCAGTTTCCATCGCCCGCCTGGTGCGCGGCCACCGTCACCACGCCGGTGCCATAAAAGCCCAGAACGTTCGTGTCCACGAGCGTGGCCGGGCCGCTCGCCACCGCGTAGGTCACGGGCAGTTCCGAGGACGCCGCCGCCGCCAGGGTCAGGCGGTTGGAGGCCAGCTGGTCGGGAATCGCCACCCACGCAATCTGCTGGTCGGCCTTGACCGCCGTCACCGTGCAGCAGGCCGACTGGGAGACGTAGATCGGGTCTCCGGCCTTGACCGCTTCGATCTCGATCGCGCCCGAGCCCGCGGTCACGACGAGCGTCGTGCCGTCCGCGATGCGCCCGGGCCCGGCGATCACCGCGAGGCTGACCGCGCCGTCGCCCGACCCGCCCGTGACCGTCACGGCGTTGGTCGTGGCGAAGGGCAGCGGACTGGCGGCCTCGATGAACAGCGGCGCCTGCGCCGATTTGCCGACGGCGAAGGTCTGCGTGATGGCCGGCGCCGGGTTCCAGTTGTCGCTGCCCTCCTGGCTGGCGACGATGCTGACGGAACCGGCGCTGCTGAAGATCAGATTGGTCAGATCGACGAGCGTCGCGGGGCCGCTCTCCACCGCAAAGACGACCGGCAATCCCGAGGACGCCGTTGCGGAGAGCTGCACGGTGTTGGTTCCGACCTGATCGCCCGGATTCGGGAACGCGATCGCCTGGGCGCCCTTGGCGGCGGCGACCTGGCCGGTGGCCGCGGTTGCCTGGAACATGGCATCGGCGGCCTTCGCGGCCACGACCACGACCGTGCCCGCGCCGGCAGTCAGCAGCAGGTTCGTGCCACCCGCGATGGACCCCGGGCCCGCCTGGACCGCGTAACTGACCGACCCGCTGCCGGACCCGCCCGAGGCGGTCAAGCCGACAACTTGGCTGAACAGTTGCGTGGCGGGGGGAGAGAACAGCAAGGGCGCTTGGCGCGCCTTGGTCACGTCCGCCGTGCGGGTCACGGAGGGCGCCGCCAGCCAGTCCACCGGATGGCCGGCCTGGCTGGCCGTGACGCTGACCGTCCCCGCGGCGGTGAACGACAGGTTGCTGCCGCCGGAAATCTGGCCCGGCCCCGCGCCGACCTGGAAACTCACCGGCAGGCCGGACGACGCCGTGGCGGCGAGGGGCACCATGTTGGTGGTTAACTGATTCGGAATGGGAGGGAAGGCAATCGTCTGGCCGGCTTGGTAATGCAGCCGCAACACGCAGCGCGGAAGACCCACGCCGCCCCGGTTCGTGGTGCTCGTCGCTCCCAGCAAGGCATACGGCGCGCCCGTGGCCGTACTGGTGATCAGGCCGCCGCTGATCTTGGTCCAGCAGAGTTCAATGAGCAGGTTGTTCGTTCCATTGTAGTGGAACGCATTGCTCAGGACGATCTGGCGCCACGTGTTTTCGGTCCCATTGAGGACCTGGGTGGATGGCGGCACGACCTGGACCGGGGTGTTCCCGTCATAGTTGGTCGTGAAGTAGTTGTCCAGGTTCGTCCGCGTCGTATGGCAGAACAGGATGGAGACGTTTCTAAACGTTCCATTGCACTGGTTATACGTGGTATCGGGGCAATACCACGCGATCGCCGTGAACCGGTTGGTCGCGTTTCCGAGTTCGTTGGAGGATACCAGAACCTGGTATCGCGCGCTCGACTGTCAATAGCCGCACCAGGGCTTTTGGGACCACGCCGCGCTCAGCTCGGCATTCTGCACGTACCCCGCGAGGGCCATGGTTACCCAGCCGGACATCAGGGCCACCGCCGCGAACCGTCGTTTTATGGGACGTCCTCCGCCAAAGGCGACACCGCCACGGCCGCCATGCTGCGATCCTCGGTTATCGGGCACGATGGGCGATTCCGACGGCCATCCATTTACCTGACCAAGTTCAGCGTTACAGAATCATACACCAGGAACGGCGGCGAGTCCAGGACGCCGTTCATGGCGGTATCCACGCCAAAATACAGCGCGTAGGTTCCAGGCGGTAACCAGCGCGTGTCGAGCGTCAGGATGTCGATCGGCGCCGCGAAGTTGAATAACGCGCCCTGATAGGAAGGGGTGAAGGATATGACGGGATTCCAGGCGACCGTGTAGGCGTCGAAGTACCACCAGGCGCCTCCGGGAGCCAATGCCGCGACCCACCAATCCGCGGGCATTCCCGCCCCGGCGCCCGTCTGCAAATCAATGGTTGCCGAGAGGATTTCGCCCTGGCGCAGTGTCACGGGGCCATCCTGGCCATTGATCCGGATGTCGGGTTGGATATCCGGCGGCGGGGGATCCTGGAAATGCAGCCGAAACACGTTGCGGTAGGACAGGAGATTCCCGCTCGCCGAATGCACCGCGTCCCCCAGCAACGCCGGGGTTGCGGCGGGGGACGTCACGCCCGTGATCACGGCGCCATTCGCGCCGTCCCAGCGGAACTCAATCAGCAGGTTATCCGACCCATTATAGGCGAACAGGCTGTCGAACGCCATCTCGTTCCACTGCCCTTCGATCCAGTTCAGCGCCAGGGAGGAGCGGGAGACCACCGCCACCGGCGTATTTCCCGCGTAGTTGGCCGCAAAGTCGGTGGACAGCGATGTGCGCGAGGTGTGACAAAACAACACCTGGGCGCCGCCGAACGTACCGACGCTCTGGTCGAACTCCGTGTCAGGGCAGAACATACTCATGGCGCTGAAGTTACGCGCCGCGTTTCCCAACTCGTTGGCCGATACCAGAACCTGGTATCTCGCGCTGGCCTGTCAATACCCGCACCAGGGTTTCTGCGACCACGCGTTGCCCGTGTCCCCGACCGGCACATAGCCAGCGACGGACGCGTAAGCCCAGCCGAGCAGGGCGGCCGCCATCCCATAGGTCAAACGCTTCATACCCGATCATCCCCGTGTTTGGTCGGAAGCCGTCATCCCGGAATGATCCGGCCCGGACCCCTCGTCCCGTTGTCTTGGCCGGATTGCCGTTTCGTTCATCTAAACCAATCCTAACAAGGCAATAATACCAGGCCTATCGAGAACTGTCAAGCGGGTATTGGATCCCCCGATTTGCGGGAGTTGCGCTTGTCCGCGGTCACTCCAGGCGCGATCCGCGCACGGGAACGGCTCAGCGCAGCTTCGCCCTCCAGGTGGAGTTGTCAAGGAACGCCTGC
>CAZEVX010000166.1:0-7390 GCA_964515705.1 uncultured Verrucomicrobiota bacterium | reverse complement strand
GGTGCCGTAGCGGCCGGCGGCCTCGATCGGCGCCACCGCCAGGGTGGCCAGCGCGGGACGCCGGACGGCCGCGGCCGACATGGCCTCGATCGGCAGGTTTGGCAGCAAGCTGTCGCCGTTCAGCACGAGGAACGCCTCGCCGCGAACGTGCGCCGCCGCAAACCGCAGGCCGCCGGCTGTGCCCAGCGGCCGCGGCTCGGCCGACAGCGTCAGCGACAGGCCGGGCGGCGCGTCGGTGTCCATCCAGGCGCGGATCGCCTCCGCGCGGTATCCGGCGGCCAGGTGCACCGCCCGGACGCCGCGGCGAACCAGCCCCGCGAGTTGCCAGGCCAGGAACGGACGCCCGGCCACCGGCACCAGCGCTTTGGGAAGGTCAGGGAACAGGTCCCGCAGGCGGGTGCCCCGGCCGCCCAGCAGGATGAGGGCGTGCATGGCGGGCTCAGACATTGGCGTACTGCAGGCGGCGAATGACCTGGTAGCCCTTGATCAGTTCCATGATGCCGCGCGCCAGCGGCCATTGCGGGGCGAAGCCCGTGGCCTCGATCTTGGCGTTGCTGACGATGTAATCGCGCTGGTCGGGGTCCTGGCCCACCGGCGCCTCCAGGATGGTGAAGGCCGGGACCTGTTTCTTGATTTCCAGGCACAGGTCGAGCTTGGACAGGTTGGCATCGCTGAGCCCGACGTTGTAGGCCTGTCCGCGCATGCGGTCATAATGGTTGAGGGCATGCAGGAAGGCGCGCGCCACGTCGCGCACGTGGATGAAGTTGCGCCGGAAGTGCGACTCGAATAGCACGATGAAGCGGTCGGTCACGGCGCGGTAGGTGAAATCGTTGACCAGCAGGTCGAGCCGCATGCGCGGGCTGATCCCAAAGGCCGTCGCCAGGCGCAGGGACACCGCGTGCCCCCCGGCCAGCAGGCGCTCCTCGAGTTCGACCTTGAGCCGCCCGTAGAGCGAGACCGGGCGCAGCGGCGACGACTCCGTGCAGAGCACGCCGGGCTCGCCGATCCCGTAGCCGCTGTTGGTGGTCGGGAAGATGATCGCCTGGTCCCGGCTGGTCATGGCGGCCAGGGCCAGGACGGCCTCGAGGTTGATTGCCCGGGCCTCGTCGGGGCGCCGGTCGCAGAGCGGGGCGCCCACCAGGCAGGCCAGGGGCACGACGACGTCGGCGGCCGACGCCAGGGGTCGCAGCAGCCGCGCGTCGCGCACATCGCCGCGCACGATCGTCAGGCGCTCGTCGTGGCAACAGTCCAGCAGTGCGGCCTGGCCGTAGAGGAAACTGTCGAGCACCGTCACCGCGTGGCCGCGGGCGAGCAGTTCGGGCACCAGGATCGAGCCGAGGTACCCGGCGCCGCCGGTCACCAGGATTTTTGTTGTTGCACCGGGTGCCTTCATCGGGAACAGTAGGGTAGCAGTGCGCCGATCGCCTGTCAAGGAAGACCCGGGGCGGCGCACAGGCACCAGGGAGGCGGCCCCATGCTGACGGTCACTGTCATCGGCGCGAGCGGCTACGGCGGCATCGGGATCGTCGAACTGCTGCTCGGGCATCCGCACGTGCGCCTCGGGCGCCTGGTGGCGAACGAATCGGCCGGGGCTCCCATCAGCCGTCTCTACCCGCACTTGGAAGGCCTCTGCGACCTGCCGCTGCTGGCGGCCGACGACCCGCGTGCGCGCGAGCCGGCGGACGTGTGTTTCCTGGCCACGCCCGACGGCGTCGGCATGCAATGGGCGCCCGGCCTGCTGGCCGGCGGCGCCAGGGTCATCGATTACAGCGGGGATTTCCGCTTTGACACGCCGGCGGCCTATGCCGACTACGCCACGCGCATCGGCCGCCACCCGGTGCATGCCGCCCCGCAACTGCTGCCGGACACGGTCTACGGCCTGGCGGAATGGCACGCCGCCGAGATCGGCCGTTCCCGGCTGGTGGGCAACCCCGGATGTTTCGCCGTCAGCTGCATCCTGGGGCTCGCGCCGGCGTGCCGCCATCGGCTGGTCCGGCCCGAGCGCCTGATCTGCGACTGCAAGACCGGCGTCTCGGGCGCCGGCAAGAAACTGGCCGCCGCCTTTCACTACCCGGCGCGCTATGAGCAGATGAACGCCTATAAGCTGGCCGGACACCAGCATGTCTGTGAGATCGAGCGGGAACTCGGGCGCCTGGCCGGGGACGCGGTGCGTGTGACCTTCACCGCCCAGGCGATGCCCGTGTGCCGCGGCATCCTGTCCTGCCTGTACGGCGAGTTGCGGCCCGGCGTGACGCGCGCGGCCGTGTGGGAGGCATACCAGGAGTGCTACCGCGAGGCGGCCTTCGTGCGGCTGTATGATCACACCGCGGCCGTCGGCACCGCCCAGGTCCGCGGCTCCAATTATTGCAACCTGATCGTGGACGTGGACGAGCGCACCCAGACCCTGCGAGTGATCGCCCACATCGACAACCTCATGAAGGGACAAGCCGGCTCCGCGCTCCAGAACATGAACCTGATGTTCGGGCTGCCGGAACGGTCCGGCCTGGAACGCCCCGGGTTTTATCCCTGAGGCCGTGCCCGGCACGGCGGAGCGTCGGGAGCCTTCCATGGCACGCGCGCCTTCACGGTCCCCCGCGGCCGCGCCGCCGGCCTACCACCTGGTGGGCGTCGCCGGCGTCGGGATGAACGCCCTGGCACAGGTCGCCGCGGCGCAGGGCGCCCGGGTATCGGGATCGGACCGCCACCGGGATGCCGGCCGGCCGCTCGCGGTGCTGGACAAGCTCGAACAGGCCGGCGTCGTCCTGGTGCCGCAGGATGGCCGCGGCGTCCGTCCGGGACTCGCGGCCGTGGTCGTCAGTTCCGCTATCGAGCCCGATAATCCCGACCTGGCGGCCGCCCGGCGGCTTGCCATCCCGGTCATGCACCGGGCGGCGCTGCTGGCCCGCTGGGCGAACGCCGGGGTCTCGATTGCCGTCACGGGGACGGCCGGCAAGACAACCGTGGTCGGCATGCTGGGCTGGACCCTGGCGCGCCTCGGCGCCGACCCCACGGTGGTCAACGGGGGCGCGCTGGTCAACTGGAAAACCCGCCGCGTTATCGGCAACGTGCGGATCGGGCGCTCCGGGCTGTGGGTCGTCGAGGCGGACGAAAGCGACCGCTCGCTGCTGAGGTTCCGGCCAAATTGGGCCGTCATTACCAATCTCTCGCGGGACCACTTCGAGCCGCGAGAGACCGCCCGGCTGTTCCGGGCCTTCGCCGCCCGGACGCGGCGCGGGGTGATCGGGCTGTACGGGGACGGCCCGCCGGCGCCGCCGCCGGCGGACGTGGTCCTGGCGGCGGGCGGCCTGCGCTTCACGTACCGCGGCGTCGATTTTGCGCTGCCGCTGGCCGGCCGCCACAACGTCGACAACGCCCTCCACTGCATCCGGGTATGCGAACGGCTGGGGTACGGTCTGGAGGCCGTTCGGCAAGCCTTGCGCGGCTTCCGCGGCATCGAGCGGCGCCTGGAACGCATTGGGTGCCGGCGCCGGATCACGGTCTTCGACGACTATGCCCACAACCCGGCCAAAATCGCCGCCGCCTGGACCGCGGTCGCCCCGCATTGCCGGCGGGTGCTGGCCGCCTGGCGGCCCCACGGGTTTGGACCGCTCGCGCTCATGGCGGACGACCTGGTGCGGACATTCGCGGCGCTGATGCGGCCGCAGGACCGGCTCTGGCTGCTGCCGGTGTACTACGCCGGGGGCACGGCGCGCCGTGCCGCGACGTCCGCCACGCTGGCCGCCGCCCTGCGCCGGGCGGGGGTGCCCGTCGCTCTGGCGGCGTCGCACGCGGCGCTCCGGGCGCGGCTGCGCGCGGCTGCCCGGCCGGGCGACGCGGTCCTATTCATGGGGGCGCGCGATCCCGCCTTGCCCGAGAGCGCCCGTCGGTTCCTCGCGCAACTCGCGTAGCGCCCGCGAGGGAATCGTTCCCGCGCCCGCGGTATAGCCCAAAAAAATCACCCCGCCCAGCAGGCTCCAGACCAGCGAGATCACATAGGTCATCAGGGACAGCGGCAGAGCGCGGGTGCTGGCGACGCCCAGCGCCCCGAAGAGCGCCACCGCCATGCCCTCGCGCACGCCCAGGCCTCCCGGCGTAATCGGCAGGGCCGCGATCGCCATGATCATTGGCACGACGGTTAGGTAGCCGACAAAGCCCAGGGAAATGCCCATGGCCAGGCCGATGCACTGGCATTGCAGCACCAGCAGCAGGTGCGCCACGACCGTCAGCAGGCAGGTCTTGACCAGCACCCCGGGATGGCGGCGGTAGAGCAGCACGGACACCAGCAGACGCCGCAGCAGCCGGCCAAACACCGGGTGGCGCGCGACCCGCCGGATCCCCGGCCAGTGCGCGAACCACCGGGTGTTGAACAGCAGCAGGATGCCGACCGCCGTCGCGGCATTCATCGCCAGCATCAGGAGCGCCGGGACGTGGGTCACCCAGTGCCGCAGGAAAAAGCCGGCCCGCGCGATCATCATCGCCAGCGCCATTGCGTCCAACAGCACCAGACCCACCAGGCGGTCGATCAGCACCGTGGCAACGGCCTCGGCCTTCTTGTGATGGGTCTCGCGCGCGGCGTAGTAGCCGCGCGCCAGGTCGCCGCCCGTGGCCCCAAACAGGAACGCATTGAAGAACTGGCCGATGAAAAACACGCAAAACACGCGGCTCCAGGTCATTCGCAGACCGCGTCCATCCAGGATCAGTTTCCAGCGGGCCACCCCGACGGCCAGGCACAGGAAACAAAGGACCGCGGCGCCCGCCAGCCATGGCCAGCGGTTCAGGCTTTCCCGCAGTACTCCTGCCAGTCCGGAAAGGTCGACGTGCAGGGCTAGGTAGGCCAGCATGCCGCCGCCGATGGCCAGGCGCGCCAAGGCCGACAGCCAGGACGAAGGCGTTTTCATGGGACGGCGCCGCAAGCGTCTTCCAAGAGGTCCCGCAGGGTCGCGGCGAGCGGGATCGCCGCTGTCCAGCCGGTGTCCGCGGCGATCCGGCGGGTGTCCAAGCACGGCCGGTCGGCGGCCGGCCGGTAGCGCGCCGGGTCGGTTTCGATCGCCGGGCGAAGGCCGCTGAGCGCGCAGAGATCGTCGAGGATCGCGCGCAGGGTCACCTGGCGCCCGGACGACAGGTTGTAGGCCAGGCCTGGCCGCCCGCGTTCCAGCAGCAGCCGGTAGGCGCGGACCACGTCGCGGACATCGGTGAAATCGCGGCGGCTGTCGAGATTGCCGACCCGCAGGACGGCGGGAGTGTCGCCGCGCCGGATGGCCGCCACCTGGGCGGCGAAGGATGCCACGGCAAACGGGCCGCGCTGCCCCGGCCCAATGTGGTTGCCGGGCCGGACGGTCATCACCGGGGAACGGTGGTGCGCTGCCAGGCGCAGGGCGAACAGATCAGCGGCCGCCTTGCTGATGGCGTAGGGGTTGTCCGGATCCAGGGGGGCATCCTCGGCCACGGGCGCCGGACGCGGCCGCGTGCCGTAGACTTCCGCCGAACTTACCACCAGCACGCGCGCCGCCGGCGCCCGGCGCCGGCAGGCCTCCAGTAACGCCAGCGTGCCGAGGAGGTTGACCCGCACGATGTCATCGGGGTGTTCCCAACTCTCGGGGACAAACGTGCGCCCGCAGAGATGCACCGCCGCGTCGGGACGCGCGGCGGCCACGGCGGCGTCCAGGGCCTGGCGGTCGCCGATGTCGCCGGCGATATAGACGTCCACGGCGGGCGCGCGGTCCGGCGGCGCGCAATCGTACCCGGCGACGGTGTGTCCGGCCGCGCGGAGGTCGCGGGCCAGGTGGCGGCCCGCGAAACCGGCGACTCCGGTGACCAACACATGCATGGCGGCGGCCGGGATGGAGAAAGGTGGGGACGCCCGTTTACGGATGCGCGGCGCGCAAACGCGCCAGGTCGGCGTCCACCATCATGTCCACGAGCGCGTTGAAATCCACCGTCGGCTCCCAGCCGAAGGCGCGGCGGGCCTTGCGGCTGTCGCCGAGCAGGCGGTCAACCTCGGCCGGGCGCATCAAGGCGGTGTCCTGCGTCACGACCCGGCGCCAGTCCAACCCCGCGCGCTCGCAGGCGCGCGCCACAAAGTCGCGCACCGAATGGGCAACGCCCGTGGCGATCACGTAATCGTCGGCCGCCGGCTGCTGCAGCATCTGCCACATGGCCCGCACGTAATCGCCGGCAAACCCCCAGTCGCGTTGGGCGTCGAGATTGCCCAGGCGCAGGGCGGGCGCCAGGCCCAGTTTGACGCGCGCCACGCCGTCGCTGATCTTGCGCGTGACGAACTCGCGCCCGCGCCGCGGGCTCTCGTGGTTGAAGAGGATGCCGGAAACGGCGAACAGCCCGTAACTCTCGCGATAGTTGACCGTGATGTAGTGGCCGTAGGCCTTGGCCGCGCCGTAGGGACTGCGCGGGTGGAAGGGCGTCAACTCGGTTTGCGGCACCTCGCGCACCTTGCCGAACATCTCGCTGCTCGAGGCCTGGTAAAGACGCGCCCGGGGACAGACTTGGCGCATGGCCTCCAGCAGACGCGTCACGCCGATCCCGGTGAACTCGCCGGTCAGCATCGGCTGGGTCCAGGAGGTCGGCACAAACGACATCGCCGCCAGGTTGTAGATTTCGTCCGGCTGGGTCTCGTCCAGCAACCGCACCAGGGACAACTGGTCCAGCAGGTCGGCCTGCTTCAGGTCCAGCCGATCCACGAGGTGGGCGATGCGCTCGAAGTTTTCGGTGCTCGACCGGCGCACCATGCCGATCACATGGTAGCCCTGGCCTAGCAGAAACTCGGCCAGATAGGATCCGTCCTGCCCGGTGATCCCGGTAATCAAGGCTTTCATAACACGACCCCGCCGCGACAGTCCTGCGCCCGACCCCCGGGGGGACTGCGCCACGGAAAGAGCAACCTTGTCAGTGCTTGCGCGACCGGGCGCGCTTCTTGCGACGCCGGTCGCTGGGCTTGTCGAAATAGCGGTGGTTGCGGATGTCCTTCATCGTGCCTTCCTTGTCCATCTTCTTCTTCAGGCGCCGCAGCGCCTTGTCCACGTTTTCGCCCCGTTTCAGTTTGACTTCCACCACGGCGGTTTCCCCCTTGCAGCGCGTTGCCGGTTGACACTCGGACCCGGCAGGGTTTGTAGCGCATCCGCCGCCGGGCGTCAACCTCGGACCGACGGCTGGCAAGCTTGCAGGCGGCGGAATGCCGTGGTAAACAGTTGGGCGCCCGGGCGGAATTTGACCGGTGCGCCGAGGAGATCGCTGATGTCCGTCCCGATCCGGGTCGTGGTCTGGAACGAGTTTCGTCACGAACGGCGCAACCCGGCGGTCGCCCGGATCTACCCGGACGGCCTGCACCGGGCGATCGGCGCGCCTCTCGCCGCCCAGCCGGACCTGGCGGTGCGCT
>CAZEVX010000165.1:573-7439 GCA_964515705.1 uncultured Verrucomicrobiota bacterium | reverse complement strand
CTTCGCTTCATCCCCTCCGATTGGCTGGGACCGCTGGACCTCGGTGACGTCTTCGGCCACCGGCCGGACCGGCTGGAAGTGGACCTGGGCTCCGGCAAGGGACGTTTCCTGCTGGCGCGCGCCGCGCGCCATCCGGAGACCGCCTTCCTGGGGATCGACTGCCTGCTGCAGCGGGTCCTGCGGGTGGAGCGGGAGGCCCGGCGGCGGCGCCTGGACAACGTGCGCCTGATCTACGTCGAAGCCCGCTATGCGGCTTGCTATCTCATCCCCCCCGGCTCCGTTTCCGTGTACTATATTTTTTTTCCGGATCCCTGGCCGAAGCGCCGGCATCATGACCGGCGCCTGTTTGACCGCGGCTTCCTGGATGCGCTGGACCGGACCCTGCGGCCCGGCGGGGCCGTGCAGGTCGCCACCGATCACCTCGATTATTTCAAGGTCATTCGGGACCTCGCCGGCGCGGATTCCCGCTTCGAGCCCATCCCGCCCCTCGAACTCGACGCGGTTGAGCAGACCGATTTCGAACGGCTGTTCATGGGCCAGGGGCTGCCCATCGGGCGCTGCGCATTCGCCCGGAAAAGCGGAGCCGGAGCGGGGGGGAGAGGCGCCGAGCAGGGCCCCGTCCATGAGCCGGGGTAATGTCAAGATAACCTGTTGATATATAAATATTTATAACGCAACCCCCTCGTGGGTTTAGGGGCGGATTGCCGCCGGTTTTTTTATAAAAAAGGCTTGCATTTTTCGGGCGGCGCGGATACACTTTTTTTGCATTTGAGCAAGGGGAGAAAAAGGGGTTTATGTCCGCGAAAAAAACGAACGCATCGGAAGCCGGCGACACCCGGGAGGACGTATCCGCCGGCCCGCCGGCCCCCTCCGAGGCGGCCTCGCCGGAGGGCGCTTACGACGCCGCGACCATCACGGTGCTGGAAGGCATGGAGGCGGTTCGACGCCGGCCGGCCATGTACATCGGGGACACCGCCGTGCGCGGCCTGCACCACTGCGTGTTCGAGGTGGTGGACAACAGCATCGACGAGGCGCTGGCCGGCCACTGCACCGCCATCCAGGTGCGCCTGAACGCGGACGGCTCCGTCACCGTCAACGACAACGGGCGGGGCATCCCCGTGGACATGCACGCCACGGAGAAGCGGCCGGCCCTCGAAGTGGTCATGACGGTCCTGCACGCCGGCGGCAAGTTCGACCACAAGAGCTACAAGGTCTCCGGCGGCCTGCACGGGGTCGGCGTGTCCTGCGTCACCGCCCTCAGCGAGTGGATGGAGGTCGAGGTGCGGCGCGGCGGCACGGTGTATCACCAGCGCTACGAGAAGGGCAAGGTGGCGACGGCCCTGGCCAAGATCGGCAAGACCAAGGGCACGGGCACCCGGGTCACCTTTTTCCCCGACGCCTCCATTTTCACGACCACCCGCTTCGAGTGGGACATCCTGGCGGCGCGCCTGCGCGAGCTGGCGTTTCTGAACCGCGGGGTTGAAATCCAGTTTTCGCAGGAAGAGCCCGCCCGGGACGAGCTGTTCAAGTTCAAGGGCGGCATCGTCGAGTTCGTGGAGCACCTCAACCGCAACAAGAACCCGCTGCACCCGAAGGTGGTGGCCTTTACCAAGGAACAGGGCGACATCACCCTCGACATCGCCATCCAGTACACCGAGGCCTACACGGAAACCATCAGCTGCTACGTCAACAACATCAACACCATCGAAGGCGGCACCCACCTCAGCGGGTTCCGCTCGGCCCTGACCCGGACGATCAACGGCTACGCCAAGGCCAATAAGCTGATCAAGGACGAGAACGAAAGCATCAGCGGCGACGACACCCGCGAGGGGTTGACGGCGGTGATCAGCGTCAAGATTCCCAACCCCCAGTTCGAGGGCCAGACCAAGACCAAGCTCGGCAACAGCGAGGTCCAGGGCCTGGTGGAATCCATCGTCAACGACGAGCTGGGCGCGTTTTTCGAGGAGCATCCCTCGGTGGCGCGCCGCATCATCGAGAAGAGCCTGCTGGCGGCCCGGGCGCGGGCGGCGGCCAAGAAGGCCCGCGATCTCACCCGCCGCAAGGGAGCCCTGGACAGCGCCGCGCTGCCGGGAAAACTGGCGGATTGTTCGGAGCGTGACCCGGCCCTGTGCGAGCTGTATCTGGTCGAGGGCGACAGCGCCGGCGGATCCGCCAAGCAGGGGCGCAACCGCGAGTTCCAGGCGATCCTGCCCTTGCGGGGCAAGGTGTTGAACGTCGAAAAGGCGCGCCTCGACAAGATTCTCAACAACAACGAAATCCGCACGCTGATCACGGCCATCGGGGCGGGCATCGGCCGGGACGAGTTCGATGTCGCCAAGGCGCGCTACCACAAGATCATCATCATGACCGACGCCGACGTGGACGGCGCCCACATCCGCACGCTGCTGCTGACGTTCTTCTTCCGCCAGATGCCGCAGCTCATCGAGCACGGGCACATCTACCTGGCGCAGCCGCCGCTCTACAAGATCGTCTGGAAGAAACGCGAGGAATACATCGAGACCGACGCCCTGTTGACGCGCCGGCTGCTGGAACTGGGCTCGGAGGACCTGCGCCTCGAGGTCGCCGCGACCGGCAAGCAGTTTGCCGGCAAGGACCTGCTGGCGGTGCTCGAGACCCTGGCCGAGTTGGAGATCCTGGCGCAAACCCTGGACCGCAAGGGCATCCGCTTCGAGGAGTTCCTGCGGACCCGCCACCCCGAGTCCGGGGCTTTTCCGAAATACCGGGTGGCCGTCACCAACGGCAACGGCGGCGAGTACCATTACGCCTACACCGACGACGAACTGACGCGCCTGCGGGAGACCCTCGAACAGACCGCCGGACGCCAGCTCGAAATCTTCGCCGGATTCGAGCCGGCGGCGGAGCCCGGCGGCATCCGCTGGCAGGAAATCTTTTCCGGGCCGCAGATCGTCCGTCTGCTGGACGCGCTCGCCCGCAGGGGAGTGCCGGTGGGACCGCCGCCCGCGGACGGGGCCGAGGCCCCCTACCGGCTGGCGGGGGAGGACGGCGCGGTCCAGCCGCTGCGGTCGGCGCGCCAGATCATCGAGACCGTGCGCGCCGAGGGCCGCAAGGGCATTTCGAGCACCGTGCGCTACAAGGGCTTGGGCGAGATGAATCCCGAGCAGCTCTTCGAGACCACCATGAACCCCGACAAGCGCAAGCTGCTCAAGGTCGTGCTCGAGGACGCCGTCGAGGCTGACCGCATCTTCAACCTCCTGATGGGCGACGAGGTCGAGCCGCGCCGCGCGTTCATCCAGGAGAACGCCCTCAACGTCCGCAACCTGGACATCTGACGCCCCGACCCGGGATGCCCCATGTACACCCGCCGCGACATCATCGAGCCGATCAATATCGAAGACGAGATGCAGCGCGCCTACATCGACTACTCGATGAGCGTGATCATCGGGCGGGCGCTGCCGGACGTGCGCGACGGGCTCAAGCCCGGCGCCCGCCGCATCCTCTACGCGATGCGCTCCCTCAACCTCCTCCACAACCGCCCCTACAAGAAGTCCGCCTACGTCGTCGGCGAGGTGCTCGGCAAGTACCATCCCCACGGGGACACCGCCGTCTACGACACCCTCGTGCGCATGGCGCAGCCGTTTTCGCTGCGCTACCCGCTGGTGGACGGCCAGGGCAACTTCGGCAGCATCGACGGCGACAACGCCGCCGCCTACCGCTACACCGAGGTCCGCCTGCGGGCGCTGGCCGAGGAGCTGCTGGCCGATCTCGACAAGCGCACCGTGCCGATGGTCAAGAACTACAACGGCGAGCTCGACGAGCCGTCGGTGTTGCCGGCGCGCCTGCCGAACCTGCTGCTGAACGGCAGCACGGGGATTGCCGTCGGCATGGCCACCAACATCCCGCCGCACAACCTGAACGAACTGGTGGACGCCCTGGTCATGCTGATCGACCGCCCCGAGGCGACGGTGGCGGACCTGATGGCGCCGCTCCAGGGGCCGGACTTCCCGACCGGCGGCCTGATCTGCGGCCGGCAGCCGATCACCGCCATGTACACCACGGGGCGCGGCCAGCTGCGCGTGCGCGGCCGGGCGGGGATCGAGGAGGGCAAGCAGGGCAAGGTCGCGATCGTGATCACGGAAATCCCCTACACCGTCAACAAGGCCGCCCTGATCGCGGACATGGCGCGGCTGGTGCAGCACAAGACGCTCGACGGCATCGGCGACATCCGCGACGAATCCGACCGCGCCGGGATTCGCGTGGTGATCGAGCTCAAGCGCGGGGTGACGCCCAAGGTGGTGCTGAACAACCTCTTCAAGCACACCCAGCTGCAGACGACCTTCGGGGCGATCCTGCTGGCGATCGATAACGGCCGGCCGCGGGTCATGAACCTGAAGGAACTGCTGCAGGCGTTCATCGCCCACCGCATCGAGGTCCTGACCCGCCGCATCCAGTTCGACCTCGAGAAGGCCGAGGCGCGCGCCCACCTGGTGGAGGGGCTCAAGATCGCCATCGACCACCTCGATGCCGTCGTCAAGATCATCCGCGGCGCGCGCTCCCGCGACGAGGCGCGCCGCGCCCTGATGGAGCGCTTCGGCCTCTCGGAGCTCCAGGCCAACGCCATCCTGGACATGCGGCTCTACCAGTTGACCGGCCTGGAGCGCGACAAGCTGGAGGCCGAGTACCTCGAGTTGATCAAGCAGATTTCCTACCTGCGGGACCTGCTGGAGAACAAGAGCAAAATCTACGGCCTGCTGAAGGAAGACCTGCTCGACCTCAAGAAACTGTACGGCGACGCCCGCCGCACGGCGATCGTGCCGGACGAGGGCGAGGTGGCCATCGAGGACCTGATCGCCGACGCGAGCTGCGTCATCACCATCAGCCACGGGGGCTATATCAAGCGCGTCCCGGTGGGCACCTACAAGGCCCAGCGGCGGGGCGGCAAGGGGGTGGCCGGGATGGAAACCCGCGAGGAGGATTACGTCGAACATCTCTTCGTGGCCAGCACCCACGATTACATCCTGTTTTTCACGGCCGGCGGGCGGATGTACTGGGAAAAGGTCTACGAGATCCCGGAGGCCGGCCGCACGGCCCGCGGCAAGGCGATCGTCAACCTGCTGCAACTCCAGGACCAGGAGCAGATCGCCGCCATGGTGCGCGTGCGGGACTTCCCCGAGACCGAGTTCCTGGTAATGGCCACCGCCCGGGGCGTGGTCAAGAAGACCAACCTCGGCGAGTTCCGCCATCCGCGCCGGGACGGCATCATCGCCGTCAACATCGACGAGGGCGACCGCCTGATCGGGGTCCAGTTGACCCGCGGGGACAGCGACGTCATGCTGGCGACGCGCGGCGGCATCAGCCTGCGGTTCGGCGAGGCCGAACTGCGCGACCAGGGCCGCGCCACGCGCGGCGTGATCGGCATCCGCCTGGCCAAGGACGACCTCGTCGAGAGTCTCGAAATCGTCGATCCGCGCGCCACCTTCTTCGTCTGCACGGAGCATGGCTACGGCAAGCGCACGCGCTTCGACGAGTACCGCGGGCAACACCGCGGGGGCAAGGGCATCTTCACGATCCGGCCGTCGGACCGCAACGGCCAGGTCATCGGCGCCCACACGGTGCTCGACCAGGATTCCCTGATGCTGATCACGGCCAAGGGCAAGATGATCCGCATGCGGGTGAGCGACATCCGCGTGATCAGCCGCGTCACCCAGGGCGTCCGGCTGATCGCCCTCGACGAAGGCGATCTGCTGGTCTCCGCCACCACGCTCGAGCCGGACGACGAGGACGCCGGCGACCTGCTGGCCCCCGACGCCCCGGCGCCCGCGCCCGGGCCGGCGGCGCCGCCCGAGAAGCCGTGACCCGCAACGGCTCCGCGGTTCGCGTCCTCTGGCCAACGTCACGGCGCACCGGCGCGAGGCCCGCCGCGGGCCGAGCGTACGTAGGACGCCGCTTGTTCGCCGAGATCCTCTTTCATATCGCGCATCCGCGCGAGGGAGTCCCCGCCTTCCCCGGTGCGGTGCTGTATGCCGCTCTCATGGTCGCTCCAAGGCTTTGATCGGTACGGGTGGCCGTCGCACGCCTCATGGGGCGGGACTCAGGCGGCGGGACAAGGCTGTCCCGCCCTACCTGCGTTGCCCGGTATGGGTAGGGCCGCACAGCCTGTGCGGCCGCGGGGCTCAGGCGGCGGGACAAGGCTGTCCCGCCCTACCCGCGATGCCCGGTATGGGTAGGGCCGCACAGCCTGTGCGGCCGCTGAGCGGCGGGCGGGCGCCCGCGGCGGTCAGGGCGTGTCCGGCAACGTCCGGAAATACGCGATCGTGCGCCGCAGCCCGTCCTCGAGCGCCACCTCCGGCTCCCAGCCCAGCAGGCGGCGGGCCAACCGGATGTCCGGCTGGCGAATCTTGGGGTCGTCTTCGGGCAGCGGCCGGTAGGCCAGCGGCGCGGCGCTGCCGGTCAGGTCCAGGATTTTGCGGGCGAACTCGAGCACGGTCATTTCCCGCGGGTTGCCGAGGTTGACCGGCCCGTGCGCCGGGCTGCGGGCCATGGCCAGGATCCCGCGAACCAGGTCGGAGACGTAACAGAAACTGCGCGTCTGGTGCCCGTCGCCGAAGAGCGTCAGCGGTTCGCCCCGCAACGCCTGCTTGATGAAGGCCGGCACCACCCGCCCGTCGTTCGGGCGCATGCGCGGCCCGTAGGTATTGAAGATGCGGACGATCTTGGTGTCCACCCCGTGGGTGCGGTGGTAGGCCAGGGTCAGGGCCTCGGCGAAACGCTTGGCCTCGTCGTACACGCCCCGCGGGCCGATCGGGTTGACGTTGCCCCAGTAGGATTCCGGCTGCGGATGCACCAGGGGGTCCCCGTAGACTTCCGAGGTCGAGGCCAGCAGGAAG
>CAZEVX010000165.1:0-563 GCA_964515705.1 uncultured Verrucomicrobiota bacterium | reverse complement strand
CGCGCCAGGCCCAGCGCGTTATGGGTGCCGAGCGCGCCCACCTTGAGCGTCTGGATCGGCAGTTTGAGATAGTCCACCGGGCTGGCCGGCGACGCGAAATGAAACACCGCGGCCACCGGCCCGTCGAGCGCGATCGGCCGGGTGATATCGTGCTCGACGAACCGGAACGCGGCATGGCCCTCGAGCTGGCGAAGGTTGGCGCGGTTGCCGGTCAGCAGGTTGTCCAGGCACACCACGCGGTGGCCGCCGGCCACCAGGGCGTCGCAGAGGTGCGAGCCAAGAAACCCGGCGCCGCCGGTCACCACCGCCACCGGCTGGTCGTTCGCGGCGGTCATGGCGTCCTCGCGATCAGCCGCACCCGTCCGCGGCCGCGCTCGATGCGGCCGATCGCCCGCGGGACGCTGCCGGCCGCCCGCAGCGACGCCAGCGCCCGGCCGGCGTCGGCCGCGCGCACGGCGATCACCAGGCCGATGCCCATGTTGAAGACCCGGAACATTTCGTCGCGGTCCACCCGGCCGCGGTCTTGAAGGAACCGGAACAGGGGCGGGACCGGCCAGGCCGAG
>CAZEVX010000164.1:0-7498 GCA_964515705.1 uncultured Verrucomicrobiota bacterium | reverse complement strand
CGAAATCATGTGTGCTCGCAAGGGCACCGGGGGTTCAAATCCCTCTCCCTCCGCCCGCCCAGCTCCGGAGGCCAGCCGCGGCGGTTAGGGATGCCGGGCAAAGGCATCCAGCGGCCGGCATGGCGCCGGCCCGCGGCACGGGGTTGACAATCGGCCAAGACCGCTTACAGTAGAGACGCTGGCAGGGCATTCTCGGGCGCGACGGCGCGCGTTCCGCCGAGGCGCCCATTCCGTGGCTTTTGGGAGCGCCACGCCCCATCGCGGCTGTCCGTGGCGGGGAGTGTTGCAGGACCTTAAGAAACTCGAGTAGTTGCGGGCGGACAGTATTCCGCCGAGGACGGCATGAACCCGATGGATGTCACGATCATTGGCGGCGGGATGATCACGCATGACCTGATCCTGCCGTCCGTCTACCATCTCCAGCGGACCGGCACGGTCGGCGCGATCGGCGTCTGCGCGTTGAACACGCCGCCCTTGAATGTCCTGCGAACCTCCGCGGAGTTCCGCCAGGCCTTCCCCGGCCAGGAGTTCACGCCCTATCCCGCGCTGGACGAGCCGCCGGACAAGGCCTTTCCGGAACTGTACAAGGACGTCTTGAAGCGCATGCGGCCGCGCCAGGCGGCGATCGTGGCGATGCCCGACCAATTCCACTACGCGGTGGTCAAGGACGCCCTGATGGCCGACCAGCACGTCCTGTGCGTCAAGCCGCTGGTGCTGCGGCATGCCCAGGCCGTCGAGATCGAGCGCCTGGCCCTCGAGCGCGGCCTGTTCGTGGGCGTGGAATACCACAAGCGCTTCGATCGGCGTTCCCTGATCGCGCGGCGCGAGTACGGGCTGGGGCGCTTCGGGGCCTTCGTCATGGGCGAGGCCCGGCTGATCGAGCCGTACTACTACCGGACGTCCAACTTCCAGAACTGGTTCACCGCCGACAAGACCGATCCCTTCGTTTATGTCGGCTGTCACTACGTCGACCTGGTGTATTTCATCACCGGCCTCAAGCCCGTCGAGGTGTCCGTGGCGGGCGTCAAGGGGCGGTTTCCCAACGGCAACGAGGGCTATCTCTGGGCCCAGGGGCGGGTGCGCTTCGAGAACGGCGCGCTGCTGTCGGTCAGCAACGGCCTCGGGTATCCCGACGCCGCCGCCGGCAGCAACGACCAGGGCCTGGCAATGTACTGCGAGGGGACCGGCAAGACCGGTCTGATCTTCCACAACGACCAGTTCCGCGGCGTGGCCCACAGCTACCTCGAGGGGAGCGGCGGGGCCGGCTCCCGGTACCACTACGTCAACCCGGATTTCTTCCGCTTCGTGCCATGGGAAGGCGAGGGCTCCAAGCCGGTCGGGTACGGAGTCGATTCCGTGGCCGCCATCCTCCAGACGATCCAGCGTCTCGAGCACGAGGCCGCCGGCCTGGCGTCGGCCGCAAGCCTCGAGAGGCGCCGCGACTTTATCCGGGGGGTCGACCGACGGGGCTTGATCGCCACGCCGGCCAACAGTGCGATCAACGAACTGGTCGTCGAGGCCGCGCGCCTGTCCATCCTGCGCGACGGCGACCGCGTGCGGATCGTCTACGGCGAGACGCCGCGGGTGGAGTTGGCAAGACAGTAGACAGGGGACAAGGCTGCGGATGGGCCTGTTGTCACGGTCACGATCACCGAAAGGATCTCCATGGCCACCTATGACCTCACGCCGGTCGCCGTTCCGCGAGTCCGCACGAAGTACCGCACGATCCGGACGAACATCCCGGTGCCGCAGTCGCTGCCGATCTTTCGCCGGCTGGCCCGGTCCGAGCCGCGCTCGATGGCCGGTCAGCCGCCGATCGTCTGGCATCGCGCGGACAACTTCATCGTCAGCGACCGCTGGGGCAACCGCTGGATCGACTGGTCGTCCGGCGTGCTGATCGCCAATGCCGGCCACGCGCGCCGCGAGATCGCCCAGGCCCTGCGGCAGACGATCGACCAGGGGCTGCTGGCCTCGTATGTCTTTGTGCACGAGCAGCGCGCGGAGTTGACCGGGATGCTCCAGGCGCTGGCGCCGGACCCGAAGCGCTACAGCGTATTCCTGCTGAGCACCGGCAGCGAGGCCACCGAGAACTGCATCAAGATGGCCAAGACCTACGCCGTCGAGAAGTACGGCCCGCGCAAGCGCTACCTGGTGTCCTTCCAGAACGCCTTCCACGGACGCACCATGGGCGCCCAGTTGGCCGGCGGCATGGCCAAGCAGAAGCGCTGGCTCGGAGCGTCCGACACGTCCTTCGTCCAGGTGCCCTTCCCGGACGGGTTCAAGAATCCAGACACCTCCTTTGATCTTTTTCTCCGCACCCTGCGCGACCGCGGCGTGCCGTTCCGGGACATCGCCGGCGTGATCACCGAGAGCTACCAGGGCGTCGGGCCGGATTTTCTGCCCGTCGCGTACGCGCGCCGCCTCGAGGCGTTCTGCCGCGAGCACGACATCGTGCTGACCTGCGACGAGGTCCAGGCCGGCTTCGGCCGCACCGGCAAGATGTTCTGCTTCCAGCACTATGGGATCACGCCCGACCTGATCGCCTGCGGCAAGGGCATCTCCTCCTCGTTGCCGCTCTCGGCCGTGATCGGCCGCAAGGACATCCAGAACCTGTCCGCCCCCGGCTCGATGACCTCGACCCTTTCCGGGTCCCCGCTGCCGGTCGTGGCGGCGGTGGCCAACCTAAAGCTCATCCGGCGCGAGCGGCTGGTGGCGCGCGCCGCGCGGTTGGGCCGCATCCTCGTGCCGGAAGTCCACCGCCTCCGCGGCCGTTACCCGGACGTCCTGGGCTGCGCCCACGGTCTCGGGCTGGTGGCCGGAATCCAGGTGGTCAAGCCCGGCACGCGCGAGCCGAACCCCGATCTGGCCACGCGCATCAACGTCGCCTGCTTCCAGAAAGGCTTGCTGATGTTCGCCCCCGTGGGCATTGGCGGGGAATGTCTCAAAATTGCGCCGCCCCTGACGATCGCCGAAGACGCGCTCCGGGAATCCATCGCGGTCTTCGAGGAGGCGATTGACGACACCCTGCGCCGGGCCTGACCGGCGTCGGCGGCCAGGATAACCGCCCATGCAGCCCTTCGCCCCGACGGACGAATCTCTCCCCGCGCGGGTCGCCCGCCGGCTGGCCGCCACGCCGGTCAGCGACATCCACACCCACCTCTACGACCCGGCCATCGCGCCCCGCCTGCTGTGGGGCGCGGACGAACTCTTGACCTACCATTATCTGGTCGCCGAGGTCTTGCGCGCGCGGTCCGACCTCGCGGCGGAAGCCTTCTGGCGCCTTCCCAAAACCGCCCAGGCGGACCTGATCTGGGACGAGCTGTTTGTGCGCCGCACGCCGCTCTCGGAAGCCTGCCGCGGCGTGCTGACCGTCTTCCAGGCGCTGGGGCTCGACGGCAACGCCCCCACGCTGGCGCCGGCGCGCGCCTTCTTCGCCGGCCAGACCGTGCGCGGCTACACGGACCTCGTCTTCCGCCTCGCCGGCGTGGCGCGGGTGGTTATGACCAACGACCCGTTCGACGCCGTCGAACGCGGGTTCTGGGAGCGCGGCTTCGACCGCGATCCCCGTTTCCTGGCTGCCCTGCGCCTGGACGGCGCCATCAAGGATTGGCCGCGCGGCGCCGCCACGCTGCGGGCGCTGGGCTACGACGCCGACACCTCGCTCTCCGGCCGGACGCTTGC
The DNA here is from genome assembly GCA_964515705.1 of uncultured Verrucomicrobiota bacterium. Classification (GTDB taxonomy): domain Bacteria; phylum Verrucomicrobiota; class Kiritimatiellia; order JAAZAB01; family JAAZAB01; genus CAZEVX01. Next base: position 3,817 of record CAZEVX010000164.1, on the reverse strand, counting down.
CGAGGTCCGGCGCTATCTCGACGACTGGGCCCGGCGCCTCGACGCCCGCTACCTGGCCGTCAGCCTGGACCCCGCCTTCCGCGTGCCGGACCTCGACTCCAGCCTGACGACGCTCCTGGTCAAGGCCGTGATCCCGGCCGCGCGCGCGCGCGGCCTTCCCGTGGCCCTGATGCTCGGCGTGCGCAAGGCGGTCCATCCGGCGCTCGGGGACGCCGGGGATTCGGTTGGGGCGGCGGACATGGCCTCCGTCGAGCGCCTGGCCGGCGAGTTCCCGGACGTGCGGTTCCTGGTGACGACCCTGGCGCGCGAGAACACCCACGCCCTCTGCGTGGCGGCGCGCAAGTTCGCCAATCTCGTGCCGTTCGGCTGCTGGTGGTTCCTCAACAACCCGTCGCTGATCCGCGAGATCACGGCCATGCGCCTCGAACTGCTCGGCCTGTCATTCATCCCCCAGCATTCCGACTGCCGGGTGCTCGACCAACTCATTTACAAGTGGGCCCATTCCCGCGAGACCATCGGCGCGGCGCTCGCCGCCCAGTACGCGCTGGCCGTCCGCGCCGGCCGGCAAGTCACCGACGCCGACCTCGCCCGCGACCTCGGGAGCCTGTTCGACGGGCGCCTGGCCGGCCTGCCGGCGCCGTGACGCGCGCCGCCACGGCAAGGGGGTCCTTGGCCCTCAAGCATCGTGGTGTGGCAGGGCTGGCACCGTGTGCCGACCCGTCGAAGTGGGCATCTGTCCGGATGCGCCGTCTTCGATCCGACCCGCGGCTCGGACGGAGGCCTCGTCCCACCCATGAACTTGCCTGAAGGGCGGGGCGACCCCTCCGGGGGAGCCGCCGGCTGACGTGCGGGCGCAGGATGGCCGTCAGCGCGGCCGCGGCATCGCGGCCGCGTTCCTAAACCCCGGGGGGCGATGCCCCGGGCGGCGCAAAGAAAGCCAGACACGACCGCGTTCAGCGCAGCGTGTAGGTCGTGGTCTTCTGGTTGTTGCCTTCGCTCTGCTCGACGGCGGCGCCGTTGGCGTCCACGAAGGCGCGGCAGTGATAGGTGCCCTTGGCCGAGGGCGCCGTCAGGCCGGTGAAGGTCAGCACGCGGCTTTCCCCGACGGCCAGGGCTCCGCCCGCTTGCGCGGCGTCGCCCGCTTCGCCCGGCGCGGCGGCGGCCACATGGCTCGCCCAGGCCCGTACCAGGCCGGCATTGCCGCTCACGTTGCCGGTGTTCTGGATGGTGACCGTGGCGGTGAAAGCGCCGCCGCGGGACGGGGGCGCCGGAACGATACTGACGGCCGTGACCTTGAAGTCCGGCTTCTCGGGATAGGACCAAACGAAGGTATACGTCTTGGTCTTCTGGTTGTTGCCTTCGCTCGATTCGGCCGTGGCGCCGTTGGCATCCACGAAGGCGCGGAAATGATAGGTGCCCAGCGCGGTTGGCGCCGTCAGCCCGCCGAACGTCAGGACCCGAGTCTCGCCGGCCGCCAGCGTGCCCACCGTCTGCACGGCGTTGCCCGCGGCGCCCGGGGCGGCGGCGGCGGGATTGTGGATCCAGACCCGGAGCGCGCCGGCATTGCCCGGCACCGAAGCCTGATTCTTGACGGTCACCGTGGCCGTGAAGGTACAGCCCGGCGTGAGGGTCGCCGGCGCAAAAGCGATCGAGGACACCGTGAAATCTGGTTTCGGCGTGTAGACCGGACCGATGCGGTAGGACGCGGTCTTCTGGTTGTTGCCTTCGCTCTTCTCGGCCGTCACGTCGGCGCCGTCGGCGAAGGCGCGGAAGGTGTAGTCCCCGTTGGCCGAGGGGGCCGTCAGTCCGACGAGCGTCACCTGGCACGACTGGCCGGGGTTGAGCGGCCCGATCACGGCCGAGGCGCCGGGCGTTTCGCCCGCGCCGGCCAGCGCCGGGTGGTTCGCCCAGGCGTGCAGCCGGCCGGCGTCGCCGGGGATGTCGCCCTGGTTCAGGACCGTGACGCAGGCGGTGAACGGCTGGCCGGCCGACGGGGCGGCCGGCGTCAGTTGCGCCGACGTGATCACAAAGTCGGCCTTGCGCCAGGATGCCGGCGTGAACGACGCGTTTAGGGTGTGGTTATCGAGGACGTCCTCGAAGAGCACGTTCGAGAGCACGCCGACCGGGACGCCGTCCACGACGACGCCGGCGATCCGGTATCCCGGATTGGGCGCGATCTGGAAGCCCTGGTCGTCCCCGGACGGCACCGACACCGCGCCGCGCGGCGTGATCGTGCCGTTGGCGCCGGCCGTGGCGGTGATCGTGAACAGGACGACCGGCTCGAACTCGCAGGCGCCGACGTCGACCGTGCCCTCGAGGATGCGGTCCTTGCCGTACAGGTCGGAAGCGCCGGTCATCCAGGTCTGGTACAGGCCCGCGTTGATGCAGGGCGACCCGAATCGCAGCGTGAAATCCCCCGCCGCCACGTCCGTGAAGAGCGGGTTGGCGGTGAAGTTGCCCGCGCCCGGCAGCGAGCCGGAGGCGGTCGTGCAGCAGTTGCTGTAGCGATAGCCGCTGCCGCTCAGGTCCCAATCGCAGGGGCTGTTGAAGTAGATGATGCTGTTGACGACGGTGCCGTACTGACGGGTACGGATCCCCCCGCCGTAGGGCGCGCTGTTATAGGCAAGGGTGCAGTTCTCCACGACGCCGGCGTTCCAGATGTTCAAGCCGCCGCCGTACGTGAACGACACGTTGCTGACGATCAGGCAGCCCCGCGCCGTACCGCCGTTCAGCAGCCGCACGCCGCCGCCATACCCGCTACTGCCGTTGTCCCAGGCGGTGTTGTTGTAAATCAGGCAGTTGAGTACCAAGCCCTGGTTGTCAATGGCCACGCCCCCGCCGTCGCGCGCCTGGTTGCCGGCCAGCACGCAATTCTGGACCGTGCCGTTGTTGACGATGTTGACGCCGCCGCCGAAGTTCCCCGGGTTGTAGCCGTTCCGCACGGTAAACCCGTCCAGGACGGCGTTGTCGAAGCTCATGTACACGCAGCGGGTCAAGTGTTGTCCGTCAATGATCGTGCTCGCGGCCCCCGTCGCGCTGCGGACGGTGATGGCCTTCGTGATAACGATATGCGTGGCGATCGGGTAGATCCCGGCGTCCACGAGGACGAGGTCGCCGTCTACCGCCGCCCCGATGGCGGCGGCGATGTTCGTCGCCGCCGTTTCCGGCGTGTTATAGGGAGACACATGGCTGCCTGCCAGCGACACGTAGTGGATCGGGGTGCCGTCCGGCGGCGGATTTCCATCGGGCTGGGGCATCGGGTTGCCTGGCAGGTTGCCCACGTCGGGCGCCCCGCTGTCCGTGTCGGTGGTCGGGTCCGTCAACCGGCCGCCGCCCCAACCGGGGACCGTCAGCATCAGCAATCCAAGAGCCAGCGCGCCAAACAACCGGGCGTTCCGCGTGTTCATGGCTATCCCTTCCGGTTAGCCGTTTCTCAAAACGCTATCGTGCCATCCCCGGCCAATCCCTAACGATACATCCCACCCACTCCGCCAGATTCCTGAAGGTTTGGGCTCGATATTGGACAGACTTTCTATGCGGCATACTATAGGGAAAAATCAATGGGAAAGTCAAGATTTTTCACGGATAAATATTATGACGCAAGTGTTTCTAAAGCAACATGATATATGTATGCCGGAAAGGAATTTGTCGTTGGGTCGGTGCATGACATGCGAACTGGCGGTTGGAGGGAGTCCCGGGCAACAGGTCCTACTAAAGCGGGCAAGATGTCCGCGCTCTGGCCGGGGGCCGGGACACGGTCCCGGCCCCTGGAGTTTGGCCTTCGACTAGATTTCCGTACTAGATTTGAGGCGCCGGG
>CAZEVX010000163.1:0-7550 GCA_964515705.1 uncultured Verrucomicrobiota bacterium | reverse complement strand
GTGCACGGATCGCGCCGGGAGTGACCGCGGACAAGCGCAACTCCCGCAAATCGGGGAAGCGGCCCGGCGGCCGGCGCGGGACTGTCTACGGGTGTACACTTGATCTTCAAGACCGGCATCCGCGTCGCTCGGAGACGAGCCCATCATGCAGGTCGAAGTTCTCACCGGGTTTGACGGCAGCAGTCCATATGCGGACGCCGGCGTCCGCTGGGAGTCCGAACGGCAGGTAGTTTTGCGGCCGGGGCTGCGGCGGGTGGCGGGCCGGAGCGAGGAAGCGCCGGGCGCCGGCAGCCGGTTCTCGACGCGGCTGCGCAATGTCTCGGGCGCGGCGGCGCCGTTGACGGTCGTTGCCGACTGGGAAGCGCCCGGCCGCGTGGGCGGGCACGACCTCGGCTATTGGCGGCCCGAGGGCGCGGCCGAGTGGACGATGATTCCCGGGCACCGCCGCGGCGCCACGCGCATCGAGTACGCGCTCGAGGTGCCGCCGGGCACAACCGAGCTGGGGTTGTATCCGGAATTCAATTGCGGGGCCTGCGACGCATTCGTAACCGACTGCGCCCGGCGCGGGGTGGGGACCGAGGTCATCGGGAAAAGCCGCGAAGGACGCGACCTGTGGCTGCTGACGTTGCCGTCGCCCAATGCCGAGGCGCGCCCGTTCTTCTTCCAGGCGCGCGACCATGCCTACGAGACCGCCGGCTCCTACGCCGTGCTGGGCGTCGTGGACTTCCTGCTCGGCGGCGCGCCCCTGGCGCGCTACTTGCGGTCAAAGTTCCGCGTACACATCGTGCCGATGACCAATCCCGACGGCGTCTACAACGGGATGAGCCGCCTGACGTGGGAACAGGGGGCCGACATGAACCGCGTCCAGACCGTGCCGGACCCCGCCCACGACGCGCTGCAGACGGCCATCGATTGCGTCCGGCCGGTGGTGCACATGAACCTGCACAACTGGACCAGCAAGTTTACCGACGGCTTGCTGGCCAATGACGCCTCGATCGCCGAGCGCATCCTCGTGCACCTGCCCGCCGACAGCGCCCATCACAAGCGCTGGCAGGTCGAGAGCACGGCGGACTACATCCGCAAGGCCGGCTGGGCCGACCTGCCGCCGGAGGTGGTGCGCGAGAAGCGGCGGCAGGCCTGGTCCTGGAAAAACTATTGCCAGGAACAGTTCGGGGCCGTCGGGGTCAACTTCGAGTTCCCCTGGTTTGCCCTCGACACCGCCGCCATGCGCGCCAAGGGCGCGCGCGCGTTCGCCGCCCTGGCTCTGGCGGCAATCGATGAGAAAGGATGGTAACGTCGCGGCGGCGACCTCGCCACTCGGGACCTTGGAAGACGGTGGGAGACGGAAAGCCTTGGACCGCGGGTTGGAGGCCGGAGACCGGACGACGGTGGACCTGCGGCGGTGATGCCGCCCCTGACCCCCGAGTCCGCACCCATCCTTGCGCGGGATAATCCTAGCGCCCGCATGCCGAGAAAAAGATAGCGGCGCGGCGCGCTTTTCCTTACGATCCGCGCATGGCTCACACGTGGCGGGATTGTTACGCGGTCCTCGACGGGACCGTGCTCAAGGTTGGAAACGATGCGTTCGAGCGCGCCTGGGACCTCGGCGACGGGGCGCCCCGCGCGCTGTCGGTCCTGGACCGCGCGCGCGGGCGCGAGTGGGTCCGCCCGGCGCCTTATCCGGACGCCATCCGCCGCGCCGATCTTCCCCTGCGCGGCGCGCCGCGGGTCGCCCTCGAGACCGCGCCGGACGACGCCGGCGGCCTGGCCGAGGAGCACCTGCTTGTCTCCGTCGCGCTGACCTACGAGGGGGCGGGACTCACTTGGCGGCACCAAGTCTGGCCGGGTTTCCCCGTCGTTCTCTCGCAACTCGTCGTGCGCCGGACCGGCGCCGCGCCGCCGCTCGATCCGGAGCCTTTTTTCGACAGCGGCGACTTGCACTTGCACCCGGCCGACGACCGCCTCGATTTCTTCGGGCTGGCGCCGCTGCACCTCGGCTGGGAAAGCGCCGCCTTCTACGCCCGGTCCGATCACCGCGACACGCTCGTGCGCGAACGCCGCGGGGCGACCTATCCCAAGGAAGCGATCCGCGAGCCGGGCCACTGGCTGCACCTCGCCGACCGCGTGCAGGCGGGCGGGCTGCTGGCCGTCAAGCTGGCGCCGCCGCCCGACGAGCAGCTCCAGTATCCGGGCCACGATTTCGTGCTCTCCGGCCGGACCCTCGCGATCACCGGGATGGGGTTGCCGGCCAACGAGTTGGCCGGCGGGGAGGCCTGGCCGACCTATCTCTCGGGCGTCGGCGTTACCGACGGCACGCGCGACCAGGCGATCGACCTGTTCCACGCCCTGGACGGACGCCGCATCCGGCCGAATCCCGCCCGGCACTTCGCGGTCCTCTCCAACACCTGGGGTGATGGCAACGGCACCAAGCGCATCAACGACGCCATGATGGTCGAGGAAATCCGCGCCGGCGCCGCCCTCGGCTTGACCCATTGCCAGATGGACGCCGGCTGGCAGCAAGGCAACATCGCCGGCTTGAACGTCGAGGAGTTACGTCCCAAGGGAACCTACGGCATCGATCCGGACTTCTGGGCCGTGCACCGGGAACGGTTTCCCCACGGGCTGGCGCCGCTGGCCGCCCTGGCGCGCGAGGCCGGCGTGGCGCTCGGCTTCTGGTTCGTGCCCGATGCCGCCAACGAGTATGCCCATTGGCGCCGCGACGCCGACGTGGTCCTGGGGCTGTGGCGCGCGCACGGCCTGCGGGCGGTCAAGATTGACGGTGTCTCGATCCACACCAAGGTCGGCGAGACCCGCTTTATGGCGTTCCTGCGGGCGCTGCACGCGGACAGCGGCGGGGCGCTCAGCGTCCAGTTCGACATCACCGGCGGGCGCGCCCGGCGCCTCGGTCATTTCTACGGCGCCGAGTTCACCGCCAGCCTTTTTGTCGAGAACCGTTACGCGCGCGATGGCAGCTATTTTCCGCACCGCACCCTGCGCGCCCTCTGGTTGCTCTCGCGGTTCATCCCGTCCCGCCGCCTGCAGATGGAGTTTGTCAATCCGCAGACCCTTCGCGAAATCTATGGGGACGACCCGCTTGCCCCGGCCGCTTTCGGCGCCGCTTATGCCTGCGCCGCGGTGCTCTTCGCCAACCCGCTCTGCTGGATGGAAACCGGCCGGCTCGCCCCGGCCGACCGCCGCGTCCTATCCCGGCTGATCCGCGCCTACCTCCCGCACCAGCAGGCGATCCTGATGGGGCGCGTCTACCCGGTCGGCGAGGAGCCGACCGGCCGATCCTGGACGGGATTCCAGTCGGTCACCGGCGACCGGCAAGGCTACCTGATCGTCTTCCGCGAGTGGACCGACCGCGTGGCGGGCCGGTTCGTCTTGCGCGGCGTCGCGCCCGGCGCCCGGCTGGCCTGCAGCACCATTGCCGGCGCGGGACGCGTGCGCGCCCTGCGGGTCGGCCCGGACGGCGCGGTGACCGTGCGGCTGGCGACGCCGCGGTCCTTTGCCATGCTGCGGTACGGTTTGGATTGACCCGGGCGTGTGAAGGGCAACACGACGGTCAGCGGTGCCCGGAGAGGGCGGAGACCATGAAGCGGCGCATGAGCAAGATGATTTGGGGACTGGGAGGCGCCGGGTTGGCCCTTGCCGCGGGACTAGCCGGCGCCGATCCGACGGCGCCGGCGGCCGCGCCGCCCGCCGGCCCGACGTCCGTGGCCATCAAGCCGATGCGAATCGCGGTCTCGATGTATCCCCTGGCGGTGGCGGCGCTCAACGTGGCCGGCGCCGAGGCCGGCGTTACCGTGGAGACGCTGGACGAAGCCCACGGCGGTTGCCCGCACGGGCGCCACCTGACCCCCGGGGACATCCAGCGCCTCGCCGCCGCCGACGTCCTGATCCTGAACGGCGCGGGGCTGGACGCTTATCTTGACAAGGCGCTGGAGCCGTATCCCCGCCTGGCCGTGATCCGGACCGCCGACGGTCTCGACCTGATGCGCGACGCCGGCGGCGCGAACCCCCATGTCTGGGTCAGCCCGGCGCTCTACCAGCGGCAGGTGGAGGCCATTGCCGCGGGCCTGGCGCGCGCCGATCCCGCGCGCGCCGGCCGGTATCAGGCGAATGCCGCCGCCTACATCGGGCGCCTCGAGGCGTTGCGCGAGCGGATGCGGGCCGGCCTGACGGGCCTGTCACGGCGCGAGATCGTCACGTTCCACGCGGCCTTTGCCTATTTTGCGCGGGAATTCGACCTGGCTGTCGCGGCGGTGATCGAACTCGAGCCGGGCGTCGAACCCAGTGCCCGCGACCTGGCCGAGATCATCCGGACGGTCCGCCGGGCGGGAATCCGGGCGCTCTTTGCCGAGCCGCAATATCCCGCCAGGGTGGCGGAGACCGTGGCCGCCGAGACCGGGGCCAAGGTCTATATTCTGGACCCGGTCGCCAGCGGGCCGCTGCTCCCGGACGCGTACCTGCGGATCATGGAACGGAACTTGGACACGTTGCAGCGGGCGCTGAAGTAAGATGATAGGGGCGAGGCCGTGCCTAGCGCCGGTGCTCGCCGTGCCCGCTGCGCGGGTGGTAACCTGGCGATGGTTCGGCCGCCCGGAGGCGGGGCGATGGCGTGGCGCCCACGGTCTGCAGGGCGCCGCGCTGGACGCCGCGCAGCGCGATCAGGCGGTCGGCCAGCGCGCGAATGCGCGCCGCCGGCCCGCGCGTCAGCACGACCTCGAGGCAGGTGTCGTGGTCCAGGTGCACGTGGGTCGTGCTCAGGATCAGGGCGTGGGAGTCATGCTGCAGGTCCGTGAGCCGGTCGTGCAGCCGGCGCTGATGATGGTCGTAGACCAGCGAAATTACCCCGACCACCGTGCCGCTCGGCCGCCGCCACTGCTCCTCCACCAGCCCCTTGCGGATCAGGTCGCGCACGGCCTCGGATCGATTGCGGTAGCCGTGCCGCCGCAGAAAGGCGTCAAACGCCGCCAGCAGCGGCGGCTCGAGCGCCGTGGAAAAACGGGTGATCACGGTGCGGCCCCCGGCGGAGGCTTCGGCTGGAACCGCGGGCAGGTGTCCGTGGCCTCCACCAGGCGCCGCGTCAGCCCGCAACGTTGCAGGAACGGGTTGACGACGTACTGCGCGCAATGGCGGCAGAGCCGGCCGGTCGTCGCGCGGACGTCGTCGTCGCCGAACACTTTTGGGGGCGGCGGCACGTCGTCGGGCGTGAAGCCCGGGACCGCCGTCCGGGACTTGAAGGGCACCGCGGCCGCGTCGGAAAATCGGTGTCCGCAGGAGGCGCAGGACAGCGTCTCGCCAACGCGCTTGAAGCCGTCGTAGACCGGCGCGCGCTTGAGCGGCGCGTCCTGGTGGCAGGCCGGACAGCAGATCAGCGCCGGCCTGGCCTCCAAGGGGCTGGAAGGGCGTTCCATGAAGCCAGTGTTCCCGCGGCAGCCCCGGTTGTCAACCGCGAAACCGTTCCGGATCGACACTAACAGTTACGTGATCGATCGATCAGTTAACTGAAAGCCCAGTCAATGCGGGTCGCGGCGGGGCTGGGAATGGCGCGATGTTTCCGGGGCGCCCGAGAGGCCGATGGACACGCGGGCGGCAACCGGATATGCTGGAATCGCACGGACGGCGTCGCATGATCGGAACAAGAGGGGCGCTCATGGACACATGGCTGCAGGAGGGAACCCGAGTCGTGACGGCGCTGTTGCGGCATCCGGGATCCGCGCCGGAGACAGGGATGCTGCTGGGGGTCGGCCTGCTGGTGTTTTTCTGGGTATATATCCGTGTCGGGCGCGCCTTCGGGGTGCCGGAGCCTGGCGGGGTACGGGCCGGCGTGGCCGCCGTGCTCGGCCTGGCGTTGATGCTGGCGGCGCTGACCATCATCGCGCGCTATGTGCCGCATGCGGGATGGGGCGTGCAGGCCGTCGCCGCGGGGGCGGCCCTGTTTCTACTGGATTTGCCGGGGATGCGTCTCGTGCAGCGCGCCCGGATGCCGGCGGCGGCCGCAACCTGGCTCGTGAGCCTGGGAGCGCTGACGGCGGCGGTACTGCTGGCGCAGGCCTGCTGGCGCGCGGTCGAGACTGGCCGCGGCCAGGCGGGTCGCACGGCAATCCATCGCCAGGAACTCGAGCGGTCCCTGGATGGCCGGTGAGCGGGCGGTGGCGGAGAAAGAAGACGGCCGCGGCTTGCGCCGCGGCCGTCTCCATTCGACAAAGGACCTTGGCCTTACCAGGCCGCGTTGACGATCGGCAGCACGCGCAGCCACGGGTTGCGTGTCGCATCCCAGACGACGTTGATCGCACCCACCTGCAGGCCGTCGAGTTTCTCCGTGTAGTTGACCACGCCCAGCTGCAGGCCGGTGGCCTGCTTGGCGCAGTTGATCCCGATCCACTGGGCGCCCGAAAGCGTGTCCGTCCAGTTGATCGCGCCGGTCTGCCAGCAGGCGCCCTTCATGGCGGCGTTGATCAGCGCAATCTGGGCGTCCGCCATGCCTTCGGCGTAGTTCACAAAGCCGCCCTGGCCGCCAGCGACGTCCCCGCCCGCCAAGTTCAGCAGGCCGACCTCGACCCCGTTCATGTTGCCGCCGACCATGTTGACGGCGCCGTAGGTATCGCCGGACACGTTGCCGCGGATCAGGTTCAACAGGCCGGCCTGTTCGCCGGAGGCATTCCCGCCGACGACGTTTCCGAATCCGAGTATGCCGCCGTTGACGTTGCCGCCCACGAAGTTCACGCCGCCCGCCTGTCCGCCGGTGACGTTGCCGCCCACCAGGTTGACGACGCCCACCTGCAGGCCGCGCACATCCGCCTTGACGGCGTTAGCGAGGCCGAGGTCCACGCCGGTGACGTTCTCGCTGACCCCGTAGATCAGGTTCAGCCGCAATCCATGAATGGAACTGCTGGCCTCGGGCCACTGGACCGGATTCACCAGCGAGATCTGGAAGGGAAGCGTCCTGGATTGAGACGTTTGCGCCGCCGCCACGCCCACCAAACCGATGACACACGCCAGACACAAGATCGGCAAATACCGCTTCATGACTATTCCTTTCGATAACATCCCGGACCAATCTTCCTTTACAGCGATCCGTCCTTCCTGTGTCGCGCGCATCACCTCCTTTGGTAGCGGGCGCCGCCCGGATTCTACGAGCGAGGACGGACAGGCCCAATATAGTCTGAGTCTGTAAAACTAAAGCTAGCATGTGACTTCCCGGCTTGCTTGTCAACAAAAAATCGTTGTCCAAAATCATTGACTCCGCGCCGGTAAGCGCTATGCTGATCGTCTTGCCATATTCGGGGTGTAGCGCAGACTGGTAGCGCGTTTGGTTCGGGACCAAAAGGTCGTGGGTTCAAATCCCACCGCCCCGACCAGCCTTCGCTCGTCCCTGGCGGGACGAGCTACGGCTCGGCACGCCAGCGGCGAGCGAAGGCTGCCGCGCCGGAGTTGCGAAGCAACGCAGGCGGGCTGCATCGGATCATGAAGGCGCGGTTCTTCTACGCTTCGCTCGTCCCTGGCGGGACGAGCTACGGCTCGGCACGCCAGCGGCGAGCGAA
>CAZEVX010000162.1:0-7576 GCA_964515705.1 uncultured Verrucomicrobiota bacterium | reverse complement strand
TGTAAAGAAGCGTTAGACGCACCACACTACCTAGGATACGCCTTGACGCAACATTGTCGAACAATAAAACCCGCCAGGAAAAGGCGTGCGCCCCCGGCTAGCCGTGGTATACTGCCGCCTTCCAACGGGGGACGGGTGTCGGCCCGCGCGGGCTGGCCGTGCCCGGGGTGTGGGAGCCGCGCGATCCGTCCCTGCATAACGGGAGCACCGCCATGACCAAGTCCAGATCGGCCGCTGTTGTTCGCCGCTCGCGCCTGCGCCCGCCGCTGCGGTTCGCCGTGATCGGCGCCGGCGGGATGGGGCAGGGCTACTGCCAGGTGCTGGGGCAGCTCGAGCACGCGCGCCTGGCGGCGGTCTGCGACGTCAACCGGCCGGCGGCCGAGGAAGCGGGGCGCCGCTACGGCGTGCCGGCCTTCGGGGCGCACGCCGACCTGATCGCGGCGCGCCTCTGCGACGTGGCCGTGGTGGCGACGCCGCACCCCTTTCACGCCCCGGCGGCCGTGGCCTGCATGGACGCCGGGCTGCACGTGCTCAGCGAGAAGCCGCTGAGCGAGCGCGTCTCGACGGCCGACGCCATGGCGGCGGCGGCGCGCCGCAACGGGGTGGTCCTGGCGGTGATGTTCCAGCGCCGATTCGAGCCGGAGGTCCGCAAGGCGATGGCCCTGATCCGCGGCGGGCAGCTCGGCGAGCTGATGCGCGCCACGCTGGTGGCGCTCGAGTACCGCAGCCAGCGCTACTACGACTCGGGCACCTGGCGCGCCACCTGGCGCGGCGAGGGCGGCGGCGTGATGATGAACCAGGCGCCGCACCTGATGGACCTCTTCGTGCAGTTCTGCGGCTTGCCGTCCGCGGTCTACGGCCGGACCGCCACGCGGATGCACCGCATCGAGGTCGAGGACCAGGCCGAGGCCCTGCTGCGCTTCGCCAACGGCGCCGTCGGGTACCTGTTCTGCTCGACCTGCGAGACCGGGCCGGGACAGTTGATCGAGCTGGTGGGCGACCGGGGCAAGCTGAGTTTCCGGGACGGCCAGCTCGCCTTCCAGCAGTACCAGCCGCCGCTGCGCGCGCACCTGGCCGGCTGCGCCGACATGTGGGGCAAGCCCGACATCCTGCCCGTGCCGCTGAACATGCCGCACGAGCAACCGTCCTGCGCGGATTTCGAGGCCCCGCTGCTGCACCTCGGCGCCCAGCCCTCGGGCCATGCCCGGGTGCTCGCCAACCTGGTGGGCCATCTCCTGTTCGGGGAGCCGCTGCTCGTGCCCGGGGAGAGCGGGATCGGTTCGCTCGAACTGGCCAATGCCGTCACCCTGTCGTCGCACGAGGACCGCTGGGTGCGCCTGCCGATCAGCCGGCCGCGCTACGACGCGCTCCTGCGCCGGCTGCAGCGCGAGTCGCGCTTCGTCAAGCGCCACGTGCGCGTCGAGCGCACGACCGATCCCGGCCTGGCACGGACGTGACCCGGCGCCGGCCCGGCGCTACCCGAAGCGGTACTTGACGAGGCACCAGAGGGCGCGGACGCCGTCCTTCCAGGTGACCTTCTTGCCGGCGGCGTAATCGCGCCCGTAGTAGGACACCGGCACCTCGTAGAGCCGCCAGCCGCCGCGCGCCGCCTTGACGGTCAGCTCCGGCTCGATCCCGAAGCGGTCCTCTTGCAGGCTCAGCCCCGCCAGCACCGCGCGCCGGAAGGCCTTGTACCCGACCTCCATGTCCGTCAGGTTGAGGTCCGTCAGCAGGTTCGCCAGCAGGGTGAGGACGCGGTTGCCGACGGCGTGCCAGAAGAACACCGCGCGCTGCGCCCCGCCCCCGCGGAAGCGCGAGCCGAAGACCACGTCGGCGCGGTCCTCGAGCAGCGGGGCCAGCAGCGCGGGAAGATCGCGCGGATCGTACTCGAGGTCGGCGTCCTGGATCAGGACCAGGTCGCCGCGCGCGGCGCGAAAGCCGGCGCGCAGGGCGGCGCCCTTGCCGCGGTTGACGGCGTGGGCCAGCACGCGCAGGTCCGGTTGCGCGGCCTGCAGCCGGCCAAGCAGCTCGCGCGTGCCGTCGGTCGAGCCGTCGTCCACGACGATGAGTTCGCGGTCGAGCGGCAGGGGCACCGCGCGGACGGCCGCGATCACGGCGCCGAGCGTGCGCGCCTCGTTGTAGACCGGGATGACAATCGACAACAGCATTGGGCACCGTCCCGCGCCGCCGCGGCGCCGGGGCTTCAGGAGCCGGCGAGGCGCGCCGCCAGCGCCACGACGGCGTGGTTGAGCGCCAGGCTGTAGAGCGCCGCGACGGCGTCGTCGGCCACGATGCCGAGACCGCCGGGCAGGGCCTGCAGGCCGTTGGCCGGGAACGGCTTGATGACGTCGCACAGGCGATGGGTGAAGAACGCCAGGGCCACCACCCACGGGGAGAGCGGCAGGCCGACCAGGGTCAGCGGGAAGGTCAGGAACTCGTCGGCCACGATGCGGCCGTCGTCCTTGCGGCCGAAATGGCCCTCGGCCGCGTCGCACAGCGGCAGCGCCGCCGCGCAGAGCGCCAGGGCCGCGAGCGCCTGGGCCGCGAGGCTCGCCGGCGTGACGGGCGGTCTCCAGAGCGGCGCCAGGAGCGCCATCAGAAGGAGTCCCGGCAGCGTGCCGGCCGTGCCGGAGGCCAGCGGGACGAGGCCGAGGCCGAACCCCGTGGCCAGCACGAGCGCCGGCCGTTTCCAGGCCGGCGCGCGGGCCAGGTTCAGCGGGCGCAGGAACGGCGGCATAGGACCTCTGCTGGGGACCGGCCGGCGCCGGGGCTGGCCGCCGGCCGCCGGCTCACGAGCAGCCCATGGAGTTGCCGCAGACGAAACACTTGTAGCAGGTGCCGTTGCGGACCGTGATCGCGCCGCAGCGATCGCAGGGCGGCGCATCGGACTGGTTGTTCTGGAACTGCTGGCTCAGCGTCAGCGCCGTGGCTTCGGGGGCGGCGGCGGTCGCGGCCGCGGCGTCTGCCGCGGAAGCGCTCGCGACATCCGCGGCGGCTTCGGCGGCCGGCGCGGCCGGCGCGGCGTGGAGCGCGTGGTTCTTGCCGTCGGGGAAGGTCAGGGCCAGCCAGCGGAAGATGTAATCGACCAGCGAGTTGGCGTAGGGGATGTCGGGGTTCTTGGTGAACCCGCTCGGCTCGAAACGGCTGTGGGTGAACTTCTCGATCAGGCTGCTGGCGGGCACCCCGTATTGCAGGCACATGGAGATCGCCGTGCCGAAGGCATCCATGATGCCCCCGACCGTGCTGCCTTCCTTGGCCATGGTGATGAACAGTTCGCCCGGGGCGCCGTCCTCGTAGAGGCCGACGGTCAGGTAGCCCTGGTGCCCGGAGACCTCGAACTTGTGGGTGATCGAGTGGCGGGTCAGGGGCATGCGGCGGCGGAACGGCTTGCGGGACGCGCCGGGGTCCGGCGCGTCCGCGGCGGACGCCTGGGCGCCGGTGGACACCGGCTGGATGCCCTTGGACCCGTCGCGGTAGATGGCGACCGCCTTGAGGCCGAGCCGCCAGCCGTCCAGGAAGGTCTGAAACACGTCGTCCACCGTGGCCGTGGCGGGCATGTTGATCGTCTTGCTGATGGCGCCCGAGAGAAACGGCTGGACCGCGGCCATCATCAGCAGATGGGCGCGGTAATCGATGAAGCGCCGTCCCTGTTTGGGCTTGAAGGCGCAGTCGAACACCGCGAGATGGGCGGGATCGAGGCCCGGGGCGTCCTCGATCGTGTCGCGGGCGTTGACATGCGCGATGATGGCGGCGATCCGGGCGTCGTCATAGCCCAGACGCGTCAGGGCGCGCGGCAGGGTCTGGTTGACGATTTTGAACAGGCCGCCGTCGGCCATCTGCTTGTATTTCACGAGGGCGATGTCGGGCTCGACGCCGGTGGTGTCGCAGTCCATCATGAAGCCGATCGTGCCGGTCGGCGCCAGGACCGTGGCCTGGGCATTGCGGAAGCCGTGCCGGCGTCCGGCGGCGATGGCCTCGTCCCAGGTCCGCCGGGCCTCGCGGGTCAGGCCGGCGATCCAGGCGTCGTGGCGCACCTGCTCGAGCGCGGCGCGGTGCATGCCGGTGACGTTCAGCATGGCGTCGCGGTTACGCGCGAACTCGTCGAAGGGCCCGAGCGCGGCAGCCAGCTCGGCCGAGGCGGTGTAGGCCGAGCCGGTCAACAGCGCCGTGACCGCGCTGGCGAAGGCCCGGCCCTCGTCGCTGTCGTAGGGCTTGCCGAGGCTCATGACCAGGGCGCCGAGGTTGGCGTAGCCCAGGCCGAGCGGGCGGAAGCGATGGGCGTTGCCGGCGATCTCGGCGGTCGGATAGCTGCCGTTGTCCACCAGGATGTCCTGGGCGATGATCAACAGCCGCACGACGTGCTGAAAGCGGCGGACATCGAAGACGTGCTGGTCGTCCGAGAACTTCATCAGGTTGATCGACGCCAGGTTGCAGGCGCTGTTGTCCACGAACATGTACTCGGAACAGGGATTGCTGGCGTTGATCCGTCCGCTGACGGGGCAGGTGTGCCAGCGGTTGACGGTCGTGTCGTACTGGACGCCCGGGTCGCCGCAGAAGTGGGCGGCCTCGGCGGCGCTGCGCAACAGGGCGCGGGCGTCGAGGACGTCGACGATGTCGCCGGTGGTCACGGCGCGGGTGTGCCACACGGCGCCGGCCTCGGCCGCCTTCATGAAGTCGTCGGTCACGCGCACCGAGAGGTTCGAGTTCTGGAACATCACCGAGGAATAGGCTTCCCCGTTGAAACTGCCGTCATACCCGGCCTTGACCAGGGCGCGGGCCTTCTTCTCCTCGTTCACCTTGCTCTGGATGAACTCCTGGATGTCGGGATGGCCCATCTGCAGGCTCTGCATCTTGGCGGCCCGCCGGGTCTTGCCGCCGGACTTGATCACGGCGGCCACCTGGTCGAACACCCGCATGAAACTGAGGGGGCCGGACGGCACGCCGCCGCCGGACAGCTTTTCGCGGCTGCTGCGCAGGGTGCTGAGGTCGGTGCCCGTGCCGGAGCCGTACTTGAAGAGCATCGCCTCCGAGGAGGCCAGGCGCATGATGTCTTCCATGCTGTCGGCCACCGACTGGATGAAGCAGGCCGAGGACTGCGGGGTCTTGTAGGAATCCGCGGCGCGCGCGACCGCGCTGCTCGCGGGGTCCCAGGCATAGCAGGCCTTGGTCGTGGACGTCAGCCCGTAGACCTGGTGCAGGCCGACGTTGAACCAGACCGGGCTGTTGAACGCGCCGTACTGGTTGACGCACACGGCGCAGAGTTCGCGGTAGAAGGTCTCGGCGTCGGCGGGCGTTTCGAAGTATCCGTCGCGCTGGCCCCAGTCGGCGATCGTCCGCGCCACGCGGTGCACCACCTGCCGCAGGGAGGTCTCGCGGACGTCCGTGCCGTGCGCCCCGTAAAAGTATTTGGACGCCACGATATTCGTCGCCAACATCGACCAGGACGCCGGGATCTCGACATCGTCCGCCTCGAACACCACTTCGCCACGGTCGTTCTTGATCACCGCGCGCCGTTTTTCCCAGGCGCACTGGTCGAAGGGATGCCGGTCCGTCCCCGCCAGCAGCGGCGCGACGTGCAACCCCTTGCGGCGGGCGCGCGGCGCCACCGCACGCCCTTTGCGCGCCGCCACGCCCTTGGTACGCTTCTCGCTCCCCGCGGTGTCTCCCGGTTCCCCCGCGCCCAAGTCCAATCCCAGCCCAACGGGCTCGCGCCTTTCAAGCATGATACTCTCCTAACTCGCGGAGCCAGCGGAAATTATAGAAAATGCGACCACAAGATATGCTATATAAGCCCCCGGCGGCTTTCCTTCTACCACCGCCCGTAGTGGGCGCCAAGAAAAATAACATTTTATTTTTTGCGTGTATAAACGATTCGCGGAGATGGTGTTATCGTTTTGAAGGCAGGTCGGAAATGCTGGTGGGGTCCGGGGGTTGTCCGGTCTGGGTATGGGGGGTTTCGGCAGACTCGCGCGGGCGTCCGCGGGCGCGGCATTGCAAGCGTACGGGGATGCCTTCAAGGTCAAAAGCGCGCCGCAGGGCGTGGACCAAGTAGCTGGCATAGGACGGGGCCAGGGCGGCGGGGTGGTTGAC
This sequence comes from uncultured Verrucomicrobiota bacterium, assembly GCA_964515705.1. GTDB lineage: Bacteria > Verrucomicrobiota > Kiritimatiellia > JAAZAB01 > JAAZAB01 > CAZEVX01. Next base: position 1,486 of record CAZEVX010000162.1, on the reverse strand, counting down.
AAAAAGCAGGATGGTGATCGGGCGACAGCCGGTCTGGGTGGCGTAGTACATTTTGAGGCGTTGGCCGCCGGGAGCGGGCGGCGGGGTGCGTTCGACGGCTGCCGCTAGAATCCGGTTGAGAGCGCCGGTGGACAAGCGGGTGTCGAGGCGCGCGGCCACCCGGTGGATGGCGTCGACGGCCGCCCGCACGCGGTAGCCGGTGGTGGCCGAGAGCAGCACGACCGGGGCGAAGTCCAGGAAAGGCAGGGCGCGCGCGAGGGCCGCGCGGTATTCCCGTTCCGTTCGGCCGGGCATCAGGTCCCACTTGTTGACCAGCACAAGGCAGGCCTTGTACTGGGCGGCGATGCGGCCGCCGATGGCCTTGTCCTGGGCGGTCGGACCCTGGGCGGCGTCGAGCATCAAGGCCACCAAGTCGGCCCGTGCCACGCTGCGCATGGCGCGGGCCAACCCCAGCCGCTCGATCGTATGGCGGATCTTGCCGGGGCGCCGCATGCCGGCGGTGTCGGTCAGCAGGTACGACCGCGCGTCGGCGCCGGTCCCGATGGCGAACGGCACGTCGACGCTGTCGCGGGTCGTGCCGGGCGTCGGCGAGACGATCACACGGTCCCCGCCGAACAGGGCGTTGACGAACGACGATTTTCCGACGTTCGGGCGTCCGACCACGGCGACGCGCAGCGGGGTATCGGCGGGCGGAGGCGGCGTCTCGGGCAGGACGGGCAAGAGGGCGTCGCGAAGCGCGTCCAGGCCGCGGTTGTGAGACGCCGAGACGGGAAAGACCGGGAATCCGAAGCGCGCGAACTCATCGGCCATGGCGTCCATGTCGGGCCGGTCCGCCTTATTGGCGGCCAGCAATACCGGCTTGCCGCTCGGGCGCAGGAACGCGACGACCTCCTCGTCTTGGGGCAGCGGCCCGGCCGTGGCGTCGGTCACGAGCACCAGGGCGTCCGCCTCGCGCACGGCGGCCTCGATTTGGCGCCGCACGAGCGCATCGACGGCCGGCCCGGACGCCGGCGTCGGCGCGTCGGTGGCGCCGAGGCCGCCGGTGTCCACCACGTCGACGTGCCGGCCGGCCCAGACGGCGGGGCGGATCAGGCGGTCGCGCGTCACGCCGCGGGCGGCGTGCACAATGGCGTTGCGGCGGCCGACGAGCCGGTTGAAAATCGAGGACTTGCCCACGTTGGGGCGGCCGACGATGGCCACGCGGGGCCGGGCCGACCGGCGGACGTCGTCTGGGAGACAGGCCGGCATGAACCAGGCATCCGGGTTGGAGGTGGGGGATCGCGGGGCGGCACGGGTGGCGCACCGACACGGCAACGGAACGGCATGTGCGTCCATGCTACCGGTCCGGCTGCCGATGTCAAGGAATGGCCGGCAGCCCCGAGTTGCGGGAGTTGCGCTTGTCCGCGGTCACTCCCGGCGCGATCCGTGCACGGGAACGGCTCAGCGTCATGCGCGCCGTAGCGGCGGCTTGACGCGCCGTGTAGGC
>CAZEVX010000161.1:0-7703 GCA_964515705.1 uncultured Verrucomicrobiota bacterium | reverse complement strand
GTTGAAAAACGGATTTTTCCCGGCGCCAACGGGCCCGCTGCGACCCCCGCCGTGCGCGGCGCCGGCGCCGCCGTGGAAGCGGGCGGGTGCGGCAGGAACGTGCCGCGGGGCTCGGCCGTGGGCGGGGGGGGCGGCGCCGCCGGCCGCGGCGCCGCGGCCGGCGTTTGCCCGGGCTTGACTTCCGTCAAGCCCAGTCCGGCGGCGACGGCGCACTCGATGTCCGGGCTCAGTTTTTTTTCACCGAGGTACTTGGTAACCGTGAACGACCGGCGTCCGGTCGACGGATCGAGAGCGAGCATCGCGGCCACCGGCACGACCTCCTCGATCGCGTTCTTGAGGCGGAAGGCCATGGGCGAGACGGGCTTGGGGATCGTCAGGAGCGTGGTCGTCCCCAGGCGGTCGAAGGCGCGCACAAAGGAAAACACGTGTTCCGCCATGTTGGCCTGGGCGCGCACGCTGACCCAGGGCAGGACGGTGTCGAGCACCACGCGATGGACCGCGTTGGCGTCGATGATCTGCTTGAACTGCAAAAACCCTTCCGGCGGCAGCATCAGGTTCTCTTCGCGGTCGCGGCCCGGCACGTAGTTCTGGTATTCCAGCAGGATCAGCGCCCCGGTGTTCATCGCGTCGCCGATCGGCAGGCCGAGGGCCTCGGCATAGATCACCAGGTCGGCCGCCAGGCGGGCGGAGAGCATCAGGCAGCGCTCGCCCTGGCGGAGCCCCTGGTGGATGTAATGCAGCGAAAAGACCGTCTTGCCGGAGTTGGCGCGCCCCGTGAGCAGCATCGAACGGCCGCGGTACATGCCGCCGTAACGCTCGTCGAACAGCGGAACGCCGGTTAGCGTCTTCGTGATCATACCGTGGCGGGGCGTTTCAATCGCGCTCCAGCGGAACGAGCCGTTTCAGCACCGAGGTGATAAAGGAGATTTCGAACGGCTTGGTCAGAAACTCGGCCACGCCCAGTTCCGTGCAGGTCTTCAACCGCTCGGTCGTCGGGAAGCCGGAAATGACCACCAGCGGGCAGTCGGGGCGCGCGCCGCGCAGGCCGCGGATCAGGTCGAGCTTGCTGGGCTCGCCGGGCATATTCAGGTCGGAAATGATCAGGCTGACCGCCGGGTCCGCTGCCCGCGTCACGCCGTCCGTGCTGTTGTCGGCCGTGACGACCTGGTATCCGAGCCCCGTCAGGAGCCGCGAAAAATAGCTCAAAATGCCCGGCTCGTCGTCGATGACAAGAATGGTGGCCACAACAGGGTTCCTTCCAACTACACGCCTTCAGCCGGGCGGCTCGGCCGCCGTCCGTTGCGGCGCCCAGAAACACCCAGCGCTAGAGCAACTACTTATGCTGCTGGCATTATGGCGAATTCGGAGCGGCAGGCAATCAAAAAACGAAGTTTTTTATTGAGGCGGCGGGTACGCGCATGGTACAAGGGCATTGATCCAGCCGTGGCCCGGCTGGCGGGATCCTGCGCGCCGACCGACGGTGCCTTCATGGCGGATTCACCCACAGAGGGCGACCCTTCCGAGGTCCGGTTTTTCGAGGTCGGAGCGCGGGGATCGCGCCACCGCTGTGGCGCCTGTGCCTTGAGCGTGCATGTGATCAAGGCGCTTGCGCCGCCGGTCTGTCCCTTTTGCCAGGGGAGTCTGGCGGCCGAGCCATTCGCCCCGCCGCCGCCCCTGCCGCCGATGCCGGCCGACCACGCGGTGCCGCGCCACATCGCCCACCGCCGGCCTTCGCGGCTGTCGATCCTCGGCCTCGGGCTCACGGGGATCGTGCTGCTGTCCACCGCCATCTATTTTCAGCTGACCAACATCGAGCACTACTGGTATGCGCCGCTGGTCAACCTCTACAGCCTCGTGGTCGGCGTCTTCATCATTACCCGCTTTTTTGTGTCGGCCTTTTACACGGCGCCGCCCGATGTCGGATACCTGCCGGTCGTCACGGTGATCGTGCCCTGCCGCAACGAAGGGGACGCCATCGGCAAGACCATCACGCGCATCTATCGCGAGGGGTATCCCCACGAGAACCTCGAGGTCATTGTCATCAACGACGCTTCGACCGACGACACCCTCGCCGTGATGCTCCGCGCCCAGGCGCGCTATCCCGCCCTGGTGGTCGTGGATTTCGAGTTCAACCGCGGGCTGAGCCAGGGGATGGCGATCAGCGCCCTGCTGGCGCGCGGCGAAATCCTGCTCTACGTGGATTCCGATACCTTCCTGCTGCCCGGCGCCGTGCGCAAGGTCGTCCAGGGCATGGCCGACCCGAGCGTCGGCGGCGTCGCCGGGCACACCGACGTCGAAAACGCCGAAACCAATCTCTTGACCAAGATGCAGGACGTGCGCTATTACATTTCCTACAAAGTCATGAAAGCCGCCGAGAGCGTCTTTGGCGCCGTCAGTTGCCTGCCGGGCTGTTTCTCGGCCTATCGCAAGAGTTGTGTCCTGCACGTGCTCGACCGCTGGGTCAACGAGAAATTCATGGGGCGCTATGGAAACTTCGGGGACGACCGCAGCCTGACCAACTTCATTCTCCGGGATTATCGCCTGCTGTACGACGACGAGGCGCTGGCCACGACGATCGCCCCGGACCGCTGGGGCAAATATATCCGCCAGCAGGCGCGCTGGACGCGGTCCTGGGTGCGCGAGATCTTCGTGGCCAGCCGGTTCATGTGGCGCAAGCACCCGGCGGCGGCCATCGCCTGGTACGCCATGATGGTGCTGCCGGTGCTGGAGCCGATCGTCATGATCCAGGCCATGATCGTCGGGCCGATCCTCTTCGGGCAGGTGACCTCGTTCTACCTGTTCGGGATCGCCGCCATCACCCTGGTCTGGTCGCTGTACTTCTATGAAAAAACCGGGCGGCCGTACTGGTGGACGGGCATCGTCTTTACCCTGTCCTACGCGCTGTTCTTCAGTTGGCAGGTCTACTACGCGCTGGCCACCATGCGCCGCACCAAATGGGGGACGCGATGACTACCCGGGATCCCGATCGCCCGCCGGCCGACCCCGCGGCTCCACCGGACAGCCCGGCGCCCGAACGCCCGGTCGCGCCCGTGCGGGTCTCCTACACGCAGGCCTGGCTCTATTTCCTGTTCGTGATTTGTTTCCTGGTCGCCTGGTGGTTCCCGCTCAAGTTGCTGCTCAACAACTACTCGTTCTTCAAGTCGCGCGCGGTGGGCGCCCGCGATGCCGACACCTTCGTCAGCCTGGCCTACGCCGGGGTCTCGTCGCTCACCAACGAGATCAGTCCCCAGCGTTTTCGCGAACACCTGCAGGCCCTGCGCCGCGGCGGCTATACGCCGATCGCCGCCGAGGACGTTCTGGCCCTGTTCCGCGAGGGGCGCCCGCTGCCCCGCAAGGCCGTGCTGCTGACGTTCGACCAGGCCCGCAAGACCTCCTACTTCGAGACGCGCGCCATGCTGCGGCGCGGCGGCTGGCCGGCGATCATGTTCCTCTGGACCAAGCCGGTGGTCGAGCAGGACCCCGCCAACCTGCGCTGGCCCTATATCGCCGAGATCGCGCGCTCGCGCTCCTGGGCGATCGGAGCGCAGAGCGATAATGGCTTTGCCCAGGTGCGCGCGGACGCCGCCGGCCGCCGCGGCAACTTCCTGACGACCCCGATGTGGCTGCCGGCTCAGAAGCGCTTCGAGACCCTCGATGAGTTCGAGGCGCGCCTCAACCAGGACCACCTCGATTGCCTGCGGCAAATCGAGCAGCATGTCGGCCGAAAACCCCGGCTCTTTGCCTTTCCCTACGGCGATTTCGGCCAGTACGACGCCCGCGCCGTGCTGATCCGGCGGGTCAACCTGGACCTCGTCGCCAGGCATTACGATCTCGGCTTCATTGCGGGCAACAAGGCGCTCAATACCCGGCACAGCGATCCCCGCCGGCTCCATCGCCTGCTGGTCGACCCCGCCTGGAGCGCGGACGACCTCCTGGCGCGGCTCGACAGCGCCTGGCCGCTCGATCCCGCCGCCGGCGATTGGCGCCCGATCGCCGGCCCCTCGGCCTGGATCCTGGACTGGGGCAGCCTGGCCTCGACCAATCGCCAGCTCATCCTGGCGGCGCCGCCGGCGGTCACGGGCGCCAAGGCCTGGCTGGCCGGCAGCGACCTCTGCGACGACATTGCCGTCAAGCTCGACCTGCAGTTGCGCGGCGGCCAACTGGGCGTCTACCTGCGGGCCTCGGCCGACGAGGAGTCCTACCTGCTCTTCGGGATGGACGCCAGCGGCAACGTCTGGGTGCGCCAGAAATTCGTCGGCCTCGAGGCGTTTACCCTGGCCACCGGCCACGTGGCCGTGGACCCGGCGGCGGTCAACGCCCTCGAACTCTATGTCCGCGACAAGATTTGTTTCGCCGCGATCAACGGCCAGACGCTCTTTCCCGAGCAGGTGGTCGTCCGCGGCGCCGCCATGCCGGGCATGATCGGGCTCAGCGTCTGGGACCCGTTGCGGGGGGTGGCACGGGCCGACATTCACGGCGTCGCCATCCGCAGCCAGCAGCCCCAGATGGTCGAATGGACGCCCCGCGAGGTCAGGGGACCGTACGTGCCGCAGTGGGTATCGCGCAATGCCTACCGCCTGACGCACCTGGCGCCGCCCTGGCTGCGCGTCACCCAGCAGGGCGTCCTCCAGACCGGCGCCTGGGACCCGCTGCTCTACCGCATGCTGGCGCGCTCCTATCACCTCGAATTGGCGCCGTCGATCTGGATCGAGAAAGAGCAGTGGATGGACACGCTGACCCCCTCGAACCTCGCGGCGCGCCTCGAGGACATCCAGCCGGACGCCGTCTACCTGAATCTCGCGGACCTCGAGCATCCCGCGCTCGGCAAGCTGACCCGCTGGCTCCAGGGGGCCGGCGCGGAGCTGCAACGCCGCGGCATCCGCATGCTCGTGCGGCTGCCGGCGGCCCTGGAACGGGCCGCGACGCTCCCGGCCATGCTGGCGGTGATCCCCAACACGCGCCTGGCCGCCGCGGCCGATTCCCCGCTGCTGGCGGGCGCCGACCGCTCGACCAACCGCATGGTGGCGATCGAGTCGCTGCCGATGCCGCCGGCCGACATGGACCTCTCGCTCTACTACGAGATCACCGGGCTGGACGGCGGCGCGGGGCGCCTGACGCGCGAGGCGCGCACCGAACTGCTGCGGCAGGAAGGCCACGTGGCCTTCCAGAACGGCGACTACTCGCGCGCCATGGCGCACTGGACGCAGTGGAGCCAACTCGACCCGGACAGCGAGGAGCCGCTGATGCTGATCGGCGACGCCTACCTGCGCCTGTACGAGGTCGACAAGGCCCTGGACTACTACGCCCGCAGCCTGGCCATCAATCCCGGCCAGATCGACCTGGCCATCCGGCGCATCCGCCTGATCGACCAGACCGGGCAGCCCGAGGAGGCCATCAAACTCCTCAACCTCTACGCCCGCGTCTTTCCCAACAACCCGGACATTACCCTGGCGCAGGCCGACTGGCTCGTGCGGCATGAGCGCCCGCGCGAGGCCACCGACCTCGTGCGGCGCGTCCTGGCCATCCATCCCGATCACCTCACGGCCCTGACCATGATGCAGGACCTGCTGGACGCGCCGGCCGAGCGCTACGCCAACATGCGGCGCCTGCGGGATGTCGGCGTCTCCCCGGTCCAGCGCCTGCGCCTGGGCGACGCCCTCTGGTACAACGAACTGACCGGCAAGCGCGAGTTCTGCGTCCTGGCGCGCTTCCTCGAGCAGGTGGTGCGCGACACCGACACCGAGCCGGTGCGCGCCCTGTACCGGCGCTTTCTGCCGCGCGAGGAACCCGTGGTCGAGGATTTCTCGCTCGGTAAGCTTTCCGCCGAGTGGATGACCTCCTCCCAGTCCCCGGGCGAGGAGGGGCGCCTGAGCCTGCGGGCCGGGCCATCCCAGGCGGAAGTCTACCTGCGGCTGCTGCAGTCCGACGCTCTGCGCAACGGGTTTATCGAGGCCGATCTCGACGACATCCGCGGCTTCTTCTGGCTCTATGCCCGGCGCATGCGCCAGGACATGGTCCGCCTCGGCTTCGACCAGGCGGGCTCGATCTATCTGCAGGTCTGGCAGAAGGGCAACCTGACGGTCAACGAAACGCGCCCCTGGTTCAAGCCGCGCGGAACCGTCAAGGTCCGGCTGGAAATCCGCGGCGACGGCGCCTCCGGGTTCGTGGACGGCAAGCCGATCTTCGGTGCGCCGGTCGCGATGCCCCGGGACCTCGGCCTGGGCTGGTGGGGCATGGCGCCCTACGCCCCGCGCCTGGGGACGGCCAACGCCACGCTGCATTACTTGAGCGCCGGCCCCTTGCCGGTGCAGGTTGCGGTGCTGCCCGACCGCTTGCCCGAGGCGGACCTGCTCAACCGCCTCAAGCCGTTCGTGGGGTCGCTCTCGGCCCTGGCGCCGTCGTGGTTCCGCCAGATGCCCGACGGCCGGCTGGTCGCCGATATCGTCAACGAGGACGTCATCGTCCGCATGGTCGCGCGCTACCACCGCATCCGCCTGCTGCCGCTGGTCCAGATGGCGGACTTCGACCTGCTGTCCGGCGAGGACCTGTCGCGCGCCGCGCGCGCCCACCACGTGGCGGGGTTCGTCCTGCAGTTCGACCAGATGCCGCCCGACGCCTGGTTCGAGCGCCTGACCCGCCAGTTGGAAAGCGACCCCGTGAATGTCCTGGCGATGGTCGTCGACGCCCGCAAGGGCATCGTGCGGCTGCGGGAGATCAACCTCGGCGTCGGCCTGTTCCCGATGGGCGAGCGCACGCGCGTGCTGCCGGTCGTCCCGGAGAGCCTGGTGGCGGACCACGCCCTTCTGGATGAGCCGCTCGAGATCGCCAACGACTCGATCGTCTGGCTCGCGGCCCGCCGGCCGCCGGCTCAGAAGTGAAGCATCAGGCCGCCTTGCAGGGTGTGCTCGGTGTAGTCCCGCAGGGCGTCCACCGCGAAGGTGCCGTAGGCCTCCCAGTACCGGCCCAGTTTCTGGCGCACCGTGGCGCTGGCGCCGACGATCGGTTCCCAGCCGCGCTCGGGGTCCTCGCCCGGCCACCAGCCTTCCTTGGCGGCCTTGACCTTGCGCGCGCGGTAGCCCTCGATCTCCGCATCGCGCGCCTTGGCCTTCATCTGGCCGATCCGCACCATGGCCTCGGCAAAGGTGTTGGGATAACTGCGCTGCAGTTTGGCGAACAGGTAGTAGCGCTGCTCCCAGTAGGGCGTCCAGTAGTAGGGGTCGGCCTTGTCGGTGGTGATGAAGTAGCCCTGCAGGCCGAGATACATCCCCTGGCGCTCGGATACCAACCAACTGCTGTCGGCGTTCAAGTTGAGGAGCGAGTTGTTGTCCGAGAGGTAGGCGAAGCGCCCGCGCCCGAGCAGGTCCCACCAGTCGCGCGCCCGCCAGATGCCCAGCAGCGCCCCGCTGTGGTAGGTGATCAGCGAGCGCGCCGAGGGGATCACGTCGTGCTCGTAACGCAGCGAGGCGTCCAGCGCCAGGGTCGGCTTCCACTGGACTTCCGCCGCCCAGCAGTACTCGGTGCGGTTGGTGATGTCGCCGCTGAACTCCCGTGACGTGAACTCGCCGAGGGCCAGCGCGCCGTCGCGGAAGCGGTAGTCGAGCTGGACGGCCAGGTCGCGCTCCTTGGACTTGTAGACGTCCGTGCGCGCGATGTTGGTCTGGACCGTCTGCGGCTCCCAGGTGGTGGTCTCTTCCTCGGTCACC
>CAZEVX010000160.1:0-7821 GCA_964515705.1 uncultured Verrucomicrobiota bacterium | reverse complement strand
TCCTTCAGGGCGCGGGCGGGGTCGGCCTCGAGCGCCACGGTGATGGACACCGGCCCGGCGGGCCGGGCGCCGGCCGGCAGGACGTAGGCCCGGGTGGCGTAGGGTTCGAGCTCGTCGCGGAACGCGCCGCCCCGCACGGGCCAGGCGCGGTCGTCGAAGAGCGCGCGGACGGCGCCGTCCGCGCCGAGGAACGAGAGGGTGTAGGCGGCCCGCACCGGGTGCCGGGCGGTATTGACGGCCAGCAGAACGCCGCGCCCGTCCGGGTGTTGCTTGAGGGCGACTTGGACATCGGGAAACTGGTCCTTCTCGGGATCGAGCGGGCCGGTGGAATAGCGGACCTCCTGCGGAATCGCCGGCGCCAGGCAGCAGGGCCCGAGCGTCTGCATTTCGCGCGCCAGCCCGCACAGCGCGTCCCAGACGGCCCGCGTGTAGATGTTGGCGTAGTGGAAGTAGAGGATGCCCTTGCTGCCGTTGATCAACGCCAGGTAGGTCTGGCAGCGTTGCTCGGCGGGCGTGATCACCCGCTTGCGGGTCTGGCTCCAGGCTTCGCCGACCAGCACGCTCCAGGGCACCTTGTGGCTGCGTTCCGCAATCCGCCGGGTCATGGTCACAACCTTGGACACGAAGGTCACCCGGCCGCGGTCGCCCTCCTTGCCGAAGTTCCAGTAGGGGTCCGTCCCGAGCGTGTCCACCCAAGTCACGGCGCGTACCGGGTCGTCAATGTAGGACGAATACAGCACGAAGACCGGGTGGTAGCCGTCCTGCGCGTGGATGTCATCGTAGTAGCGCTTGCCGGCGCTGTGCGTCCCATCCATGGGTTCGTCGAGGATAAAGTAGCCGATCAGGTTCGCGTGCCCCTGCGCCCGCTCGCGCGCCGCCCGGAGGTCCGGCGCGCATTTCGCGTAAAAGGCCTCGTAGAGCCGCGACTGGTCGGCTATGGCCAGGTGCCGGGCCGGGCCCAGCAGCACGTCCTTCATGCCGATGGCCAGCGGGAACCAGGCGTCCTTCAGGATCTGGTTGGCCTCCGCCAGGCGCTCCGGCGTGAGCAACCCGCCCGGATCGTCGAGCGTCAGGTTGCGGTCGTAATTGCAGTAGATGTCGTTGACGGAAATCACGTTCAGGTGGTGCCGGGCGGCCGCCTTCAGGTAGGCGTCCGCGTCGTCCGGGCCGGTCGGCCGGTAGCCCCACTGCTGCACGGTGTTGAATCCGCCGGCGGCCACGTCCCCGAAACAGTCGTCGCGGTCGGGGGTGACCCCCATCATGATCAGCCCGAACGGGAAGAACGGTTCGCCGTTCTTCAGCAGGCAGCAGCGCTGCTGGTCGATCTTCCACTCGGTGTCGCGCGGCGCGCGCTTCTGCAGCGACAGATGCGTCGAGGAGGCGATGCGCCCGTCGGGGTACCGCAACTGGATCTCGATCGCGTGGCGGCCGGGCGCCAGCCCGGCCAGCGGGATGGCCAGCGCCGTCTCGGACGCCGTCGCGGGTTGTTCGGCCAGGATCAGGCCGTCGCCCGCCAGGGCGGCCAGCTTCAGGCCGGCCCGCGCGGTGTCCGGCAGGCCGATCGCGCAGTGCGCCAGGGCCTGCGATTCGCCGGTGTAATAGTTGCGGTCCAGGTCGGCCGAAAACAGGTCCAGGGCCGAGACGTCGGGCAGCGGCACGACCTGGAGCGTTTCGCCGTTCGCCGGGTCGAGCGCCCGCAGGGTCACCTCGCGCTGGACCAGGCTGTCGGTCGGCACAAAGATCTCGGCCGCCTGTTCCCGGACCGCATCGCCGACCTCGAACGTGTTGGTGACCGCCAGAATGTTGCCGTCCGGGCGCCGTTCGCGTACTTCCAGCGCCACGGTCCCGCCGCGCCCGCTGCACGACCGCAACGCGGCTCGGACGCCGTAGCCCATCCGGCCGTGTTCCGTGCGGTAGCCGGTGACGGCCGCATCCTCCACGAAAGGCAGAAATGGCGCCCGGAAGTCCGCCGGGTCCAACCCGAGCAGTCGCCCGAAACGGTCGGGTTCGTGGAACTGGAGGGCGAGCGGGGCCCAGGAATATTCCGTCTTGAGGGTATCCATCTTGACGCCGGAGGCATCCCGTTGCGGCACGAACGTGTCGATCAGAACATTGAACCGGGCGTTCGTGACATCGCCCACCTCGATCATCAGGCAGAAGGGCAGGGCGATCTCGGCGGACCAGCCGGCGTCGGTCTGCGCCACGGCCGAGCGCCATGGGATGTTCCAGCCTTCGCGCTCGCGGCCGCGGGTCTTCGTCATGCGGAAGTCGGCGCGGGTGTTTCCGCGGTTGAGCAGGAACTGGTAATAGGTGGCGCCTCCGGTGCCCGGATCGAACGAGACCTGGACGTTGTCCTCGCGCTGCACGGTCTCGTCGTGGCGGAAGAAGGCGACCGGGTTGCGGTCGGCGGCGGCCTGGACGACGCGGAATCCCACGTACAGCCAGGCGTTGTCGCGCGCCACGCGGACGGCGTGCGGGCCCCGTACGCCGTCCGGACCGAGCCCGGCGCGGCCCACGATATGGAAGGTGGAGATCGCGGCGGCCTGCTGCCAGCAGGGATCGTCCAGCACGCCGTCCAGCCGGGGCGCGGCGGGGACAACCGGAACGGTCAACTCGGGCAGCGGGGCGGCGAGGCAGGCGGTGCCCAGGCATCCGGCCGCCAGGCACGCCGCCAGGGTTCCATGGATCGAACGTGTCCGGCGATAGATCATGCGCATCCTTTCGGGTAACTACTCAAGTGCCCGCCCGCGGCGGGGGGCATCTGAAGGAATTGGCCCAAGCCAAATCCCGTTCTGTGAAGCATAGTCTACCCCCCCTCTGACATGCAACCCCGCTTTGTAGGCCCATGCAATGAATCGGGGGAAGCTCATTTAAATCCAGCAGGCCGCACTGACCTCCGCCGGACCGAAGCCGCGGCCGGGGCCGGCGCGGGGCTGGCCGGAGTGCGTATCATGGCCTCACCCTGCGCAAGGCGTCCTTCAGGCTCTTCCGGATTCGCGCGGCCATTTCATCGAGATCCGACGGGGTGGCGATCAGGGCCGGCGCGACGGCGAACCAGGTCGGGTCGATCCGCATGATGAGCCCGTTCTTGAGCGCCGTAATCTTCAAGGCCCGGCCCAACTCGGGGAAAGGCTCGTTGCGGACCGGGTCCTTGACCAGCTCGACGCCCAGGAAGACGCCTTTGCCGCGCACTTCCCGCACGACCCCCAAGTCTTTCAAGCCTTCCAGCCGGGCGCGCAAATGGGCGCCCAGCGCGCGGGCCTTCAGGTCGAGGCGCTTCTCGACGATCTCGTCGAGGACCGCGATCCCCGCCGCGCAGGCCAGCGGGTTGCCCGCGAAGGTATGGCCGTGCGCAAACTCCAGGCCCTTGTCCGGCGGGCCGTCGAAGGCTGCCGCCATGTCCTCGCGCGCGATCATGGCGCCCAGCGGCATGACGCCGCTGCCCAGCGCCTTGCCGCCGCACAGGATATCGGGCGTGACGCCGAACGTCTGGGCGGCGAACATCGAGCCCGTGCGCGCGTAGCCGGTAATGGTCTCGTCGAAAATCAGCAGGACCTCGTGCCGGTCGCAGATTTCGCGCAGAATCCGGAAATACTCGTCGGTCGGCGTGATCACGCCGCCCGTGTTGCCCACCGGCTCGACCAGCATGGCCGCCACGGTCTCGGGACCTTCATGAAGGATCACATCCTCGACCATCCGCGCGCAGAACCGGTTGCACTCCTCCCAGGACGAGAACCGGTCCCGGTAATAGCTCGGGGGGAACACCTTCAGGAAGCCCGGCATCTGCGGCTCAAACTTGTTCTTGCGCGAGCCCGACCCGCTCGCGGCCAGCGTGGCGAACGTGCCGCCGTGGTAGGAGAAGTAGCGGCTGATGACCTTGTATTTCAGGGGGTGCCCGGTCTGCTTGAAGTACTGGCGCGTGAATTTCAGGGCCGATTCGATGGCTTCCGAGCCCCCGGAGAACGACTTGACATACTTGAGGGTCCCGGGCGCGACGGCGCCGAGCTTCTCTACGAAGTCGAGGGTCACGTCGGCAATCCCGTGCAAGGGCGGGGCCAGGGTGATCCGGCCGAGCTGGTGCATGACCGCCTCCACGACCCGCGGGTGCCGATGACCGAGCAGGGCGACGAAAATCCCGCCGATGGCGTCGAAATAGCGTTTGCCGGCCGTGTCCCAGTAGTACAAACCTTCCGCCCGCGTCACGACCAGCGGATGCTCCAGAAACCGCGAGGTGGGCTGGTAATCGAGGAACGTCCTGCGGAGCAGATGTGTCTGGCGGGCGGTCAGCTTCATGGAATGCCTTTCGGGTCGGCGCGCAGCGGTCAGGGCTCCGGCCAGTAGCGCTCGGTGATGATTTTCGGGTCGGTGAAGAAGTCGATGACCGCCTTGCCCTGGGCCTTGATGTCGGCGAACTGCGACTGTTTCTGGCCGCCGAACGGCAGAAAGGCCACGGGCGCGGGGATGCCGACATTCACGCCGATCATGCCGGCTTCCACCTCCAGCTTGAAGGTCCGGGCATAGTAGCCGTTTTGCGTGTAAATGGAGGCCCCGTTCCCGTACGCGTGGCCGTTGACGATCCGGATGGCGGCGTCGAGCGAATCGGCCTCCAGGATCACGACCACCGGCCCGAAGATCTCCGTGGCATGGATGGCCATGCCCGGCCGGACGTCCGTGAAGACCGTCGGCCCGATGAAATAGCCGCGCTCGCAGCCGGGGACCGTGCAGCCGCGCCCGTCGAGTGCAAGGGTGGCGCCCTCGCGGACGCCCGTGTCGATCATCTCAAGGATGAACTGGCGGGCCTTGTCGGAAATCACCGGCCCCATCACCATCGGGTTGTCGGCCACGGCGGGGTCGAGGGGGTTCGCCACGGTGACCCGCCGGGACGCCTCAACGAACCGGTCGCACACGCGACGGTACAACTCGCGGCCCACCACCACGATGGCCGAGGCCGCCATGCAGCGCTGGCCGGCGCAACCGTAGCAGGAGGCGATCATGTTCCGAATGGCCTCGTCGACCTTGGCGTCGGGCATGATCACGAGATGGTTCTTGGCGCCGCCCATGGCCTGGAACCGCTTGTTCGTTTTTGCGCAGCGCTCGGCCACCTGGCGGCAGACCGCCGTCGAGCCGACCAGCGAGAGCCCCTTGACCCGCGGATGCGCCATGAAGGCGTCGGCCACGGCGCGGTCCCCGTTCACCAGCCCGAACACGCCGGGCGGGAACCCGGCCTCGTCGAGATAGCCCGTGATCTGCTGGAGCGTGAACGGGACCTGCTTGGACGGCTTGACGACAAACGTGTTGCCCGTGGCCAGCGCGTACGGCAAAAACCAGAACGGCACCATGGCGGGAAAGTTGAACGGCGCCACCATGGCGAAGACGCCCATCGGCAGCCGCAGCACCGCGCCGTCCATGTCGGACGACGCGCCCACCAGCGTGTCGCCCTGCTGCAGGATCGGCATGCCGCAGGCCGCCTCGCAGTTTTCGATCGCGCGCTTCATCTCCGCGCGGGCGTCAGGCAGGGATTTGCCCATTTCCAGGGAAATCGTGCGGGCCAGGGATTCCTCGTGCTCGCGCAGACGCTGGGCCAGCCGGTAAAGTGGCTGAACCCGGCGCCCCACGGGCACGCGATGCCAGGACTCGTAGGCCGCGGCGGCGGTCTCGATCGCCCGCCCGACCTCGGCGGCCGTCGACAGGGGCGCCTGCCCGATGACCTCGCCCGTGCTGGGATTGTTCACGTCCACCCAGCCCGACACGTCCGGCTCGATCCATTGTCCGCCTATGTAGTTCAGGGCGCGTCGCAGTGTCATCGGCTGTCAT
The DNA here is from genome assembly GCA_964515705.1 of uncultured Verrucomicrobiota bacterium. Classification (GTDB taxonomy): domain Bacteria; phylum Verrucomicrobiota; class Kiritimatiellia; order JAAZAB01; family JAAZAB01; genus CAZEVX01. Next base: position 2,007 of record CAZEVX010000160.1, on the reverse strand, counting down.
CTCCTGTTCGTAGGATTGCCGGGCCATGCCCTAGGCTCTATGCCATGCGCGGCGGATAAAGTCAACCGCCTGCCTCACGCCGGACCGCCCGGTGCGGCTGGCTTCTTCGATGCTGACCCAGCCCGTGTAGCCCGCCTGCTTGAGAAACCGAAACAGGGTGTGAAACGGCACGGCGCCCTGCCCGATGCGGGTCGGCTGGAACGATCCCCGGGCGCGGATGTCCGCCGCGTGCAGGCACACCACCCGGTCATAGACCGCATCGAGGACGGGCAGGGGATCGTCCCCATAGGCCAGCGTATTGGCGGTGTCGAACAGGATTCGCACGGAGGTGCCGCGCAGGATGCGCGCCAGGTCGAGGAAGACGTCGGTCGCATAGGCAAAATCGTAGTAGCGCCACACTCCGGGCTTAGAATGATTTTCGAGCGCCAGCGTCACCCCGCGCGCCCGCGCCGTCTCTTCCGCCGCCTGCAGGCCGTCCGCCGCCCAGCGCAGCCCGTGCGCCCGTCGTGTCCCGGGATGCGCCTGCCCGGCGGTCACCCGCACGATCCGGGCGCCCAGCAAGCCCGCCCGCCGGATGTCCCGGTGCAAACCCTCGAGCGCGCGCCGGCGCGCGGCCGTCTCCGGGTGCGTGAAATCGGGGTAACTGTTCAGGACTAGCACGCCGACGCCTTCGGCCTCGATGTCTCGACGCAGCGCGCGGATGGCGGCGTCGCGCAGCCCGCCAACGAACAGGCGGGATACGTCGATGGCGTCGAGTCCAAGCCCGGCCGCCTCCGCGGCCCAGCGGGCGAGGGACAGGCGGCCGGTTCGGAGGGCGTCGAAATACGACACCGGCAGGCAACTCAATGGGAGACGCGCAGCCATGTTCACGACGGGGGGCACAGGGATTCCAGTGCGTTCCACCCGACGTAAACGAACTGCGACAGGGTGCGTTGCGTCACGCCGTAGGTGATGAATTCGTCCGGAACAAGCCCGCCGGGCTCGTAGGCGCGCCGGAACTCCGGGAGGGCCGAGAGCCGATCGAGCACGGGCGCCGGCACCGGCTCCGCCGCGCGGTCGGTCCGGCGTTCCAGCCCGGCCGTGCGCAACTGGGCTTGGATACCCGGGTGGATGGACATGATCAGCGCGCCGCCCGCCAGCCCGATCATGTGATGAGGGCCGCGCAGGGCGGCGACGATCAGGGTGGTGTCGTAGCCCATGCGCCGGTTCATCTCGAGCGAGCGCTTGACGACCGCCAGGCCCGCCTGCCGGAGGTCGGATTCCTCCACGGCAGCCCGCTGGTCGAACGCTACTTCCCGCAGGTAATCGTCGAGCCGGCCAATCATGATCACCGGGAAGCAGCGGCCCGGCGTGCGGCCGGCGGCCCGGGCGCGCTCGGCGCCCAGCCGATGCCGGCGCCCGATCTCGATGACCTGGGCGACCGTGAAACTCACGGTCATGGTCACGGTCAGGCCGGCCGCGATGGCGTCTTCGAGCACGTCGAGTCCGGCGCGAGTGGCCGGCAGCTTGACGGCTAGGTTCGGCGCCCAGGCGTGAAACCGGGCGGCCTGTTCGGCCATGGCGGCGCGGTTGCCGGCGTGGTTTGGGTTCACCTGGGCGCAAACATATCCCAGGCGCGCGTCCGTGCGGCGGTAGACCGGCTCGAACAGCCGGGCCGCGTGTTGCGTGACCTCGCGCATGAAATATTCGGCGCGTTCCGCGGGCGCGGCGGGGTCCGGCCTGTTCGTCCAGAGGGCCTTCCATTTTCCGGGCGTCGTCTTGAGGGTCGCGGCCGTGAGCACGGGATTGGTCGTGACGCCGCATGCGCCGTTTTCCAAACCCTCGATCAGCTCGTCCGGATCGGCCGAATCATGCCACCAGGCGGTAGCCGTGTGCTGAACCAACCATTGCAAGTACGGGTGTTCCATGATGCCCAGGCTCCGCGTGTTTCAGACATTGAAGAGCAGTAACTACTCAGAAGGTGTGAAATAATCGCCCGGTGCGGGCACCGGGCCTACAACAATGGGC
>CAZEVX010000159.1:0-7831 GCA_964515705.1 uncultured Verrucomicrobiota bacterium | reverse complement strand
GATGCCGGTCCTGTCCGCCGCCCAACTCCAATCCCTGGCGGCGGCGCTGCAAACGGTCCTGGCGACCCTAGACTGAGGGGCTGGCCGCCAAGGCCAGGCGCGCGTTGCGGCGCAGGCGATCGAGGCCGGAACGGTAGACCGTGGTCCCGCGGAACACGCGCGCAAACTCCACCGGCCCCAGCGCCAGGCAGGCGGCGGCATCCGGGCGGACACCGGCCGGCGCCAGCTCCGGCAGCACCCCGTCGGCGGGCTCGGGGTTGAAGGGGCAGACCGCCGTGCAGCGGTCGCAGCCGAAGAGCGCGCCGCCCAGGGCCGGCCGCCGCGCGGCGGGAATCTCGCCGCGGTGCTCGACGGTCAGGTAGGCGATACAGCGGCGGGCGTCCACCACCGCGCCCGGCCGGATCGCGCCGGCCGGACACGCCGCGAGACAGCGCCGGCACGTCCCGCAGCCGTTTGCCAGCGGGACGTCCGGGGCCAGGTCCCAATTGACGAGCAAGCTTCCGAGCACGAGCGTGCAGCCCCAGCGCGGATGGACCAGGCTGCCCTGCCGCCCGATCCACCCCAGGCCGGCGCGGACGGCCCATTCCCGTTCCGCGAGCGGCGCCGAATCCACGCAGGCCCGCCAGCGCAAGGGTTCCCGGGGCGCGCCGGGAACGTCCGCCAGGGCGCGCGCCAGGCGCCGGAGCTTGTCGCGCAGGACGGCGTGGTAATCGCCGGCCCGCGCCAGGGCGGCATAGGGTTGCGGGACCTTGTCGCCCGGGTAGCGCGCGGCGGCCACGATCAGCGCCCGCGCGCCAGGCATCAGGCGGCGGGGATCGTCGCGCAGGTCGGCATGGCGCGCCAGGTACTCCATGCCGCCGGCGAAACCGCTGTCAAGCCAGCGTCGGAACCGCGCGCCGGTGACGCTCGGGCCCGCCGCCGCGATGCCGGCGGCCGCGAAACCCAGCCGGCCGGCTTCCGCGCGGATGAAGGCTTCCAGCGACATGGCGTGTGCGCCGGGGCGCGGCCGGAGGCGCGCGCCGGCCTCGGGTCACGGCGCCGCGCCGAGGCGCTGCACAATGGCGTCGACGACCTCGTTGACCGTGCGGCCGGTCGTCTCCACCTGGATCGGGATGGCGTCGTAGAGCGGTTGCCGAGCGCGCAGCAGCGCGCGCAGCCGGTCCTCGCGGTCGGGGTGCGCCAGCAGCGGCCGATCGGTATCCGCCGCCAGCCGCCGCAGGAGTTCCTCGGGCTCCGCCCGCAGGCAAACCAGGCATCCCGCGGCCGAGAAATCGCGGAGGTTATCCTGGTTGAGAACGACGCCGCCGCCGGCGGCCACGACCAGGCCGCGGCGAATGGCCAGTTCGCGCACCAGCGCGTGTTCGCGCCGCCGGAAGGCGGGCTCGCCCTCCTCGGCGAAAAGTTGGGCGATCGGCTTGCCGGCGCGCTCCGCGATGACCGCGTCCATATCCGCGAACGCCAGGCCGAGTCGCTCGGCCAGCCGGCGCCCGACCGTCGTCTTGCCCGTGCCCATGAATCCGACCAGCACCACCAGGGAGGGCGTCATGGCAGGCTCCGCGCCAGCCAGGCCGCGTAGGCCTGCCACCAGCCGGCGCCCCACAGGATCCAGACCAGCGCCGCCAGCGCCAGGAACGGCCCGAACGGAATCCGGCTGGCCATGGTCTTGTGACGGCCGGCGACCAGCGTCAGGCCGACGGCGGCGCCGGCCACGGACGCGCCCATGACGACGAACAACACGGCTTTCCAGCCCAGCAGGGCGCCGAGAGCGCCCAGCAGCTTGACGTCGCCCATGCCCATGGCCTCCTTGCGGAAGGCCCAGGTGCCCGCCAGCGCCACCGCCCACAGGAACAGGGCGCCAAAACACAGGCCGCCGACCGAGGCGCTGAACCCGGCATAGGCCGTCTCCCGGCCGTGCAGGGCTGGCACGAGCGCGCTGAGGAGCGGTCCGGCCAGCATGCCGCCGACGGTCAGCCGGTCGGGCAGGATCATGAACTCGAGGTCGATGAAACTGCCGATCACCAGGCCGGTGGCCATCAGCCAGTAGACTGGGGTGCGCAGGTCCCATCCATAACGCAGCCAGATCAGCAGGAACAGGACCGCCGTCAGCAGTTCCACGGCCGCATAGCGGACGGCGATCGGCCCGCCGCAGGCGCGGCAGCGCCGGCGGAGGACCAGCCAGCTGAGGAGCGGGATGTTGTCGTACCAGGCGATCGGCGCGCCACAGGCCGGGCAGCGCGAGCGCGGCCGGACCACGGAGATGCCGCGGGGAAGGCGATGGATGCAGACGTTGGCGAAACTCCCGATGCAGGCGCCCCAGAGCAAGGCCAGCGCCGCCAGGTAGGTATCTGTCCAGAAGGGCAGGATCATGGGATTTCAGGTGTGCTGGCGGGGTTACGGGTTGAGACGTCAGGTTCCCGGCACGGTTCAAGCCGGAGGCATAGCATTGGATTTGGGTGGACGCGGCGGTCCGCAGGCTGCCAAAATCTAGGTCATGGATAGCGGGCAAGATGCCCGCGCTCCGGCGCCGCGCTCCGGCGCCACGGCCCGGCGCCGCGCGGATGCTCGCGCGCGCCGGGAGTCTGGCGGCGATCAGATGGCGGCGCCATAAATGCGTTCCTCGAGGACCCGGCGCATGACCGCCACCGGCGGCGCGCGGCCGGTCCAGATCGCCAGGGCAAGGGCGCCCTGGTGCGCCAGCATGCCGAGCCCGTTGGCGGTGCGGGCGCCAGCCGCCGCCGCCGCGCGCAGTAGCGGCGTGAGCGGCTGCGTGTACACCAGGTCATAGACCGCCTGGCCCGGCCGGAAGGCTGCGGCCGGCAGGAGCGCCGGATCGCCGGCGTGCATGCCGACCGGCGTCGCCTGAACGACCAGGTCGGCAGTCCGGCAGGCGCATTCCCAGGCGCGCGGCGCGGCCGGCAGCGCCGCCATGGCGCCGCCGGGGCAGGCCGCTTCCAGGTCGGCTGCCAGGCGCGCCGCGCGGCCGGGATCGGCGTCCGCCAGGGCCAGGCGCGCGGCGCCCGCCGCGGCGCAGGCCATCGCCACGGCGCGCCCGGCGCCGCCGCAGCCGAGCAGGAACACGGCCATTCCCCGGGGCGCGACCCCGAAGGCCTCCTCCAGCGCGCGCAGGAAGCCGTCGCCATCGGTACTGTACCCCTTGAGGCGTCCGTTCGGGGCGAGGGTGACCGTGTTGACCGATCCCAGGCGGCGGGCAACCGGGTCGAGGTCCGGCAGGACGCGGCAGGCCGTTTCCTTGAGCGGCACGGTCAGATTGAGCCCGGCAAACCCCAGGGCCGCCAGGCTGCCCAGGGTATCGCCCAGCCGGTCGGGCGGCACGTCGAAGGCCAGGTACACCGCGTCCAGCCCGAGGGCCGCGAAGGCCGCGTTCTGCATCGCCGGCGAAAGCGAATGGGCGATCGGATGGCCGAGCACGGCGTAGAGGCGAGTCGCGGGGGAGATCGTCATGCGCGGAACTCCGGGGCGTCCGGCGGCGGGCTCACGCCGGCGTGGCCGCCCCGTCCTGGCGGCGGCGCAGCACCCGGTTGATGCAGCCGAGATAGGCCGCCGCGCTGGCCTGGACGATGTCGGTGCTGGCGGCCTTGCCGCTGACGATGTCCTTGCCGAAGGCCGCGCGCAGGCTGACTTCGCCCTGGGCGTCCTTGCCGATCGTGACCGCCTGGATGCCATAGTCCAGCAGCTTGCCCTGCAGCCCGACGATGCGGTCCATGGTCTTGAGGGCGGCATCCACCGGCCCGTCGCCGCAGGCGGCGTCCTGGATCACGGACGCGCCCCGGCGCAATCGCACCGTGGCGGTTGGGATGGTGGAGGTGCCGGTGCTGACCTGGAGGTAGTCCATCACGTAAAGCTCGGCGCCGGCCGCCCCCTCCATCTCGTCGCGGGCGATCGCCTGGAGGTCGTCGTCGTAGACGACTTTCTTCTTGTCGGCCAGATCGATGAAGCGGGCATAGGCGCGGCCGAGTTCCTCGGCGTCGAGGCGGAAGCCCATGGCGGCGAGGCGGTCGGCGAAGGCATGGCGCCCGGAATGCTTGCCAAGCACGAGTTCGGAGTCCTCGATGCCGATGTCCTGCGGGCGCATGATTTCGTAGGTCGTACGCTCCTTGAGGATGCCGTCCTGGTGGATGCCGGCCTCGTGGGCGAAGGCGTTGGCGCCAACGATCGCCTTGTTGCGCTGCACGACCATGCCGGTCAGGCGGCTGACCAGCCGGCTGGCGCGGAAGAGTTCCTCGGTGCGGATGCCGTGCTCCAGGCCCAGCAGATCGCGGCGCGTGCGCAGCGCCATCACCAGTTCCTCGAGGGCGCAGTTGCCCGCCCGTTCCCCCAGCCCGTTGATCGTGCACTCCACGCCGCGCGCCCCGGCCTGCAGGGCGGCCAGCGAGTTGGCGACCGCCAGGCCGAGGTCGTTGTGGCAATGGACATTGATCACCGCCCGCCCGATGTTGGGCACCCGCTCGAAGAGCCCCGCGATCAGGGCGCCGAACTCGGTCGGGATGGCGTAGCCGACCGTATCGGGAATGTTGACCGTCGCGGCCCCGGCGTCGATCACCGCGCCCACGACCTCGGCCAGGTAGTCGGGTTCCGTGCGCGAGGCGTCTTCCGGGCTGAACTCGACGTCGGCGCACAGGCGCCGCGCGGCGGCGACTCCGGCGACGGCCTGCTTGAGGATTTCGGCCTTGTCCTTGCGCAGCTTGTGGGTGCGGTGGATCGGCGAGGTCGCCAGGAAGACGTGGATGCGGGCGCGGTCGCCGGCCGGGCCGACGGCCTCGGCGCAGCGCTCGATATCCCGGTCGACGCAGCGCGCCAGCCCCGCGATGCGCGGGCCCTTGACGGTTTCGGCGACGGCCTGCACGGCCCGGAAATCGTCCGGCGACGCCACCGGGAAGCCCGCCTCGATGACATCGACGTTCAGCCGCGCCAGTTGCTGGGCGATCTCCATCTTTTCGCGGTGATTCAGACTGGCGCCCGGGCACTGCTCGCCGTCCCGCAACGTCGTGTCGAAAATCAGCACCCGCCGTTTGTCCGTTGTCGTCATGGTGGGGTTCTCCCGTGCCGCCTCAGGCGTCCGCCTTGCCGACCGCGATCACGCCGCTGCGGGAACTCTCGAGAATGCCATGCGGCCGCAGTTGTTCGACGAACTGGTCCAGGTCCTCGGTCGCGCCCGTCAGTTCCAGGATCAGGGCGCCGGTCCGCACGGCCAGCACGCGGGCGCCGAACAGGGCGGCCAGGTCCGCGAGCATTCCGCGGGTTTTGGGCGTCACCTGCACCTTGACCAGGGCCAACTCGCGGTCCACGCAGGGCACGCCGGTCAGGTCGTGGACCTTGATCACGTCGACCAGCTTGTTGAGCTGCTTGGTCACCTGTTCCATGACGCGGTCGTCGCCCGGCACGGTCATCGTGATGCGGGACATGCCGACGTCCTGGGTGGGCGCCACGTTGAGGCTGTCGATGTTGAAGCCCCGCCCGGAGATCAGGCCGATGACGCGCGCCAGCACTCCCGGCTGGTTTTCGACGAGCACGGACAGAATATGCTTCATGGCAGACTCGCGGATGCGGACGGCGGACACCGCGTGAGGCTTGCCCGCCTCAGGTGGGGCAGGCAGCCTACAGTTTTCCTAGACGGTTCGCCCCTTGTTGTAGGCCCGGTGCCCGCACCGGGCGATTATTTCACAGCTTCTCAGGCCATACTGTGGATCATTTCGGTCAACGAGGCGCCCACCGGCACCATCGGCAGGACGTTGGCGTCGCGCTCCACGATGCACTCCACGACGGCCGGGCCGTCGGCGCGGAAGGCCCGGTCGAGCGCCGGGACCACCTCGTCACGGGCGGCCGCCCGCAGCGCCAGCGCCCCGTGGGCCTCGGCCAGCTTAACGAAATCCGGCAGGTACGGCCGGTCCGGCCGGTCGGGGATGGCCTCGTTCCGTCCGCGCCCGGACTGGCCGAGGCAGGTGGCCGAGTATTCCTTGCGGTAGAACATCTCCTGCCACTGGCGCACCATGCCGAGGTATCCGTTGTTGAGGATCACAACCTTGATGGGCACGCGGTGCTCGACGGCCACGACCAGCTCCTGGAAGTTCATCTGGGCCGACCCGTCGCCGGAGATATCCACGACCAGCTTGTCGGGGCGCCCGATCTGGGCGCCGATGGCCGCCGGCAGCCCGAACCCCATCGTGCCCAGGCCGCCGGACGAAATGAAGGTGCGCGGCTGGGTGAAGGGATAATACTGCGCCGCCCACATCTGGTGCTGGCCGACCTCGGTGACGATGATCGCCTCGCCCTTGGTCAGGGCGTAGACCTGCTCGATGACGAACTGCGGCATGACCGTATGGCCCTGGCGGGGATAGGCGAACGGGTGTTTCTGCTTCCACTCCTGGACCTGGGCCAGCCACTCGGTGCGCTCGCGCGGTTCGACCAGCGGGATCAGGGCCGCCAGGACCTGCTTGACGTCGCCCACGACGGGGATGTCGGCCGGGACGCTCTTCGAGATGGCGCTGGGGTCGATGTCGATGTGGGCCACCACGGCGCGCGGGGCGAACTCCGCGATCTTGCCGGTCACCCGGTCGTCGAAGCGCGCCCCCACCGAGACCAGCAGGTCGCAGTGGTGCGTGGCGTAGTTGGCCGTCACGCTGCCGTGCATGCCGAGCATGCGCAGGGCCAGGGGATCGGTTTCCGGGAAGGCGCCCAGGCCCAGCAGCGTGGTGGTCACGGGCACTTGGGCCTTGCGCGCCAGGGCCGTCACCTCGGCGGCGGCGTTGGCGGCGATCGCCCCGCCCCCCACGTACAGCAGGGGTTTGTGGGCCTTGTTGATGGCCTCGGCCAGCCGGGCGATCTGCTTGGGATGGCCCTGGGTGGTGGGATTGTAGCCGCGGATCGAGACGCCCTCGGGCGGCGGCGCCTTGGTCGTGGCGCGCTGCACATCCTTGGGGATATCAATCAGCACCGGGCCCGGCCGGCCGGTGCCGGCGATGTAGAACGCCTCCGCGACGATCCGCGGCAGGTCGTCCACGTTGCGCACGAGGTAGTTGTGCTTGGTCACCGGCCGCGTGATGCCAGTGGTGTCGGCCTCCTGGAAGGCGTCATTGCCGATCATGTGGGAGGGGACCTGCCCGCTGACGCAGACCAGCGGCACGGAATCCATGTAGGCGGTCGCCAGGCCGGTGACGGCGTTGGTGGCGCCCGGGCCGGAGGTGACCAGGCAGCAGCCGGTGCGGCCGGTGGCGCGGGCGTAACCATCGGCCATGTGGGTGGCGCCCTGCTCATGGCGCGCGAGCACGAACTGGAACGGCTCGTGGTACAGGCGGGCGAAAATGTCCAGGACCGACCCGCCGGGCAGCCCGAAGATCGTTTTGACGCCGGCGTTCCGCAGGCCGTCCATCAGGCATTCCACTCCGGTGCGCATGGCGCTCCGCCTCCTTCCGCGTCTCGGCTTCAGCCGGCGGGCACTATACCCGCCGGAAACGAAAAAACCCACCGTTGTTTCACGGTGGGTCGGAACGCGCCCGGCAGCCGAGGCCTGGGCCTCAACCGCCGCCGGGGGCCACCGTGCAGGGCCGCCCGGCGACCCGGCGCCGCAGCGCCAGGCCGATCCCGATAACGACCCCCAGAACCACGATGGCCAACACGGCGTTCATGGGAGACATCCTAGCGGCGGCGCGCCGGAGCGTCAAGCGGTTTTTCGCCTTGCCCATAATCCGTGGGCAACCCCCACGCGGGCCGGCTATGTTCCCGACACCGTCCTTCCTCAGTGGGCGGGACAGCGGCGGCGGGACAAGGCTGTCCCGCCCTACCTGCGTTGCCCGGCATGGGTAGGGCCGCACAG
>CAZEVX010000158.1:0-7887 GCA_964515705.1 uncultured Verrucomicrobiota bacterium | reverse complement strand
ACCGGCTTCCTGGTCTACCAGGACGTCGCCGCCTGTTTTCCCCTGACGCGCGCGGCGCGGGATCGGGTGTCGTTTTACGCCCGGGCGTTTGACCCGGCCGACCCGCGCGTGCTGGAGGGCGACCGGCGGCGGGGCGGGCCGGAAGGCTCGTGGTACGACATCCGCGGCTACGCCAACCTGGCCGCGTTCCACGACGGCCGGGGCCGCGCGCTGGCGATCCTGCACCGCGGCCGCTCGGAGCGGCAACGCCTGGATATTGTCAACAACCGGGGCCGCCAGTTCACTTTCCGCCTACGGACGCGCGCGCCCGGCGCCGGGTCCTGGCCGGAGGAACTCGAGCTCGCGGCCTACACGCCGTCGTCGCGCCGGTTCTGGTGGCAGGACGCCGTGGAATATGCGGCCCACACGGGGGTTCCCCTGCGCACGGCGCGCATCGCGGTCGCGCCCCTGTCGGGCGCGAGCGCGCCGCGCCTCTTCGTCCTGGGCTGCCGGGGCCGGCCCTGCCGCCTCACGGTCCGGTCCCGCCTCCGGCTCGACGCGCGGCCCCTTGGCCGGCCGGCGGCGTTCCGCCCGCGCGGGCCGGTGCACGGACAGGCGCTCACGCTGCCGGCGGCCTCCGGGGTGTATCAGGTCACGGTGCAGTCTTCGGCGCACGTGCTGTCCGCGCTCTGCATCCGGCGCCCGCCCCGGGGCCGGCCGGGCGACATCCTCTACGTGCTCCCGACTAACGCCTGGCGCAGCTATGCCATGAACGGACATTACCACGGGATCGAGCACGGGTTCCCCTGGTCCTACAGCTACAGCGCCCAGCTGATGGAGGGCATCTCGGACCCGCAGGACGACGTGCCCCCCTCGTTCCGCTACCCGCCGCAGACGCACTACTACAACAACATGCCCAGCGGCTTTATGCGCCTGGACGCCGGGCCGCTGGACGCCGTCAGCCGCTTCGCCGCCGGCCACGGCCTGCGCCTCGCTTGCTGCGGGGAAGAGGACCTCGACAGCGGCGCCGTGGCGCCGGCGTCGTACCGCCTCGTGATCCTCGGCAACCACGCCGAATATTCCACGGAACGGGAACTCCAGAGCCTATTCGGGCACCTCGCGCGGGGCGGGGCGCTGCTGGTGCTGGGCGCCGACGCCTTCGGGCGACGCGTGGATTACCTCCGCGACCGCCGCGGCCATCTGCTCTACCAGCCGCTCTACCGGAGCTCCATCATCGGGTGCTACCCGCGCAGCGCTCAGCGCTCGCCCGCCGCGCGACTGCGGCGCTTCGGGCTGTGCGAGCACGCGACCATACCCCCCCTCGAAAAACAATGGCTGACAATCACGGACGTGGACCACCCTATCACCCGCGATTACCAATTGCATGAACCCATCACGGAGACCTGCTGGGAAACGGACCGGGTCGCCCCGGGCTGGAAGGTCCTGGCGGGCGTCTGGTATCCTCCGGAACAGACCGTGCTCCCCGCCCTGGCCCTGCACCCGGCCCGGCCCTACGCGTATTTCGGGCCCATGGGCATCGGGGAAACGCTGGCTGGGTTTTATGGCGATCGCGGCAAGCTCTACGGCCTGCTGGCGCGGGTTCTGGACTACTTGCTGCGGGCGGGTCGTCCCACGGCGCGGAGCCCAAGATGAATCTACGCACGGTCTGGCAGTCCTCGGGGAGGATGGTCATGGGCTTGGTCGTCGCCTCGTCCCTGGCCGCGGACGCCGGGGCCGCCGCGGCGGCGGCCGCCCCGCCGCCGCCGACCCTCACGGCGCCGGCCTGCGCCCCAGCGCCTTTCCTGGACGGCGTGCTGACCGACGCCTGCTGGCGCACGGCGGCGGTCGTGACGAATTTCCCGGTCGTCGAGCACCCGGACACGCCAGGGGGACACTTGGCGTACGTTGCCCGGGATTCGAACTGGCTCTACGTGGCCTTCGAGGTCCGGCACCCGGCCCCCGCGCACCTCAAGCAGACCGTGTTCGAGCAGGACGGCGCCGTGGCTTGGGACGATGCGGTCGAGGTCTCCCTCGATCCGGGATCGGCCGGGGCCTTTTACGTCCACTACCAGTTGAACGCTGCCAACATCAAGGCCGACATGGTGCGGCTGCCGGACGGCCGCGACCTGGCGGACGAACCGACCCCTTGGCGGTCGGCCACCCGCATGACGGAGACGGGCTGGAACGCGGAACTGGCCTTCCCGTTGCATCGGATCAGCCGGTATCAGCGTCAACCGCCATGCGATTGGTCGGCCGCGCGGCTGAACCTGTGCGTCAACCGGGTGACGCCAATCTTCGACGCCGCCGGCGTCCGCATGGCGGAAGAGCGGCAATGTTCCTGCTGGGCGCCCGTGGCGCGCAGCTACAACGAGCCGGAATGTTTTGGGCGGCTGCAAGGCATTCGGCCGGACTCCGAGAGCCCGGCGCTGTTTCTGCCGGCCATGGAAACCATCCAGGTGCACGGTTCGCATGCCGGCGAAGGCCGGCCGGAGTACCAACTGATGGTCACGCTCCGGGAGACGGGCAACGCCGGCGGCGAGGCGGTGCTCCGCGTGCGGGATCGCCCGGTGGGCGCGACCGAACAGGAAACCCGCCAGACGAACGCGCTGGCCGCGAACCAGCAACAGACCGCCGGCGTGGCAGTGCCCTTGCGGACCACCGGGCGCCGGACGGCGGTGATCTGGGTCGAGGACGCCGAGCACGGCGGCGCCTTCGTGTCGCGCCTGCTGGACGAGGCGGCCATGCAGGCGCTGGATACGTTTGATGCCTGGCTCGATCGCTCCTATTACACGGACGCATCGGAGGCCGTGGTGGTGTACCGGTTGCATGGGTCCCCGGAGGCGCTTCGGGGGATGCGTGTCCAGGTCAAGGATCAGGGCGGCCACACGCTGGGGGCAGCGGATTGTTCCGCCCCGGAGGCGCGGGTGCGCCTGCCGCTGAAGGATGTGACGGTGGGCCGCCATCCGCTAACCGTCGAATGGGTCGGCGCGGATGGCGCCCGGCTGGCAGGAGTGTCGGCGGAACTGGTCAAACTGGCGCCGAATCCCGGCTGCGAGGTCAACATCGATCGGGTCAACGGCGTCCTGTTGAAAGATGGCCGTCCGTTTTTTCCCTTCGGCCTGTATGCCTTGGGGTTGACCAGCCGGGACGAGGATACCTTCCGACGGATCGCCGTGGCCGGGTTCAACACGCTCGTGTGGGAAGGACAACTGGCGGACGCGGACAGATCCCCCGCCGAATATCGCGCGTTCCTCGACGCCACCCGCCGCTGCGGCCTGATGGTGGTGGATTGGACGACCGACATTCAACCCTATCCCCCAGTCAAGACCAACGGGGTATTCTCCAAGCCGGAGGAAGTAGACATAGCCCTGGCGGATTATGCCCGGCAGTTGCCAGCCCTGCGACAGAACTGGGCCGTCGGGCGCGCGGCCCCGAACCTGTTGGCCCAGTATAACGTGGATGAGCCGAACCTGCGGAATCCCCATGCCCGCATCGCCGTGGCGGAACGGTTTTACCAGGACGTCCTGAACACGGATCCGTATCATCCCGTGATCCTGTTATATGCCGGTCATATTCCGTCCGGCGAGCAGTGGACGCGCTGGGGCGACATCCTGGCGTATGACGCGTACATCTACCCGGGCTGGGACCGGTTCGAGTACGGGACCCCCAATTTCGTGGCGCAGCAGACGATCGCCTTGGCGCGCCGGGCGGCGGGCGAGCACAAGGCTGTGCTGTTCGTGCCCCTGGCGCTGTGCATGGAAGCCAAGCGCACGCCCAGAACCCTGCGTCCCGAAGAACAGAACTGCCAGACCTATCTGGCGCTGATTCACGGCGCCAAGGCGCTTGCCTATTTCACCCTGCATGCGCTCTATACCCAGACGGGATGGGACACGCTGAGCGAACTGGCCGGGCACATGAGGGTCCTGGGGCCGGCCGTGACCGCGCCGGCCGTTCCGCAGCAGGTCCGGTATAGCCCCGGCGTCCTGGACGCCGACCGACGCCTGTTCCCGGACGTGCAGGCGCGCCTGTTCCGGCATCCGGACGGACGCTACGTCCTGCTGGCCGCCAACAGCGCCCGCCATCCGGCGGCGACAACAATCCGCGTGGAAGGATCGGCGGATACCCCGGGCCTCGACGCGGGACGGCCCGCGACGGGCCTGTTTGACGGCCGGTCCTGCGCCTGGCGCGGCGCGGCGTTCGAGGACCGCCTGGAAGGCTACGGGGTGCGGGCCTATGATCTGCCCCTGCGCGACGGGGCGCGCGGCCCGCCCGCCGCGGGGCATCCGCCCCTTCGCATCACGGTGGCGACCCGCGCGTTCCCCGCGGAGACGCCGCCGGAACCCCGGTGGCCGGTGGACCGCATCAGCCGCCGCCGCAACGTGATGCCCAATCCCTCGTTTGAACTCATGAGCAATCCGGGCGAGCCGGACTATATCCGGCCCAGCATGTACCTCACCTGGCCGCTGGTGGGCGCGCCGGGGGCGCTGTGGGGGCCGGACACGAATGCCCCCTTTCACGGGAATGTCTGCTTGCGCCTGCAACACCAATTCAAGTCCGGCGAAGCCCCCCACGAGCGCTGGCGTATCACCACCGGCGTCTGCTATCTTCCGACATTGAGCCGACCGACGCCATATGTCTTTTCCGTGTATGCGCGGGCTGCGCGGGAAGGCGAACCGTTCCTGGTCTTCGTGACCGGGGACATGACGCCGCCGAAGCCGATCCCGCCCTGGACCCTGACGCGGGACTGGAAACGGTATTGGTTCTCGGGCACCGTCCGGGCGGGAGGCCCCACGCTGGTGTTCCTGGGCACCTTCAACAAGGATGCCGTGGTGTGGATTGATGCCATCCAGATGGAAGCCGGCGATGCGCCAACCGCCTTTACCATGGAGTGATCCGCGCATGAAGATTACAACGACCCCGTCGGATGCCCTGGCCGCGCGCGCGGCCGAGCTGCTGCGCCGCGAGCTGGCCCGTCAGGCAGCGTTGCATACCCGCGCGCCGGCCGTTCTCGACGGTTCCGCGCTGGCGGTGGACCTGCGGTGCGATGTCCATCTGAAGCCGGAGGCGTTCCGCCTCGAGCGGCCGAGCGACACGGCGGCCAGGATTGTGGGCGGCAGCAGCACGGGGATTCTTTACGGGTGCGGCCAGTTCGCGCGCGACTGCCGCTTTGCCGGCGGCTCGCCGCGCCTGGCCGCCGCGCGCGCGGCCAGCGCGCCGGAGAAGTCGTTTCGGGGCATGTACTTCGCGATCCACAATTACAACTGGTACCAGAACGCGCCGCTCGAAGAGGTCTGCGCGTATATCGAGGACCTGGCGCTGTGGGGGATCAATAACCTGGCGCTGGTGTTTCACATGTTTTTCTTTTCCGGTATTCGGGATCCGGAGGCCCAGGCCTTTATCGGCCGCATGCAACGGCTGTTCGCGGCGGCGCGCGCCGTCGGGATGAACACAACGTTGCTGGTCCAGGTGAATGATGCCTATAGCACGTCGCCGGAAACGCTGCGCTACGAAGGGGCCGTGCCCCGCAACTGGGGCACGGAACTCTGCCCGTCGAAACCGGAAGGCCGGCGTCTTCTGCTTCAGCAGGCGGAGGAGCTGTTCGCGCAATTTGACCACCTGGATTATGTCGTGCTCTGGCCGTATGACGGCGGCGGCTGCCGCTGCGCCGGTTGTCATCCCTGGGGCGCGCGCGGATTCCTGACCATCAGCAACGACTGGGCGCGCCTGTTCCGGCAACGGTTCCCAAGCGGCAAGGTGATCCTGTCGGCCTGGTACTTCGACTACGAGCAGGGGGACCTGGGCGAGTGGGACGCGCTGTATGACCAGCTCGAGACGGGCCTGGACTGGGTAGACCTGGTCATGGCCGACGGCGCCTTTGTGAACGGGTATTTCCCGCGGCGCCTGCTGGAGCGGAAGCTGGCCCGCCCGGTAGTCAGTTTCCCGGAGATCAGCATGCGAACCGGCGCGCCCTGGGGCGGGTTCGGCGCCAATCCGATGCCGGCGTTTCTGCACACGCAGTTCGCGTTGGAGCGGAGCGTGGTCGAGGGGGGGGCGCCCTATTCGGAAGGGCTTTACGAGGATCTCAACAAGGTGTTCTGGGCCCAATGGTGCTGGGACGGCAGCCGCCGTCCGGAGGCGATGGTGGAAGCCTATGCGGCGTCCGAGTTTTCGCGCGACCACGCGCCCGCGATCGCGCAGGCCCTCGCCTGGCTGGAACAAGCGGGCGTGCACGGCTGCGCCGGGAAACCGGTGGAGCGCATGACCGCGGAACACCTGGAGCACGCGGAGGCGGCGTGGGACAGCCTGGCGTATCTGGAGCGGGCGCTGACGCCCTACGCCCGGCGAGCCTGGCGCTGGCGCCAGGTGTTGCTGCGGGCGCGGATCGACGCCGAGCTCCAGGCCCACGGCGGGGTTGCCACGCCCGCCCTGGGCCGGGCCCTGGACGAGCTGTTTCAACTGTATCGCTGCGATGACCGTACGCTCTGGCCTCTCCTGCCCCTGCACGTCGTGCCGGTCGGCGATCCCGCCGCCCGGACACTCGCCTTTATCCAGGAAGGCAAAAGCATGATGGACTTTGCCTGCTATCGCCAAACGCACGGCCCGGACGGTAAACCCCGCCCGCGCCGCCACCACGCTGCGGAATAGTTCCCCATGTCTGCCGTCGCGCCATGATCTGTTTGCGGAAGTGGACCTGGTATTCTTCGACACGACCTTAAAAGACAAGCGCAAGGCTGAAATCATTCTGCATCAACATCCCTGTCCTACACCCCCGCGAAGAACACCGCAGAAAAACCGCTTGCCGGTCGCCGGCACCTGTGGTTAACTTTACCTTTCACGCCTTTGGGGAGGACTTGGGGATGAAAGAGAAAATCCATCCGTCGTACGGCCCGGCCACGATCACCTGCATCTGCGGCAACGTGGTTCAGACGCGCTCGACGGTCAAGAGCATGAACATCAACACCTGCTCGGCGTGCCACCCGTTCTACACCGGCACGTCCAAGCTCGTGGATGCCGCCGGCCGCGTGGAGCAGTTCCGCAAGCGCTACGCCAAGAAGTAGGGTTGCCGACGGCCATGGGCCAGGGTCCGGCGCGCGCGCCGCCTGGCCCTTTTTGCGTCCCGCGCGCGGCGCGGCCGGCGCCCATCCGGTCCTATGGCCGACGCCCATGGACCTCGCCCCCGCCTTCCTCGACGCGCTGACGGCCCGCCTGGCCGACCTCGAAGCCCGGCTGGCGGCGGCCGCGGAGCCCCGGCAGAATCTCCGGGACCTGCTGAGATCGCACGCCCGCCTGAAGAAAATCCAGGACCGGGCCGACGCCATTGCCCGCCTGCAGCGGAGCATCCGCGAGCACCGGGCCCTGGCGGCGTCGGCGGACACCGATCCCGAGCTCAAGACGCTGGCCGCCGAGGAACTCCCCGCCATGGAAGCGGCGCTGTCGGCCGCCGAGCGCGCCCTGCTGGCCGAACTCCAGCCGGGCAGCCCGGACGACCGGCGCAACGCGATCCTGGAAATCCGCGCCGGGACCGGCGGCGACGAAGCCGCGCTGTTTGCCGGCGACCTGGCCCGCATGTACCTGCGCTTCGCCGAGCGCCGCGGGTGGACGGCCGAATGCATCAGCGCCAGCCTTTCGGAGGCCGGCGGCTACAAGGAGTTCGTCTGCGCGATCCGCGGCGAGGACGTCTTCCGCGCCCTGCAGTTCGAGGGCGGCACCCACCGCGTCCAGCGCATCCCGGTCACCGAGAGCGCCGGACGCATCCACACCTCGACGGCCACCGTCGCCGTACTGCCGGAGGCCGAGGACCTCGACGCGATCGAGATCAAGCCGGAAGACCTGCGCGTGGACGTCTACCGCGCCTCGGGCGCCGGCGGCCAGCACGTCAACAAGACCGATTCCGCCGTGCGCCTGACG